>NZ_MOWM01000059.1 GCF_016082275.1 Variovorax sp. E3
GGTGCTGGCGCCGCTGGCCCCCACCCCGGCCCTCCCCCGGGAGGGGAGGGAGAAAGACCGGAAATCAGAACGCGGGGACGAGCGACCCCTTGAACTGCGTCTCGATGAAGCTCTTCACCTCCGGCGACTGGTAGGCCGCCACCAGGCGCTTGGCCCAGGGCTTGTCCTTGTCGGCGCGGCGCACGGCGATCAGGTTGGCATAGGGGCTCTTGGCGTTTTCCTTGATCACGGCGTCCTTGTTCAGCGACAGGCCGGCCTTCTCGGCGTAGTCGTTGTTGATGGCGGCAATGGCCAGGTCGTCCAGCGAGCGCGGCAGTTGGGCGGCGTCCAGCGCAATCAGCTTGAGCTTCTTGGGGTTGGTCACCACGTCCAGCGGGGTGGCGGTGTTGTTCTTCACGGCTTCGGGCTTGAGCGTGATCAGGCCGGCCTGCTGCAGCAGCAGCAAGGCGCGGTTGCCGTTCGACGGGTCGTTCTGGATGCCGACCGAGGCGCCGTCGGGCAACTGGTCGATCGACTTGATCTTGCGCGAGTAGAAGCCCAGCGGGGCCGTGATGGTCAGGCCCACGGGCACGAGGTCGAAGCCGCGCGCCTTGTTCTGGTTGTCCAGGAAGGGCTGGTGCTGGAAGGCGTTGGCGTCCAGGTCGCCCGAGGCCAGCGCGGCGTTGGGCAGCTGGTAGTCGTTGAACACCACCAGCTGGATCGTCAGGCCGTCCTTGGCGGCGACCTTCTTGACCACTTCGAACACCTGCTCGGCGCTGCCGACCGAAATGCCGACCTTGAGGGTGTTCTTGTCCTGGGCGAATGCGGCGCTGCCGCCGAAAAGGGCCGCGGCCAGCGTGGCGATGAAAAGGCTGCGGCGGCTGAAAGTGGTGTGCATGACAGTGCGAAATCAAAAAAATGAAGGCGCGAATGTGGCACTGCAGCACGCGATTGGGAACGAACGAATAGGCATATCGATATGGCGTGTATGGCGCGCCACGCGGATTTCATATGCATTTAAGGATATAAACAGCATCCTTTTTCTTCGTTCCCTTCTGCCGCTTTTGTTTTCATACTCGGCACCTTTTTCGCGAACCTTCGCGTCCGGCGCCCTCGCTGGCCGCCTTTTTCTCCCATGAGCCATCCTTCGCCCGATGCGGGCCGCGGCAGCGCGGCGCCGGTCATCCGACTTCAATCCGTGCAGAAGTCTTTCGCACTGCCCAGCGGCGAGGTGTTCGACGCCGTGCATTCGCTGTCGCTCGAGATCCAGCAGGGCGACGTGTTCGGCCTGATCGGCAAGAGCGGCGCCGGCAAGTCGACCCTGCTGCGCCTCATCAACCTGCTGGAGCGGCCCGACGCGGGCCAGGTCTTCGTGGGCGGGCGCGACCTGACCACGCTGTCGCGCGGCGAGCTGCGCGACACGCGCCAGAACATCGGCATGATCTTCCAGCAGTTCAACCTGCTGCAGAACGCCACGGTGTTCGACAACGTGGCCTTCCCGCTGAAGATCCACGGCCGCCACTCGAAGGACGAGATCGACGCCCGCGTGCGCGAATGCCTGGCCCTGGTGGGCCTGGCCGAGAAGATTGACACCTACCCGGCGCAACTGTCGGGCGGGCAGAAGCAGCGCGTGGCCATCGCCCGCGCGCTGGCGCCGCGCCCGCAGGTGCTGCTGTGCGACGAGCCCACCTCGGCGCTCGACTCCGAAACCACGCGCTCGCTCCTGGAGACGCTGCGCGACATCAACCAGAAGATCGGCGTGACCATCGTGATCGTGACGCACGAGCTGTCGGTGGTCGAGGTGCTGTGCCGCAACGTGGCCATTCTTGAAAAGGGCCGGCTGATCGAGCAGTTCGCGGTCGAAGAGGCGCCCAACGAGCCGCGCAAGACCGCGCTGGGCCGCGAAATCGACGAGCTGGTGCGCCGGCGCGAGCGCGACGTGCGCGAGCAGGCGCAGCAAGGCCTTGCCGCCACTGCTGCTGCAGCAGCCGCCGCCAAGGAGCCCGCCTATGTTTGAGAACATCGCCCCCATCCTCCCCGAGCTGTGGGTTGCCACGGGCCAGACTTTCATGATGCTGGCCATCGGCCTCACGGCGGCCGTGCTGATCGGCGGGCCGCTGGGCATCCTGCTGTTCCTGCTGGGCCCGGGCCAGTCGCTGGAGAACAAGCCCGCGTTCCTGGTGCTCAACTGGATCGTGAACACGGTGCGCTCGTTCCCCTTCATCATCCTGCTGGTGGCGCTGGTGCCGTTCACGCGGGTGATCGCGGGCACGTCGATCGGGCCGCTGGCGGCCGCGGTGCCGCTGTCGTTCGCGGCCATTCCGTACCTGGCCCGGCTGGTCGACCAGTGCCTGCGCGAAGTGCCGCGCGGCGTGATCGAGGCGGCCCATGCCATGGGCGCGACCGAGCTGCAGATCGTCTGGCGCGTGCTGCTGGTCGAGGCCCGCTCGGGCCTGGTGCTGGCGCTGACCGTGCTGGCCGTGAGCTTCCTGTCGTACTCGGCCGTGGCCGGCGTGGTGGGCGGCGGCGGCATCGGCGACCTGGCCATCCGCTACGGCTACTACCGTTTCCAGACCGACGTGATGGTGCTCACCGTGGCGTTGCTCGTGGTGCTGGTACAGATCCTGCAGTTCGTGGGCAACACCACGGCAAGCAGGCTCGACAAGCGTTGATCTTTCTTTTTTTCTCAGTTCTTTTCATCTCATGAAGACCGTTTTCCTGCGCCGTTCCGTTCTTGCCCTGTCGCTGTCCGCGCTGTCTGTCCTGTCTCTGGGCGGCCTGTCGCTGCAGGCCCATGCGCAAGACCCCGCCAAGAAGAACCTGGTGATCGGCGGCACCGCCGGCTCCAACGCCGACCAGCTCAAGCAAGGCATCGTGCCGCTGCTCGAAAAGAAGGGCTACAAGGTCAAGCTGGTGGAGTTCAACGACTACGTGCAACCCAACCTGGCGCTGGCCCAGGGCTCGCTCGACGCCAATTTCTTCCAGCATCAGGTCTACCTGAAGAAGTTCGCGGCCGACCAGAAGCTGGACATCACCGAGCTGGTGCAAGGCCCGATCGCGCCCATGGGCGTGTACTCGACCAAGCGCAAGACGCTGGCCGAAGCGAAGGAAGGCGACCGCGTGACGCTGCCGAACGACCCGAGCAACCTGGCCCGCGCGCTGGTGCTGCTGGAGCAGAACAAGCTGATCACGCTCAAGCCGGGCATCGACGCGCTGCGCTCGACCGAAAAGGACGTGGCTGAAAACCCGAAGAAGCTGAAGTTCATTCCGCTCGAGGCGGCGCAACTGCCGCGCTCGCTGGGCGACACCGAATACGCGATCGTCAATGGCAACTTCGCGATCTCGTCGGGCCTGAAGCTCACCGAAGCCGTGGTGCTTGAGAAGACGCCCGACTACTACCTGAATGTGGTGGCCGTGAAGACCGCAGACAAGAACACGCAGTGGGCCAAGGACATTGCCGAGGTCTACCGTTCGAAGGAATTCAAGGCGGTGGTCGACAGCAAGTTCCAGGGCTACGCGAAGCCCAGCTTCCTGCAGTAAGCAACTCTTTCTTTTCGTTCTCTCCCTCAGTCAAAGGACATTCCCATGCCCGTTCTGGCCGTATTCGATGCCCAAGGAAGCTGGTGCGACACGCACGTGTGCGACGGCTGGATCACCGAAAAACTGGCGGGGCAGGGCGTGAGCTGGGGGCGAGGCAAGAAGAAGGGGCAGCGCGTGCTCGACAGCGCGGGTCTGTTCTATGTGCCTACTGCGGACGGCTATCTGGGGCTGTTGCTGGAGGCTGGCGAATGGGCTTCGTTGCCGGCTGGCAAGCCGCATTTCTTCGATGCGGGGGAGGTTGAGTCTTTTGACGGCTTGCCTGCTTCGCTGCCTTTGTTCGAGGCGTTTGTCGAAGAGGTCCTGTCGCTGACTGGGAACGACGCTGACGAGTAGGCGCCTCTGGGGTCGTTCAGGGCGCGTGCACAGGACACCGGGTACTCCCCTCCGCGAATGTCCCCCGGGGCTTCGCCCCTCCTCCTTTATTTCGCTGCGGGGAGCACCCGATGCCCTGTGCACACCAGGCGCAGCGCTTGTTCGGCTCGATCAACGACCGGTGCTGACAACGATCACGTCGATGGGGTGTCTTGCGCAGCGAAATAAAGGGGGAGGCCGCAGGCCGGAGGACATTCGCGGAGCAAGGCACGCCGTCGGCGTGATCGCCCCCCGAACGCGCTAAGCCGTCAGCCGCTGCGCCGCTCTTCCTTCGGGGCGCGCCAACCCGAGGTGATCGCGCAGCGTGCGCCCCTCGTACTCCGTGCGGAAGATCCCGCGCTTCTGCAGGATCGGCACCACGCCGTCTACAAAGTCCTGCAGCCCATGCGGTAGCGCATCGGGCATCAGGTTGAAGCCGTCGGCCGCGCCGGCCTTGAACCAGCGTTCGATGTCGTCGGCAATCTGCTCCGGCGTGCCGACGATCACGCGGTGGCCACCACCGCCCGCCAGCTCGCGAATCAGCTCTCGCACCGTGTAGCCGTGCGTGCGGCCGGCGGCGACCACGGCGTTGAAGAAGGTGTGGTTGCCGTTGCCATTGCCGGGGAGCGGCAGGTCTTCAGGCAAGCGCTCGTCGAGCTTCAAACGATCGGGCGTGATGCCCAGGGTGCCGGCGACCCGCGTCAGGCTGTAGTCCCACGGAATCAGGTCGACCAGTTCGTCGCGGCGCCGGCGTGCTTCGGCCTCGGTGCTGCCGACGATGGTGGTCAGGCCCGCGAGCACCTTCACTGCGTCGGGGCCCCGGCCCAGTTCGGCCGCGCGTGTCTTCAATGCGCGCGCGTACGCCAGCGACTCCTCGAACGACTGCGAGGCCGAGAACACGGCCTCCGCGTGGCGCGAGGCCAGCTCGCGGCCGTCGGCCGAGGCGCCGGCCTGCACCAGCACCGGGTGCCCTTGTGGCGGGCGCGGCAGGTTCAGCGGGCCCTGCACGGCGAAGTGTTCGCCGCGGTGGGCAATGGCGTGCACCTTGGTCGGGTCGATGAAGCTGCCGGTTGCCTTGTCGCCCACGAACGCATCGTCTTCCCAGCTGTCCCACAGCGCCTTCACGATGTCGGTGAACTCCGAGGCGCGCGCGTAGCGCCTGGCATGGTCGGGCGTGGCGTCCAGGCCGAAGTTGCGCGCCGACGGCAGGTCGGCCGTGGTCACCACGTTCCAGCCCGCGCGGCCGTTGCTCACGTGGTCGAGCGTGGCGAAGCGGCGGGCGATGTTGTAGGGCTCGTTGTAGCTGGTCGATGCCGTGGCGATCAGGCCGATGTGCGTGGTCGCGGCGGCCACGCAGGCCAGCAGCACGGTGGGCTCCAGCGCGGTGATCGGGCGAAAGTGGATCTGGTCGACGATGGCCGCGTTGTCCGCGAGGAACACCGCGTCCAGCTTGGCCGCCTCGGCGATCCGCGCGGTGCGGACGTAGTGCTGGATGTCAGCAAAGGCCCACGGGTCGCTCTGCGGCAGGCGCCAGGCCGAAGGCACGAAGCCCGAGTGCAGGATGTTGACGTTGAGGTGCAGTTGCCGGCGCGGCGTTTTCTTCGAATCGGGGAGGCTCATCACTTGGCGAAGTAGTCGGGCAACCGGTAGCCGGCCCACGCGGGGTTGGCCTTGAAGAACTGCTGGAACTCGGGCGACTGATAGGCGGCGACGATGTCTTTCGCGAACTTGGCGTTCTCGTTGCCGCGCTTGACGGCCACCACGTTCACGTAGGGCAGCGTCATGTCTTCGAGCTTGAGCGCCTCGGTGAGCTTCAACCCCGAGGCGACCGCGAAGTTGCCTTGCACTGCCGCCAGGTCGGCGTCGGCCAGCGAGCGTGGAGCTTGCGCGGCTTCGAGCGGCACGAGCTTCAGGCGCTTGGGGTTGCTGGCGATGTCGCGCTCCGAAACGCTCAGAGGGCTCACGCCCGGTTTGAGCGTGACCCAGCCGACGGCCGCGAGGATGTTGAGCGCGCGCGCCGCGTTCACGGGGTCGGCCGGCAGCGTGACGGTGGCGCCGTCGGGCACGGCGTCGAGCGACTTGTGGCGCTGCGAGTACAGGCCCATGGGCGGCGTCGGCACATGCACCACCGGTACGAGGTCGAAGCCCTGCTGCTTGTTGGTGGCGTTGAGGTACAGCGTGTGCTGGAAGATGTTGGCGTTGATCTGCCCGCGCTCGACCGCGTCGTTGGGCTGCACGCCCTGGCTGAACTCGACGTACTTGACGGTGTAGCCCAGCTTCTTGAGCTGGGGCTCGATGCCGTGGGTGAAGGCGTCGCGGTACGGGCCGGGCATGAAGCCCACGCGCAGGTCGGCGGCGTGGGCGGACAACTGGAGCAGCAGGCTCAGGGCAAGGCCGCCCAACACAGGGGCGGACCAGCGCGCCAGCAAGGGCGCGCGCGAAGAAAAGCGCATGGCAGGCAACTCCGGGGAGGCTGAAGGGAGCTGCGCACTCTAGGACGCGGTGCCGGCCGCGCGAACGAAGATTCGCGCGCTTGGTTATCCGCCCGGCAAATATCGCTCAGGCGGGGTGGCCTTGGCCTTCGCTCTTGAGGAAGTCGACGAACGCACGCAGCGGCGCGGGCATGTGCGTGCGGCTCGGGTAGTACAAAAACGGGCCTGAAAACCCCTGCCACCAGTCTTCGAGCACCGGCACCAGCGCGCCGCTGTCGATCGACGGGCGCAGGTATTCGTCGAAGGTGTAGATCACGCCCAAGCCCGACTCGGCGGCGTGCAGCTCAAGGTCGAGCATCGACGCGACCAGTGGCCCGCTCGGCGTGATCTTCACGGCCTTGCCCTTGCGCACGAAGCCCCAGGCCGCGAGCACGCCGCTCGGAAAACGGTGGCCGATGCAGGCGTGCTTCAGCAGGTCGGTCGGGTGTTTGGGCGTGCCGTGCGCGGCCAGGTAGGCGGGCGAGGCGGCCGCCACGAAGCGCTGCGTGCGCGGGCCCAGCGGCACGGCGATCATGTCGCGCGCAATGCTCTCGTCGTAGCGGATGCCGGCGTCGAAGCCCGCGGCCAGCACGTCGATGAAGGTGTCGTTGGTCGTGATCTCCAGCGTGATGCCGGGGTGCGCGCGCAAGAAGCGGCTGGCCAGCGGCGGCAGCACGCGCTGCGCCACGATGGTGGGCACGTTGAGCCGCAGCGTGCCGGTGGGGCTGTCGCGAAAGCTGTTGAGCGTGTCGAGCGCGCCGGCGATGTCGTCGAGCGCGGGCGAGATGCGGTCGAGCAGGCGCTGGCCGGCTTCGGTCGGCGTCACGCTGCGCGTGGTGCGGTTCAGGAGCCGCACGCCGAGCTGCGCTTCGAGCCGGCGCATGGCCTCGCTGAGCGAGGAGGGCGACACGCCGCGCAAGGCCGCCGCGCCGCGAAAGCTGCGCGAACGCGTGACGGCCACGAAGGCGCCCAGGTCGGAAAGATCGGGGTCGGTCATGGCCGGAATTGTGCGGTTTTTCGAACAACTCGTGCGGCGCTGAACGGATTATCGAACGGGGCGTTTGCTTCCAGACTACCGCCATGCCGCTCGCAACCGCATGCGACCCCCTCTGAAAGGACAGCCACCATGAACACACTCCAACTGGGTGCCACCGGCCCCAAGGTCTCCGCGCTCGGCCTCGGCTGCATGGGCATGTCGGGCATGTACGGCCCGGCGGACCGCGCGGAAAGCATCGCCACCATCCACGCCGCCGTGGACGCGGGCATCACGCTGCTGGACACCGGCGACTTCTACGGCAGCGGCCACAACGAGATGCTGATCGGCGAAGCGCTCAAGGGCCTGAAGGGCGCGCAGCGCGACGCGGCGCTGGTGAGCGTGAAGTTCGGCGCCATGCGCGACCCGGCCGGCGGCTGGGTCGGCTACGACGCGCGGCCGGCGGCGGTGAAGAACTTCGCCACCTACTCGCTGCAGCGGCTGGGCGTGGACCACATCGACATCTACCGCCCCGCGCGGCTCGACCCGAACGTGCCGATCGAAGAGACCATCGGCGCCATCGCCGAGCTGGTGAAGGCGGGCTACGTGCGCCACATCGGGCTGTCTGAGGTGGGCTCGCAGACGCTTCGCAAGGCGGCGGCCGTGCACCCGATCGTCGACCTGCAGATCGAGTATTCGCTGATCTCGCGCGGCATCGAGGACGACATCCTCGCGACCTGCCGCGAGCTGGGCATCGGCATCACCGCGTACGGCGTGCTGTCGCGCGGCCTGATCAGCGGGCACTGGAAGAAGGAGGGCGCGGGCGCGAAGGATTTCCGCACGCACAGCCCGCGCTTCCAGGGCGAGAACGTGGACCGCAACCTCGCGCTGGTCGAGGCGCTGCGCCGGATTGCCGATGCCAAGGGCGTGACGGTGGCGCAGATCGCGATCGCGTGGGTGGCGGCGCAGGGCAACGACGTCGTGCCGCTGATCGGCGCCCGGCAGCGCACGCGGCTCGACGAGGCATTGGGTGCGCTGAGCGTGAAGCTCGGCGCGGACGACCTCGCCGCCATCGAGCGCGCGGTGCCCAAGGGCGCTGCCGCCGGCGACCGCTATGCCGCGTCGCAGATGGCGAGCCTCGACAGCGAGACGCGCCCCGCCTGAACGGGCTCAGCCCGCGAGAAAGTCCTCGATCATCCGCGCCACGCGCTGCGGCTGGTCGTGGTGCAGCATGTGGCCCGCGTCCTCCAGGCGCTCGATGCGCGCGTTGCCGACCGACTTCAGCCGCTCGTGGAATTCGTCGAGCGTGTAGCGGTTCTTCCACCAGCCGTGCAGGCTGTCGTCGGAGGCCTCGACCATCAGCAGCGGCGCGGTGATGCGCGCATACAGCGCCAGCGTTTCGTCGACCCGGAAGATGTGCGCGTTGACGATCTTGTGCGCCGCCTCGCCGAGGATCTGCCAGCGCTCGCCGCCGTCGGGCTGCGCGTGGTTCACCGACCAGTGGCTGGCCAGCCAGTTGGCCTTGTCGGGCGTGAGGCGCGGGTTGGTCTTCATGAGGCGGCGCGCCACGCCGTCCACGGCCGAGTAGCCGGCCAGCGCCATCTCGCCGCGGTGCAGGCGCTTGAGTTCGTCGATCCACTGGCCGTAGCGCGCGGGGGCCTCGTCGGGCTTGCGCGCGGGCATGCCGAAGCCTTCGAGGTTGACGAGGCGGCGAATGCGCTGCGGCCGCACGCCGGCGTAGTGCATGGCGACGTTGCCGCCCATGCTGTGGCCGACGAGGTCGATCTGCTTTGCGGCATCGCCTTCGCCCGCGTAGTGGTCGAGCAGCCATTCGAGGTCGGCCAGGTAGTCGGCCAGCCAGTAGTTGTCGACGCCGCCGCCGTCGGTCAGGCCGAAGCCGCGCCAGTCTGGGGCGATGATGAAGCGGTCTTCTTCCATGGCGTCGACCACGAACTGCCACGACGCCGCCACGTCCATCCAGCCGTGCACCAGCACCAGCGGCGGGCGCGTGTCGGAGGGCTGGCCCCAGAGGCGCACGTGGTAGCTGAGGTTGCGCACGGGCACGAATTCGCTGCGGGAGGGGCGGAGGGCTTGGTACATGGCGCCCGATGATAAGGAGGCCACCGCGCCGGCGCAGTCCGCCACAGGACAGGCGGCGCTCGGGTTTTTGCCGTGCGGCCAGCGGGTTGGGGTGCGGGACGGTAGCATCCCGCGCATGAAAAAGATCCAACTCGGTCAAAGCGACCTGCACGTCACCCCGGTCTGCCTGGGCACGATGACCTTCGGCGAACAGGTCGACGAACCCACTTCGCATGCCATTCTGAGCCGCTCGCTGGAGCGCGGCGTCGACTTCATCGACACCGCCGAGATGTACTCGGTGCCCACGCGCAAGGAGACCTACAGCGTCACCGAAACCATCATCGGCAACTGGTTTGCCGCCAACCCCGGCGCGCGCGAGAAGCTGGTGCTGGCCACCAAGGTGGCCGGCCCTTCGCGCGGCATGCCCTGGGTGCGCGAGGGCGCGGGCATGACGGCGGCCGACATCGAGGCCTCGTGCAACGCCAGCCTGAAGCGCCTGAAGACCGACGTCATCGACCTGTACCAGATCCACTGGCCCGAGCGCCATGTGCCGCTGTTCGGCAACATGTACTACGACCCGGCCAAGGAAAGCTCGAAGACGCCGATCCTGGAGCAGCTCGAAGCGCTGGGCAAGCTGGTGAAGGCCGGCAAGGTGCGCGCCATCGGTTTGTCGAACGAAACGCCCTACGGCGTGCACGAGTTCGTGCGCCTGGCCGAGCAGCACGGGCTGCCGCGCGTGGCGACGGTGCAGAACGTGTACAGCCTCATTGCCCGCGGCCACGAGAACGCGCTGGACGAGACGATGCACCGGCTGAACGTGTCACTGCTGGCGTATTCGCCGCTGGCCTTCGGCCTGCTGACCGGCAAGTACGACCAGAGCGGCATCGAGGGGCCCGACGCACCGAAGGGCGCGCGCATCTCCAGCTACGAGTCGGTGCGCAAGCAGCGCTGGGGCCGCCCCGATTCGCTGCGCGCCGCCAGGCGCTACAACCAGCTGGCGCGCGACAACGGCCTGACGCCGACGCAGCTGGCGCTGGCGTTCTGCTACACGAAGTGGCAGGTGGCGAGCACGATCATCGGCGTGACGTCGGTGGCGCAGCTCGACGAAGACTTGAACGCGCATGGCACCACGCTGTCGCCAGAAGTGCTGGCGGAGATCGACAAGATCCGTTGGGAAATTCGCGACCCCGCGGCCTGAGGCTTTTCTTCCTGCCCGGCTCAGCGGCCGCAGTCGCCCTGGGCCGCTGCCAGCGCAAGCGCCGGCAGGCTCAGCAGGCCCATGCCGCTGCCCTTGAACTGGCCCTTCATGCAGTCGCCGCGCGCGGAGCCGGCGACGTCCGTGCTCAACCGTGAATCGAAGGCGGAGCGCGGGGTGCCGTTGAGGTCTTGCGTGGCGCGGTCGGAGAAAGAGCGTTCGCGGCCGATGTCGCGCAGGACGCGGCGGGTGCTTTCCGAATGAAGGATCAGCGGTGGCGGGGCAGGTGCGGGGCTCGCGGCTTGCGGTGGTTCGGCGGCTGCGGCCGGGGCGTTCGGGGCCGAGACGGTATTGCCGCGAGCAGGCGGCGGCGCACGCCTTGCGATCGGGCGCGATGCCGACGATGCGGCGCGCGGTGCCGGCGGCTCGGCCTTCATCGCCACGGCAGGCGGCGCCACCTCCACCACCTGCACCACCTCCATGACCACACGCCTCGCCGCCGAATCGGCCGCCCACCTGTGCGGCTGCGTCGCGACCATCAGCAGCCACAGCGCGGCCGCGTGCATCGCCGCCACGGCGAGCACCAGCGCCGGCAGCGCGGGGCGGCGCATCGTCAGTCCCCGGGCGATGGCTGCCACTCGAGCAGGTCGCCGGGCTGGCACTGCAGCGCTTCGCAGATGCGCTCCAGCGTGTCGAAGCGCACGCCGCGCACCTTGCCGCTTTTCAGCAGCGACAGGTTCTGCTCGGTGATGCCGACATGTTCCGCCAGCTCGCGCGAGCGCATCTTGCGGCGCGCGAGCATGACATCGAGGTTCACGACGATGGGCATGGCGTGTTCAGACGAAGCCTGCGTTGTCGTCGGCCAGGCGGCGCGCCTCGGCCATGACCCGGGCGATGGCCACGAGCACGGCGCCGAACAGGATGTGAAGGCAATCGAACCACGCGATGCTGATGGCCAGGTAGCGGTGGCCCGGCGGGTTGCCGATGCTGAGCGTCACGCTCATCAGGCCGCGCGCCAGCGGCAGCAGCAGCGCCAGCAGCAGCACGGCCCATGCGAAGCGCACCAGCGCGTCTTGCGCGGCGGCGCCGAACACGCGGCCCTGGCCGTATTCACCGAACAGCCGCCAGAGATGCCGCAGCGCATAGAGCCCGCCGCCCACGGGCAGCAGGCTGACCACCGCGGTGCGCCAGCGGCCCGCCTCGTCGGGCGGCAGGTTGGGCAGGCCCAGGAAGCTGCCGATGCCGAACAGGTCGAGCCAGTTGCTGGCCGTGAGCAGCAGCACGGGCTGCACGAGCAGCAACGCCGCCCCGACCAGGGCCAGCGTCCGCACGACTTGCGCGTGCCGCTTCAGGTAGAACGAAGGCGTGGCCGCCGGGGCTGGCGTATGCTGCATGGCTGGGCCGATGTTGAATGTGATGCAGCAAATTTTTATCGTAAAACAATAAGTTTTCTGAAGAAGACCTGAACCGCGAGCCGCCAGCCAGATGGCCAAGAAAAGCACCCACACCTCCGAGACGCCCGCCACGCAGTTGCTGCGCGCGCACAAGATCGTCTTCACCGAGCACCCTTACGAATACGTCGAGCACGGCGGCGCGCAGCGCGGCGCCGAGATGCTGGGGCTCGACCCGTTCACCGTCATCAAGACGCTGGTGATGCAGGACCAGGACGCCAGGCCGCTGATCGTGCTGATGCACGGCAACCGCACGGTGTCGACCAAGAACCTTGCGCGTCAGATCGGCGCCAAGTCGGTCGAGCCCTGCAAGCCCGAGGTGGCGCAGCGCCACAGCGGCTACATGGTGGGCGGCACCTCGCCGTTCGGCACGCGGCGCGAGATGCCGGTGTATGTGGAGTCGACCATCCTCGAGCTGCCGAAGATCGTGCTCAACGGCGGGCGGCGCGGCTACCTGATCGGCATCGATCCGCAGGTGTGCACGGCGCTGCTGGGCGCCAAACCCGTTCAATGTGCGCTGGCAGAATAGCCGGCGCCATGACATCCCCGTCTTCCGATTTCTTTCCTTCCCGGCTGGCCGCCAACCCGGGCGAGGGCGCATCGTTCGAGATGAACTACCGCGACGGCGAGCGCGCCTGGTCGGAGCCCGTCGACCTGTCGGCGATGCTGCTCCAGACGCTCGCCGCGCGCGGCCACGAAGGCCGGCTGGCGCAGGACGGCTGGGTCGTGCTGTCCGACGGGCTGTGGCTGCTGCCGCAGATACTGAGCCTGTCGGTGAAGGACGGCGACACGGCCAGCAGCTCCACCACCATCGAGGTCGCGCACGCGCAATTGCTGCCGGGCGGCACCTTCGAGTTCCAGCACTCGGTCGGCGGCTCGGCCATCGACACCCTGGCGCGCGGCTTCGACCTGTGGGCGCAGGTGGACCTGGTCGTGTACCAGGACGCGCTGCGCAAGGAACTGGAGCATTGCACCTCGATGGAAATGAGCTGGCAGGAAGGGCGCGCGCGCCGCGTGCTGTTCGGGCCCGTGGCGCATCGCGTGGCCCACCCTGAAGTCGAGGCCGACGAAGAGCATCCGTTCTGCCCCTGCTGCCTGTTCACCAACACCTGGGATGCGTTCAAGTCGCAGATCGAATCGGACGCGGTGTACGGCGTGCGCCTGTATGCCGCGCGCGACGCGCAGGGCGAGGTGCAGGCCGACTGCCGCGTCAACGGCGAAGACTGGCCGGCCGGCGCCGAGGCGCTGCGCGCCTACGTGACGCAGTGGCCCGACCGCGGCTTCGAGTTTCGCAAGCAATATGTCGTGATCCAATCGCCTGCCCAGGCGGTCGTCGCCGAATAAGAACAACTTTTCTCCCGCGGAGTGCCGTCTTGAGTTTCACCTTGCCTTCCCTCATCGCCATCGTGGTGTCGTACCTGATCGGTTCGCTGTCGTTCGCCGTCATCGTGAGCAAGACGCTCGGCATGGCCGACCCGCGCAGCTACGGCAGCAAGAACCCCGGCGCCACCAACGTGCTGCGCTCGGGCAACAAGGGCGCGGCGCTGGCCACGCTGCTGCTCGACGCGCTCAAGGGCTGGGTGCCGGTGTTCGTGATCCACCAGTTCGGCGCGCAATGGGGGCTGGGCGCGGGCGTGGCGGCGCTGGCCGGCCTCGCGGCTTTCCTGGGCCACCTCTACCCCGTGTTCTTCGGCTTCCAGGGCGGCAAGGGCGTGGCCACGGCGGCCGGCGTGCTGGTGGGCATCGCGCCCTGGCTGGGGCTTGCCACGGGCGCGACCTGGCTGATCATCGCGATCTTCTTCCGCTATTCGTCGCTGTCGTCGCTGGTGGCGGCGTTCTTTGCGCCGGCCTATTACCTGATCGGCGGCGGCATTGCGTGGCCGCTCGACCGCACGGTGCTGATTGCCCTCATCATCATGAGCCTGCTGCTGATCTGGCGGCACCGCGAAAACATCCGCCGGCTCGCGGCCGGCACGGAGTCGAAGCTCGGCTCCAGCAAAAAACAGAACTGAAAGAGAACACCATGGCTTCCATCACCCGCTTCCACGTCGGCCCCCGCCTGTCTGAAACCGCCGTGCACAACGGCACCGTCTACCTCGCCGGCCAGGTGCCCGACGACACCACGCAGGACATCCGCGGCCAGACCGCGCAGGTGCTGGGCATGGTCGACCGCCTGCTGGCCGAGGCCGGCAGCGACAAGTCGCGCATCCTCATGACGCAGATCTTCCTGGCCGACATCACCGACATCGCGGCCATGAACGAGATCTGGGACGCATGGATTCCCGCCGGCAACACGCCGCCGCGCGCGACCGTGCAGGCCCAGATGGCCAATTCGGCCTACAAGATCGAGATCGTCGTCACTGCCGCGCAAGCCTGATCGGCCTGCGGGCGAACAATCAGTACCGCTTTTCCAGGACCATCTGGTCCGCGTCGCGCCGCATCGAAAAGCGGTTGATGAAGCTGTTGCCCAGCAGCACGAAGGGCATGGGCTGCTGCGAGACCATGGCGTCGATGTCGTACACCTCGACGTCGCCCACGCGCACCGACTGCAGCCGCAGCCGGTAGCCTTGGGTCATGCCGTTGGCGGTGCCGATCTGCACCGGCTGGCCCTTGGTGTAGTCGAGGCCGATGCGCTGCGCGTCGGCCGCCGACAGGGCCACATTGGTGGCGCCCGTGTCGAGCATGAAAGTCACGGCCCGGCCGTTGATGCTGCCCTGCGTCAGGAAGTGCCCGCGGCTGTCGGCCGGCAGCACGATGCGGTTGCCGCCCCCCGAACCACCCCCGCCGCCGATGCTCACCGGCGTGTCCATGCGCAGGTTGACGCGCTTGCCCTCGAGCTCGACCACGGCCTGCTCGGCCTGCAGCGACACGAGCTTCACGCCCTGGAAGGTCTCGCCGACCGCCACCGTCTTGGGCGGAGCGCCGTTCACGATCAGGATCGCGCGGCTGCCGATGGTGCCGGTCAGGGTGACCGAGCCGGCGGCGTGCGCCACGGCGGCAACTGCGCACAGCGCCGCGACGAGGAGCGCTTTCATGCGAGGGTCAGTCGCGGAAATTGTTGAAGGACAGCGGCATGTCGGGCACGTCCTTCTTGATGAGGGCCATGGCCGCCTGCAGGTCGTCGCGCTTGGCGCCGGTGATGCGCACCGCGTCGCCCTGGATCGCGGCCTGCACCTTGAGCTTACTGTCCTTGACGATGCGGGTGATCTTCTTGGCCTGCTCGCTCTCGATGCCGCTCTTGACCTTGATGACCTGCTTGACCTTGTCGCCGCCCATTTTCTGCACGTCGCCCTTGTCGAGGAAGCGCACGTCGACGCTGCGCTTGGTGAGCTTGCTGCGCAGGATGTCTTCGACCTGCACGAGCTGGAACTCGGCGTCGCCGATCATGGTGATCTCCTTGTCCTTGAGGTCGACCGAGGCGGCGGTGCCCTTGAAATCGAAACGCGTCGCGATTTCCTTGGCGGTGTTTTCGACCGCGTTCTTCACTTCGGGCAGATTGGGCTCGCAGACGGTATCGAAGGACGGCATGGACTCTCTCCTGAATTCACTGATGCTGGATGCGACAATTCTCCCATGATCGTGGAGTCCAACGTCCCGCTGCAGCCGTACAACAGCTTCGGCATCGTCGCGCGCGCGCAGCATCTTGCGCGCATCACCGACGAGGCCGATCTGGTCGCGCTGCGTGCCGATGCCCAGTGGCGCGACGCGCCCCGTTTCGTGCTGGGCGGCGGCAGCAACATCGTGCTCACGGGCGACGTGAAGCCGCTGGTGCTCAAGGTCGAGATCAAGGGCCTGCGGCTGGTGGAAGAAACTCCGCGCGCCTGGATCGTCGAGGCCGGCGCGGGCGAAATCTGGCACGACGCGGTCGAATGGATGGTGCGCAGCGGCTACCCGGGGCTCGAAAACCTGGCGCTCATTCCGGGCACGGTGGGCGGTTCGCCGGTGCAGAACATCGGCGCCTACGGGGTCGAGCTGCAAGACCGCTTCGACTCGCTCGACGCCTTCGACCTGGAAACCGGCCGCAGCTTCACGCTCGACGCCGCGCAATGCGCCTTCGGCTACCGCGACTCGGTGTTCAAGCACGTGCGCAGCGGCCCGAACGACTTCGGCCTGGCGGGCCGGGCGGTGATCACGCGGGTGCGCTTCAGGTTGCCCAAGCCGTGGAAGGCCGTGGTCGGCTACCTCGACCTCGAACGCAAGATGGAGGAAAGCGGCAATTTCACGCCCAGCGCCCTCGACATCTTCGAATGGATCTGCGCGATTCGCCGCGCCAAGCTGCCCGACTGGCGCGTGCTGGGCAACGCCGGCAGCTTCTTCAAGAACCCGACGGTCACGCCCGAGCAGTGCGCCGACATCATCGCGCGCGACCCCAAGATCGTTCACTACCCGATGGACGACGGCAGCATCAAGCTGGCGGCGGGCTGGCTCATCGACGCCTGCGGCTGGAAGGGCAAGTCGGTCGGCAACGCGGGCGTGTACGAAAAGCAGGCGCTGGTGCTGGTCAACCGCGGCGGCAGCGAGAACCCGGTAACGGGCGGCGAGGTGATGACGCTGGCCAAGGCGATCCAGACCAGCGTGTACGAGCGTTTCGGCATCCGGCTGGAGCCGGAGCCGGTGGTGGTCTGAGGCACTGATTCCGCCGCATGGACCTCGACTTTCTGCCGCTGAATTTCCGCCGCCGCATCGGCGCGCTGGTGTGGCTGCGGCGCGCGGTGCCGGTCATTGCGCTGCTGGCGGTGTTCCTGGGCTCGCGCCGCTGGGGCGTGGTAGTGGCGGTGATCGTGGTGGCGCTGCTGTTCTCGGCGGTGCTCAAGTTTCTTGAAACCAGCCTGCGCCGGCAGTTCATCCGCGAGGCGCGGATGCCCCGGTTCCTGATCGGCAAGCTGCGCGAGGCGCACCCCCAACTGAGCACGCGCGACGCCGAACTGGTGCTGCGCGGACTGCGTCAGTTCTTCATGGCGCACCTGCGCAGCGACCGCAAATTCGTGGCCATGCCCTCCAAGGTGGTCGACACGGCGTGGCACGAGTTCATCCTGCACACGCAGGGCTACCAGAACTGGTGCAAGGCGGCCTTCGGCGGCATGCTGCACCACAGCCCGGCCGAGGTGCTCGGCCACGACCCCAAGCGCAACGACGGGCTGCGCCGCACCTGGTACTGGGCCTGCAAGGAAGAGAGCATCGACCCGCGCAAGCCGGCGCGCCTGCCGCTGCTGTTTGCGCTGGACGTCAAGTTCGCGATTGCCGGCGGCTTCACGTACGTGCCCGACTGCCGGGCGGTGGAGCGCTACATCGGCTCCGATGCGCAGTGCGGCACCAGCTTCGGCGAATCGTCGTCGTCGGACGGCGGCAGCTCGGGCGATGCCGGCGGGTTCGGCGGCAGCGAGTCGAGCAGCAGCGCAGGCGACGGCGGCTCCAGCGATGGCGGCGGCGCGTCCGACGGTGGTGGCGGGTGTGGCGGCGGCTGCGGTGGAGGAGGGGGCGGCGACTGACTCATCAGCAATGCGCGCTCCCATGAAAAACGGGCCCGGAGGGGCCCGTTGTCGTTTCCGCCTCCGGCGAGGAGGCGGGCGTGCGATCGATCAGCTTGCGTCGCCGTCGTTCGCCAGCTTCGGCAGCGACGCGCCTTCGCTCGACGACAGCAGGCCGACCTGCGTGTAGATCGCCAGCTTCTCGCGCGTGTCGACGATGTCCAGGTTGCGCATCGTCAGCTGGCCGATGCGGTCCAGCGGCGTGAACGCGCCTTCGACCTTTTCCATGCTCAGGCGCTCGGGCTTGTACGTGAGGTTGGCCGACTCGGTGTTCAGGATCGAATAGTCGTTGCCGCGGCGCAGCTCGACCGTCACTTCGCCGGTGATGGCACGCGCCACCCAGCGCTGTGCCGTCTCGCGCAGCATGATGGCTTGCGGGTCGAACCAGCGGCCCTGGTACAGCAGGCGGCCCAGGCGGCGGCCGTTGTCGCGGTACTGCTCGATGGTGTCTTCGTTGTGGATGCCGGTGACCAGGCGCTCGTAGGCAATGAACAGCAGCGCCAGGCCGGGGGCTTCGTAGATGCCGCGGCTCTTGGCTTCGATGATGCGGTTCTCGATCTGGTCGCTCATGCCCAGGCCGTGGCGGCCGCCGATGCGGTTGGCTTCGAGGATCAGCTCGACCAGGTTGGCATAGCGCACGCCGTTCAGCGCAACGGGCACGCCTTCTTCGAAGCGCACCGAGACGGTCTCGCGCTTGACTTCGACTTCGTCCTTCCAGAACGCCACGCCCATGATGGGCTGCACGATCTGGATGCCGCTGTTCAGGTGCTCCAGGTCCTTGGCTTCGTGCGTGGCGCCGAGCATGTTGGAGTCGGTCGAGTAGGCCTTCTCGCTCGACATCTTGTAGGCGAAGCCGGCCTTCTGCATGAACTCCGACATCTCCTTGCGGCCGCCCAGCTCGTCGATGAAGACCTGGTCGAGCCAGGGCTTGTAGATCTTCAGGTTGGGGTTGGTCAGCAGGCCGTAGCGGTAGAAGCGCTCGATGTCGTTGCCCTTGTAGGTGCTGCCGTCGCCCCAGATGTGGACGTCGTCTTCCTTCATGGCCGACACCAGCATCGTGCCGGTCACGGCACGGCCCAGCGGCGTGGTGTTGAAGTAGGTCACGCCGGCGGTGGTCACGTGGAAGGCGCCGGCCTGCAGGGCGGCGATGCCTTCGTTGGCCAGCTGCGCGCGGCAGTCGATCAGGCGGGCGTTCTCGGCGCCGTAGAGCATCGCCTTGCGCGGGATCTCGTCGTAGTCGGGCTCGTCGGGCTGGCCGAGGTTGGCGGTGTAGGCGTAGGGAATCGCACCCTTGTTGCGCATCCAGTGCAGCGCCGCGCTGGTGTCCAGGCCGCCCGAGAAGGCGATGCCGACCTTCTGGCCGGCGGGTACGTTTTGGAGAATGGTCGACATGTCTGGGGGTCCGGTTGAAGGTCGCGGCTCAGCCGAAGTGGCAGATGTAGCTGTAAGGCTCGGCGCTCACGCGGATCTGGAAGCTGGAGTTGCCGGGCACGTTGAACTTCTGGCCGGGGCCCGAGGCGATCCATTCGCTGGTGCCCGCGAGCTGGTATTCGCAGCTGCCGCCGGTGCCTTCCATGATTTCAGGGGCGCCGGTGTTGAAGGTGAGGGTCGACGGCAGGATCACGCCGACCGATTTCTTGGTGCCGTCCGCGAGCGTGAGGTTGTGGCTCACGCACTTGCCGTCGAAGTACACATTGGCCTTGGTGGCCACTGCGGCGCTGTTGATTGTGTCGGTAGTCGTCGTCATTGGGTGGCGCCGGCGCGGGAGCGGTCGGCGAATCGAGGACGCACCGCACCAGCGGCGCACCCGTCAAGGGTTGGAAAGTCCTCGATTTTAGGGGGTCGACGCACCCCCGTCGCTCAGCGGTGCCAGCCGCCGCGGAAACCGCCGTAGCCGCGATAGCCGTAGCCGCCGCGGTAATAGCCGCCGCCCCAGCCGCGCGAGTAGCCCAGGTTCAGCGAAATGCCGACCGGCGGATAGACATAGGGGTAACCGTAGGCGTAGCCGGGATCGACATACACCGGCGCCGCGTAGACCGGGGCCGGCTGCACATAGACCGGCGGCGGGCCGCCCGCGCCGACCACCACGCCGGGCTCGGGTACCACGTTGTCCCAGGGCGAGCCGCCGGCCTGGGCGTAGGCCTGCGCGCCGCCGTTGTTGGCCTCGACGGGATAGGCCTGCACCTGCGACTGCGGCGCCACGGGCGAAGTCGTCACGCCGTAGGTGCCGGCCTGGATCGGGATGGTCGCGCCGGGCCGGGTGTCCATGCGGGTGGTGTACTGGCGCCCGTTGTATTCGTAGGTGACGTTGTAAATCACGTTGCCGGTCGTTTCGTGCACCGGCACGGCGGAAACGACTCGTCCGAAGCTTGCTGCTGCGCCTGCGCGAGGCCGGCACCGCCGACGAGGGCGCCGGCGACCGAGAGGCCGGCAAGGGTGCGAAAAGCGTATCTGTTCATGGTCGAAGCTCCTGCATTGGGAACGTGGCGCGCGGCAACCCGGTGGCTGCGGCGCGGCGTTCGATAGGCTGGTTGGACGTTGCCCGTTCGGCCGGGTTCCGGCATTTACACGGCGTTCACAGCCGCCCAGGCGTCGGCGTCGAAGCCCGTGGTCACGGGCTTCTTCGGGCCCCAGTCGACCACCGGGCGCTTGATCAGGCTGGCATGGGCCAGCAGCACCGGGCGGGCGGAGGCGGCGTCGGTCACGCCTTCGCGCGTGGCTTCGTCCAGCTTGCGCCAGGTGGTGCCCTTGCGGTTGACCAGGGCCTCCCAGCCCGGCTGCTTGAGCCACTGGTCGAGCGCGGCTTCGGGCACGCCTTGCTTCTTGAAATCGTGGAAGGCGTAGGCCACGCCATGTTCGTCGAGCCAGGCGCGGGCGCGCTTGACGGTGTCGCAGTTCGGAATGCCGTATAGGGTTGTCATGGCCGCGATGATGCCCCGGCCCGCGGGTCGGCGACAATCCCGGCCTCCATGGAAACCCTTAACGACTGGCTCGCGCGCGCCGAGCAACTCCATCCCAAGAACATCGAGCTCGGGCTCGAACGCGCCAAGGAGATGGCCCAGCGCCTCGGCCTGCGCTTCGGCTGCCCCGTCATCACGGTGGCGGGCACCAACGGCAAGGGCTCGACCTGCGCCATGCTCGAGTCGATCCTCACGCACGCGGGCTACCGCACGGCGGTCTTCACCTCGCCCCACCTGGTGCGCTTCGAGGAGCGGCTTCGGCTCAAGGGCGAATCGGTCGATGCTTCGAAACTGATAGCAAGCTTCGAAGTGGTGGAAAGGCGCGCGGCGACCTGCCGCTGACCTACTTCGAGTTCACCACGCTCGGCATCCTGCACTGCATGACCGAGGAAAAGCCCGACGTCGCGATCCTCGAAGTGGGCCTGGGCGGGCGGCTGGACGCGGTGAACATCATCGACACCGACTGCGCGGTCATCACCAGCATCGACCTGGACCACATGGAATACCTGGGCCCCGACCGCGAGAGCATCGGCTTCGAGAAGGCCGGCATCCTGCGCCCGGGCAAGCCCGCCATCGTGAGCGACCCGATGCCGCCGCAAAGCGTGATCGACCACGCGGCGGCCATCGGCGCCGACCTGTGGCGCTTCGGCACCGACTTCAACGTGTCGGGCGACAAGCAGCAGTGGGGCTGGTCGGGGCGCGGGCGGCGCTACAGCGGGCTGGCGTATCCGGCGCTGCGCGGCGCCAACCAGCTCATCAATGCGGCGGGCGTGCTCGCGGCGCTCGAGGCGCTGCGCCCGCAACTGCCGATCACGGCGCAGGCCGTGCGCAACGGGCTGGCCATGGTCGAGCTGCCGGGCCGCTTCCAGATCGTGCCGGGCGAGCCCGCGCTGGTGCTCGACGTAGCGCACAACGCCCACGCCGTGGCCGCGCTGGCCGAGAACCTCGACGCGATGGGCTTCTACCCGACCACGCACGGTGTGTTCGGTGTCATGGCCGACAAGGACCTGGCGCCGATCCTCGCGCGCATCGGCCCGATGATCGACCGCTGGTACTTCACCGACCTGCCCACGCTGCGCGCCGCGAAAGCGGCCGACCTGCTGGCCGCCTGGCAGGCGCAGAACACCCGTACCGACGCTTCGGGCAGCGTGCACGCAGGCCCGATGGAAGCGTTGCGCGCAGCCATCGAGCAGGCAGGGCCCGCTGATAGAATCGTCGTCTTCGGATCGTTCTTCACCGTGGGTGGCGTGCTCGAAAACGGCACCCCCCGGCTGCAAGCCAAACACCTGCTGCCAGGCGGCTGATCGCCGGGCTGTCCACACACCCTCCGGCACCATCGGGCACCACTTCGCTGCACTCCTTCAGGGATCGAACTTCATGGCGTTTTTCAAGTTCCGCACGCGCGGCCCGCAAGGCAACGAAGGACGCAGCGCCCCCGCCGCCGCGCCGGCGGAAAGTGTCGAAACCATGCGTCGGCGTGCGCGCCACCGGCTGCTCGGCGCGGCGGTGCTGGTGCTGCTGGGCGTCATCGGCTTTCCGCTGCTGTTCGACACGCAGCCGCGCCCGGTGTCGGTCGACATCCCCATCGAGATTCCCGACCGCAACAAGGTCAAGCCGCTGCCCGTGCCCGCCACGCCGCGCCGGCCACCAGCAGCTCGGCTCCCGACAGCAGCTCGCGCGTCGCGTCAGCCTCTTCGGCCGGCGGCATGATCACCGAGACCGCCGACGGCACCGAGATCGACCCCGGCAAGCCGGCCGCCAGCACGCCGCCGCCCGCCGCCGCGCCCGAACGCAAACCGGAGCCCAAGCCCGAGCCCAAGCCCGAGCCGAAGCCGGAACCCAAGCCCGAGCCGAAGCCCGTCGAGCACAAGCCCGAACCCAAACCCGAGCCCAAGCCGAAGCCGGAACCCAAGCCCGAGGCCAAGCCCAAGCCGGCTGCGGTCGACGACGGTGCCCGCGCCCGCGCGCTGCTCGAAGGCAAGCCCATCACGGCCGCTGCCGCCACGCCCAAGCCGGCCGCAGCGACGAAGCCGCTGGCCGCTTCGTGGTGCAGGTGGGCGCGTTCGCCGATGCCGACAAGGCGCGCGAAGTGCGCCAGAAGCTCGAGCGGGCCGGCCTGAAGACCTATGTGCACGTCGCGAAGACGGCCGACGGCGAACGCACGCGTGTGCGTGTCGGTCCCTTCAGCTCGCGTGCCGAGGCCGACCGCGCCGCCGAGAAGGTCAAGGGCTTGTCTTTGTCGGCCGCGATCCTCACGTTGTAAGCACGCTCGCCGGTTGCCGTGGCCCTGCTCGACTGGATCGCCGTCGCGCTCATCGTGGTGTCGATGCTGCTCGGCCTGATGCGCGGGCTGGTGTTCGAGGTGATCTCGCTGATCGGCTGGGTGGCCGCCTTCATTGCCGCCCAGTGGCTGGCGTCCGGCGTGGCGGCGTGGCTGCCGTTCGGCGACCCGCAGGCCGCGTGGCGCTATCCGCTGGCCTTCGTGCTGGTGTTCGTGGCGGTGGCGTTCGGCGTGGGCCTGGTGGCCTCGCTCACGCGCAAGCTGATCACGGTCGTGGGACTGCGGCCGGTGGACCGAATTTTGGGAGCAGCGTTCGGAGCGGCACGGGGGGCGGTGGCCCTGCTCGTGCTGGCGGTCGTTGTTCATTTGCTGGTGTTGAGCGACAGTGCCTGGTGGCAGGAATCGCGCAGCGCCGTTGTTCTCGATGCGGCATTGCAGGGCCTCAAGCCCTCGCTGCCTGAAAAGTTGGCAAGCTACCTGCCCTGAGGCTGGAAGGAATCGTCCCATGTGTGGAATCGTCGGCGTTGTCAGCAACGCACCCGTCAACCAGCTGCTCTATGACGCGCTGCTGCTCCTGCAGCATCGCGGCCAGGACGCCGCCGGCATCGTCACCCTGCTCGAACGCAAGTTCTTCATGCACAAGGCCAAGGGCATGGTGCGCGACGTGTTCCGCACGCGCAACATGCGCGCGCTGCCGGGCAACGTCGGCCTGGGCCAGGTGCGCTACCCGACCGCCGGCAACGCCTACAGCGAGGAAGAGGCCCAGCCCTTCTACGTGAACGCGCCGTTCGGCATCGTGCTCGTGCACAACGGCAACCTGACCAACGCGCACGCGCTGCGTTCGGAGCTGTTCTCCACCGACCACCGCCACACCAACACCGAGAGCGACTCCGAAGTGCTGCTCAACGTGCTGGCGCACGAACTGGAGCGCTCGTCGCGCGGCGTGCCGCTGCACCCGGCCGAAGTGTTCGCCGCCGTGAAGAACATGCACAAGCGCCTGCGCGGCTCGTATGCCGTGGTGTCGCTCATCGCCGGCCACGGCCTGCTGGCCTTCCGCGACCCCTACGGCATCCGCCCGCTGTGCATGGGCCGCAGCGCCGACGGCGCCGTGATGGTGGCCAGCGAATCGGTGGCGCTCGAAGGTTCGGGCCATGTGTTCGAGCGCGACATCGCGCCGGGCGAAGCCGTGTTCATCGACCTCGAAGGCAAGGTGCATTCGATGCAGTGCGCCGAAGCGCCGTCGCTCAACCCCTGCATCTTCGAGTTCGTGTACCTGGCGCGTCCGGACTCGGTGCTCGACGGCATCTCGGTCTACCAGGCGCGCCTGAACCTGGGCGAAACGCTGGCCAAGCGCGTGGTCTCGACCGTGCCGCCGAACCAGATCGACGTGATCATCCCGATTCCCGAATCCAGCCGCCCGAGCGCCACGCAGCTGGCGCACCTGCTGGGCGTGCCGTACCGCGAAGGCTTTGTGAAGAACCGCTACGTGGGCCGCACCTTCATCATGCCGGGGCAGGGCGTGCGCAAGAAGTCGGTGCGCCAGAAGCTCAACGTGATCGCCAGCGAGTTCAAGGGCCGCAACGTGCTGCTGGTCGACGACTCCATCGTGCGCGGCACCACCAGCCAGGAAATCGTGCAGATGGCGCGCGACGCCGGCGCCCGCAAGGTCTACCTGGCCAGCGCCGCGCCGCCGGTGCGCTACCCGAACGTCTACGGCATCGACATGCCGACCAAGGGCGAGCTGGTGGCGCACGACCGCACCATCGAAGAAATCCGCCAGCTCATCGGCTGCGACGCGCTGATCTACCAGGACGTGGACGCCATGAAGCGCGCCATCGGCTCGCTCAACGGCAAGCTCGACGGCTTCGACGCCTCGTGCTTCGACGGCGTGTACGTGACCGGCGACATCGACACCGAGGCCATCTCGCGCATGAACGGCAACCGGCCGCGCATCGAAGAAACCGAAGAAGACTCTTCGCGCCTCGCGCTTCCCAACCACAGCGAATAAACCAGAGCCGACGACGTGACCGACGACGAACGCCCCCTGCCGCCCGGCCTGCATCCTGAAACGCTCGCGCTGCGCACCGGCCTTGCGCCGAGCCAGTACGGCGAGCATTCCGATGCGCTGTTCCTGACCAGCGGCTTCGTGCAGCCCGACGCCGAGACCTCGATGCGCCGCTTCGCGGGCACCGAGCCCGGCTTCACGTACTCGCGCACCTCGAACCCGACCGTGACCAGCTTCGAGCAGCGCATCGCGGCGCTCGAAGGTACCGAGGCGGCCATCGGCGCGTCGACCGGCATGGGCGCCATCCTCATGATGTGCATGGGCCTGCTGAAGGCCGGCGACCACGTGGTCTGCTCGCGCTCGGTGTTCGGCTCCACGCTGAACCTGTTCGGCAAGGAGTTCGCCAAGTTCGGCGTCCAGACCACCTTCGTCTCGCAGACCGACGTGGCCGAGTGGCGCGCGGCCGTCAAGCCCAACACCAAGCTGCTGTTCGCCGAAACGCCGACCAACCCGTTGACCGAGGTTTGCGACATCCGCGCGCTGGCCGACGTGGCGCATGCGGCCGGCGCCTTGCTGGCGGTCGACAACTGCTTCTGCACGCCGATCCTGCAGCGCCCGGCCGAGCTGGGCGCCGACCTCGTCATCCACTCGGGCACCAAGCACCTGGACGGCCAGGGCCGCGTGATGGCGGGCGCGATCTGCGGCCCCTCGAAGCTCATCGTCGACGTGTTCGGCCCCATCGTGCGCACCGCCGGCATGGCGCTGGCGCCGTTCAATGCGTGGGTGGTGCTCAAGGGCATCGAGACGCTGGGCGTGCGCATGAAGGCGCACTGCGCCAATGCGCTCGAGGTGGCGCAATGGCTCGAAAAGCAACCGGGCATCGCACGCGTGTACTACCCGGGCCTGCCGTCGCATGCACAGCACGAGCTGGCCATGCGGCAGCAGTCGGGGCAGGGCGGTGCGGTGGTGTCGTTCGACGTGGTCGGCGACACGCCCGAAACCGCGCGCGCCAACGCGTTCCATGTCATCAACAGCACGCGCGTGGTGAGCGTCGCCACCAACCTGGGCGACGTGAAGACCATCATCACGCACCCCGGCACCACCTCGCACGGCCGCCTGACCGAAGCGCAGCGCCAGGCCGCCGGCATCAGCCAGGGGCTGATCCGCCTGGCGGTCGGCCTGGAGCACGTCGAAGACATCAAGGCCGACCTCGCGCGCGCCTCGGCACCCTGAATCCAGCATAAAAAAATGACCGGCAAAGTACGCACCCGCATCGCACCGTCCCCCACGGGCTTTCTTCACCTGGGCACGGCCCGCACCGCGCTCTATTCGTGGGCCTACGCACGCCACTACGGCGGCGAGTTCGTGCTGCGCATCGAAGACACCGACGTGGCCCGCTCCACGCAGGACTCGACCGACCAGATCCTGGCGTCGATGCACTGGCTCGGCCTGGACTACGACGAGGGCCCGATCTACCAGATGCAGCGCCTGGAGCGCTACCGCGAAGTGATCGCGCAGATGCTCGCGGCCGGCACGGCCTACCACTGCTATTGCACGCCCGCCGAGCTCGACGAGATGCGCGAGGCGCAACGCGCGCGCGGCGAGAAAACGCTGTACGACCGCCGCTGGCGCCCCGAGCCCGGCAAGGTGCTGCCGCCCGTGCCCGAAGGCGTGCCGCCCGTGGTGCGCTTTTGCAACCCGCCCGAAGGCGACGTGACCTGGAACGACCTCGTCAAGGGCGAGATCACCATCAACAACCGCGAGATCGACGACCTGATCATCCTGCGGCCCGACGGTGTGCCCACCTACAACTTCGCGGTGGTGGTCGACGACTGGGACATGGCCATCACGCACGTGTTCCGCGGCGACGAGCACATCAACAACACGCCATGGCAGATCAACATCTTCCGCGCGCTGGGTGCGCCGCTGCCCCAGTTCGGCCATGTGCCCGTCATCCTCGGCGACGACGGCCAGAAGCTGTCGAAGCGCCGCGGCGCGGTGAGCGTCACGGCCTACGAAGAAAACGGCTACCTGCCCGAGGCCATGCTCAACTACCTCGCGCGCCTGGGCTGGAGCCACGGCGACGACGAACTGTTCACGCGCGAGCAGATGGTGAGCTGGTTCGACGGCACGCATCTGTCGAAGAGCCCCGCCCAGTGGGACGCAGCCAAGCTCGCCTGGGTGAACGCGCAATACATCAAGGCCAAGAGCGGCGAAGAACTTGCACCGCTCGTTGCGGCGCAGCTACAGAAGAAGGGCGTCGTTGCGGACGAACGTTTGCCCGCAATCTGCGCGCTTTTCAAGGATCGCTGCGACACCACAGTGGCACTTTCCCAATGGGCAGAGGCCTTCTATGGGGACATCACCATCAGCGATGCCGACCGCGCACAGCACATCACCGAGGCCGTTAAGCCAGCAATTTCAACACTCGTTGAAAAAATTGATGACAGTGACCTGGGATAAGGCCTCAATTGCAGTTATGATCAAGGAAGTGCTCGCAGCACACAGCATGAAAATGCCAGTGTTAGCGATGCCAGTACGTGTGCTTGTGATGGGAACATCGCAGACACCGTCCTCGATTCAGTCCTCGAGATCTTTTCGAAAGAAAAAGTTATCGAAAGATTGAAAAAGGCCTGAAAAAACGGGCTATAATTCGAGGCTCGACACCCACACGGGGGTATAGCTCAGCTGGGAGAGCGCTTGCATGGCATGCAAGAGGTCATCGGTTCGATCCCGTTTACCTCCACCATTAAGTGTCGAGAGAGTTAGAAGATAAGTGCTGATCGCAGCACGGTTCCTAAGGTTTTGACCCTATCGTCTAGAGGCCTAGGACACCACCCTTTCACGGTGGCTACCGGGGTTCGAATCCCCGTAGGGTCGCCAGTTTCACGCAAGTGAAGCCGGCACAAGTGGTCAACACTTGGCTCCGTAAAACGAGCGAACGTTGTCTACCAGGAGTGGTAGTTCAGTTGGTTAGAATACCGGCCTGTCACGCCGGGGGTCGCGGGTTCGAGTCCCGTCCACTCCGCCAGTTCCGACGAGGGTTAGCAGATGCAAGTCTGCTAACCCTTTTGTCTTTCTGGCATCCGCGCGTGTCTGCACGCACGAACGGCAGCTCAGTCTCCTCCACACTTTTCGGTACGCAAGCAGCGTTCTAGCGCTGCAATCGATCACGTCAACGATCGAGAGTGCGTTGCCCACCATCCCAACTTTGATGCATGCCTTAACTCGGTATCGCTTTGCTTGACTTCGAAGCGTGAAAGGCGATGTCCGGTCGAGGAGAAAAACCCTCGAAACGAAGGGCCCGTTCCCTCTGATCGCAGTGCTTCGATGCCACTTTATGCGACCACGTTACATAGGCCCTCTCGCAGTCGAATAAACTTCGCCCCGCTTGCAGCTTGCATTCGTTGCTGCGCCGCCATAGGCAACATGGCGAAATTAACTCATTAGGAACTCAGTTGAACCGCATCGAACTCGTCGAAAAAATCGCTACCGCCCACAACCTCAGCAAGGCTGAAGCCGCGCGCGTCCTCGAGACCATCACCACCTCGATCGTCGCCGCAGTGAAGAAGGACGATCCCGTGCAGATCGTCGGCTTCGGTACTTTCAAGCAAGTGGCGCGCGCCGCACGCTCGGGCTTCAACCCCAGCGCCGGCACCAAGATCAAGATCGCCGCACAGAAGGTGCCGAAGTTCGTGCCGGGCGCCGCCTTCAAGGCCGCCGTGGACCCGAAGGCTGCCAAGCGCAAGGCCGACAAGGCCGTGGCCGCCAAGCCGGCTGCAAAGCCTGCTGCCGCCAAGAAGGCTGCCGCTCCCGCCAAGAAGGCCGTGGCCGCCAAGAAGAAGTAAGTAGTGCGCATCGCCGCGGCCCCGTGCCGCGGATGCCAACAAAAAAGGCCCTTCCGGGCCTTTTTTCATGGGCGCTGCCTTCGTGCAGGCTCAATCGGGTTGGATCACACCTTCGCTCAGGTAGCGCTGGTATTCGGAGAGCGGGATCGCCGTGGTCTGTGCGCTCCCGCCGTCGCCCCAGCTCAGCACCGCGCTGTCGGGCGCCAGCTGAACCTCGATCGGGCCCAGGGGGATCAGGATCAGGGGGCCGTCGCCGGCCCTGTATTCGACATCTCCGGTCACTTTCGCGTTCGCTGGCATGGGTACGTTCCTCGGGGTAGGGTGTCGGAGTTGCCAGCTTACAGCCCCCACGCGACAGCGGGGTCATCGGGCTGCGGCGATTTGTGTAGGCCTGCCCGCCGTTTTCGGCCCGCCGGTCACACAGCCGTCATGCGCCGCGTAGCACGCTTCGCGTGATGAAGACACTCCAGATCCTCGCGGCGTCGCTTGCCTGCCTGTTGGCGGTCGCCTTTGCCGTCGCGTGGAGGCCGGCAAGCCGGCAGGTGGCGACAGTGAGCGAGGCCACGTCCGCCGCCGCGCTGGAGATCCGCTGGCATGGCGGCGGCATCGTGCTGCAGGGAACGGTGCGCGACGTGGCCACGCAGCGCGCGCTGGCCGAAGGCGCCGCCGCGCGACTGGGCGGCGAGGCCGACCAGGTGACCGACTGGCTCGACATCACGCCCACGGCGCTGACCGTGGCCGACCCCGCGGCGCTCGCGCAGCTCATCCGCCTGGGGCAAGAGGGCTGGCACCTGCAGCGCCGCCCGGCCGAGGGATGGCTCGCGGTGCAGTCGCTCACCGACGCCCGCAGCGCGCAGGCCAGGGCGCTGCTGCAGGCGGCCTTCGGTGCCGACGTTCCCATGCGCCTCGTCCAGTTGCCCTGAGCCGAGCGTCCCCAGGCAGCGAAGGGGTTCACGCCTTCGTCATGCGCCGTGGCCAGCATCCGCCTCATTCCAAAACAGAGGAGAGGTTCATGCATCCATCACTGAAGCAGTTCGCCGCGGCGGGCGTCGTCCTGGCCACGCTCACCGCCTGCGGCGGCAGCAACAACAATGCGAGCGGCTTCGTGCCGCTGCCGCCCCCCGCGGCGTCCAATCCGCCCGTGCCCGCCACGATGGACGTCAAGCTCATCGCCTTCAACGACCTGCACGGCAACCTCGAGCCCCCGAAGCTGTCGATCACCGCGCCCGCCAAGGGCGGCGGCACGGTGCCGGTGCCGGCCGGCGGCGCGGCCTACCTGGCCTCGGCCATTGCCTCGCTGAAGGAAAAGAACCCGAACAACGCCGTGGTCTCGGCCGGCGACATGATCGGCGCGTCGCCGCTGGTGTCGGCGCTGTTTCTCGACGAGTCGACCATCGAGGCCGTGAACGCGATGAAGATCGACTTCAACGCGGTCGGCAACCACGAGTTCGACAAGGGCCAGACCGAGCTGCTGCGCATGAAGAACGGCGGCTGCGCGAAGAACACCGCGCTGGAGCCCTGCCGCGTGAACAAGAGCTTTCCGGGCGCGAACTTCGGCTTCCTGGCGGCCAACACGGTGAAGGGCGACGGCAACACGCTGTTCCCCGCCACCGGCATGAAGAGCTTCACCAAGGACGGCGCCACGGTGAAGGTGGCGTTCATCGGCATGACGCTCAAGGGCACGCCCAACATCGTCACGCCCGCCGGCGTGGCCGGCCTGAGCTTCAAGGACGAGGCCGACACCGCCAACGCGCTCATTCCGCAACTGAAGGCGCAGGGCGCCGACGCCGTGGTGGTGGTGATCCACGAGGGCGGCACCACCACCGTGGGCTACAACGACAAGAGCTGCGCCGGCCTGAGCGGCGACATCCTGCCGATCCTGAACAAGCTCGACAGCGCGGTCGACATCGTGATCTCGGGCCACACGCACCGCTCGTACGTGTGCGACTACCGCAAGACCAACCCGGCCAAGCCCTTCCTGCTGACCAGCGCCGGCCAGTACGGCACGCTGCTGACCGACATCAACCTGACCATCGACACGCGCACGCGCAAGGTCACGGCCAAGGCCGCCGACAACATGATCGTGCAGGGCGAGGCCTACACCGCCGGCGCCACCACCGTGGCGTTGACCGACCAGTACCCCGTGTTCGGCAAGAACCAGGAAGTGGCCTCGCTCATCAGCCAGTACCTGGCCATTGCCGGGCCGCTGGTGCAGCGCGTGGTGGGCCAGCTCACCGCCACGGCCACGCGCACACAGACCCCGTCGAGGGAAAGCGTGCTGGGCAACCTGATCGCCGACGCGCAACTGGCGGCCACCAGCCCGGCCGGCAAGGGCGCCGCGCAGATCGCCTTCATGAACCCGGGCGGCGTGCGCGCCGACCTCGCGCCCGCCGGCGACGGCAGCGTGACCTACGGCCAGATCTTCGCGGTGCAGCCCTTCGGCAACAGCCTGGTGGTGAAGACCATGACGGGGGCGCAGATCAAGGCGGTGCTGGAGCAGCAGTTCAACAGCGGCGCCAACACCGTGGCCGCGCCCAAGGTGCTGCTGCCTTCGGCCAGCCTGAGCTACAGCTACAGCCTCTCGGCGCCCGCGGGCTCGCGCATCACGAACATGGCGCTCAACGGCACGGCCATGGTCGACGCCACCAGCTACCGCGTCACGATGAACAGCTTCCTGGCCACCGGCGGCGACAACTTCACCGTGTTCAACCAGGGCACGGACACGCTGGGCGGCGACCAGGACGTGGATGCGCTGGAGGCCTACATCAAGGCCAAGAGCCCGCTCGCACCACCAGCCACCGACCGCATCACGGCGCTGCCCTGAGGCGAGGCCAAGAAAGAAGGGGGCAGGCCGGGTTCAGCCGGCCTGCGCGGCCTGTGTTCAAGCAGCAGCGTGCAGCCGCATCGGCTGCGGCTTGCCGTAGACCAGGCTGCGCCACACCCACTCGGCCGGCCCGAAGCGAAAACGCCCCAGCCACCAGCAGCTGAACAGCGCCTGCAGCGCGAAGATCCCGACGCCGGCCACCGCGATGCCCACCAGCCCGAACTGCGGCCCGATGCCCAGCCCGACGCCGTAGAACAGGCCGATGCCGAACAGCGTCTGCGCGAGGTAGTTGGTCAGGGCCATGCGCCCCATCGGCGCCAGCTTGCGCAGCCAGTGCCGCCACGCGGCGCGCTGGAACAGCAGCACGAAGGCCGCCATGTAGAACAGGCCTTGCGCCAGCGGCGCCGTCTCGCGCAGCAGTTGCGCCGCGATGCTGCCGATGCCGCCCTGCAGCCAGCCGCCCACGGCGCCGGTGCTGTCATAGTCCCCAAGGGCCGGCAGCACGGAGGCGACGACGCTGACGACAAGGCTCGCGCGCAGCAGGCGGACCCAGAAGCGCCGCTTGGCCACCGATTCCTGCAGCACGCCCGCGCGGCCGATGGCCATGCCGATCAGCAGCCGGCCGAACACGAACAGCGGCAGCCACCATATGGCGACGCGCATGCGCATGTCGCGCGCCAGGTTGCCCTGCAGCATCGTCGCCCAGTCGCCGCTGACGAAAGCGGTCCAGGCGGCCGCTGCTGCTTGCGGGCGGCTGGCCTGCGCCGGCAGCAGGTCGGGCACCACCGGCTGCAGCAGCACCGGCAGCACCAGCGCCACGCAGACGCCGAGCACGGCCAGCGTGCGCGTCGACAGCTTGGTGAACGCGAGCAGCAGCAGACCGAACACCGCGTAGTAGCGCAGGATGTCGCCCCACCAGAAGAGGTACGCATGCACGAGGCCGATGGCCAGCAGCACCGCCATGCGCCGCACGTAGAGCCGCGTGCCGTCGGCCTTGTTCGCACGCCGGGCGGTCTGCAGTGCAAAGCCCACGCCGAAGAGCAGGGTGAAAAGCGTGATCGACTTCGCGTCGACCAGCAGCTGCATCGCCAGCGCGATCGCGCGGTCCCACGCGGCCGAGGGCAGGGCGCCGCGCTGCGGTTGCGTGATGAACTCGTACAGCGAGAAGCTGCGCAGGTTGACCAGCAGCACGCCGAACAGCGCGAAGCCGCGCAGTGCGTCGAGCAGTTCGAGGCGCCGCGCGGAAGGCGCCGGCGCCGTGCGCGCGCGCGGGGAGGCGGTGTTCGATTGGCTCAGGGAGCCGCCCGCGGTCGAATAGCGCGGCAGCCTTGCAGGGTCGAATGTCATGGGGGTTCGCGGGTCCGGGTCGGGTGCCAGATGGCGGACGGCCGTTGTGCGAAGCCGCCCGCGCCAGACCTGCGATGCTATGAATCAGCATTGCATGAACATTGCGCCGCGCACCACCTTGCGCGGGTCAGGAGAAGAGGCGCGCCCTCAGACCGCCAGGTTCTGCTCCACGTCCAGCGTCTTGCGGCGCGCCAGCGCCAGGTTCGACTTGGCCTTGTCCAGCACGAGGTACACGAACAGGCCTTCCTTCTTCTGCATCGGCCGGATGATGTGGTACTGCCTGCCGAGGGTGATGAGGATGTCTTCGATGACATCGTTCAAGCCCAGGTCGCGCATGGTGCGCATCTTGGCGCGGACCACCTCGGTGTTGCCCGCGGCCGCCACCTCGAGGTCGACACCCGAACCGATCTGGCCCAGGATCATGCCGCTGCTCGAGTCGACCAGCGCCGCGCACAGGGCGCCGTCGCAGGTCATCAGGTCGTCCATGGATTGCTTGATATTTGCCATCGGAATCTTTCCTAGTCCCTCGCCCCTGAAAGTCGGCAGCCACCCGGGCGAAGAGGTGGGCGGCTGCCGGTGTCGAACCGATGCGGCCGGGGACGGGCCCTCAGGCGTGCTGCAGCGACAGCGTCGCCTGCTTCGCGAAGTACAAAACCTGGCCGATGATCGCGTCCTTGCCCGTGACCACGCTCACGATCAGCGTGAGCTCGGGGTGTCGCGCCTGCAGCATCAGGATGTGGCCGTGCGTTGCCTCGATGGACACGTTGTCGCAGTCGCCAAGGTTGCTTTCCTCGCCGGCCACGGCGCCCAGCGCCGCGAGCGAACTGGCAATGGCCGACAGGCGTGCCACCTGCGCCGTGTTCTCGACGCGCGCGGCCAGCTCCAGGCCGTCCTCGGTCGAGATCACCACGGCCTTCACGCCCTTGATCTCGCGCATCAGCGTGTCGATGACGGATTCGGCGGCGAGCTTGATTCTTGGTGTTATTTGCATGGCAGCTCAGGAATGAAAAGACGAGACAGAGAGAAAGGAAAGGCGCTCAGGTCTCGAGCTGGAGCAGCAGCAGCTCCAGCAACTCGACGACCTGCCGCGCGTCCGTGACGTTGGCCGGCAGCACGGGGCACAGCACGCCCTTGGCCTCGATGCGCCGGGCATAGGCGTCGATGCCCGGCTGCGGGTGCGCCTCCATGCGGCCCACGGCGACCACGCAGGCGGTCCTGGCGATCAGCTCGGCAAAGCCCTCGAGGTAGACGTCCAGGTCGGCCAGCGGGTCGGGGCGGCTGTTGTCCACCAGGATCACCAGGCCGAGCGCGCCGCGCCCCAGGATGCGCCACATGAAGTCGAAGCGCATCTGGCCGGGCGTGCCGTACAGGCGCAGCTTTTCGCCGTTGTCCAGCGTGAGTTCGCCGTAGTCGAGCCCGACGGTGGTGGTTGCCTTGGCGACCGACACGTCGGTGTTGCGCACGTCGGTGCTGACGGGGGGGATCTCGCTCACGGCGCCGATGGCGGTGGTCTTGCCGGCGCCCATGGTGCCGGTGAAGAGGATCTTGTGTTCGACGGTCATTTGGGCGCGGTCGGCAGCAGGCCGAGCCGGCTTCGGATGCGGGCCAGCAGGCCGGGTTGAACGGTGTCGCGGGCCAGCGCGACGGGGCGGCTGTCGGTGAGCGGCAGCACCGAGTCGGGCGCGGAAGGCGCGGCGGCGACAGCAGCAACAGCAGCAGCAGCGGCGGGTTGGGCGGCCTGTCGCGCGCCTTCGAGCAGGTCGGCGCGCCGGAGGTCGGCCAGAAAGTCGAGGCAGTCCTGCGGCGCCAGGCCCGAGCGCTGGCGAAGGAGCTGCAGCGAAGTGGGGCGCCCGGTCATCAGCGTGGCCAGCCGGATGCGCGCCGGCGTTTCGAGCAGCGCGGCGGGCGGCCAGCGCAGCAGGCGGAATTCTTCGTCTTCGGCGATGTGCCCGTCAGGCGCCGCCAGGCCCAGCCCGCGCGCGTGGACGACCATCGCGCCCAGCCGATTGAGCGTGTGTTCCAGCTCGTCGGCATGCAGCGGCAGCGGCAGGAAATGGCCGCCGCGCGGCGAATCGGCCGGGCCGACGGCCAGCACCGGCACGGCGACGGACGGCGCGGCGGCGTCGGTGGGCACCTGCTCGCCCACCACCCGCAGGTCGGCCTGCGCGGCTTTCCAGGCCCAGTGCTGGTGTGTGCGGTGGTCCAGCAGGCGCACCAGGGACTTGAACAGCAGCTCTTCCCTGGGCGGCAACCCCTCGACGCTGAAGCTTAGCAAGGCGCGTTGGCCTCTGGTCGCGGGGGTGGCTGCTGTCGTCATGGCTGGCGCGCGTGACGGGTGGGGGCCACAGATGGCACCGACAGGGAGCGAATAGGCCGATTTGAATGCAACTTAGGCTCTTTGGAGAATTTCGATGGAAGCGACGCGAAAAGCACCGGCCGAAACGAGGTCCAAGGTTGTATCAATATGTGCTGGCGTCGAAAATATAACACCTGTTGCAAATAAAAACACAAGATTACGGAGCGAGTTTTTTGGTGCCGACCGGGCGCTCGTTCATCGACGCCGTGTCTTCACGTAGGCCGATCTCCCAAGCCGGGTTTGCCCCGCTTCGGCGGAATTAGCATGGAACGCACCTGCCGTGGAAGGCAGAGGTTTCTTCATCGATCCATGCTTTTTTCAAAGGAAGACGTCATGAAAACCCTGAATCTCCGGATGCTCGCGGTTTCGTCCGCCGTGGTCCTGTCCAGCATCGCTTTCGTGGGTTGCACCACCACGCGGCCGCAGGATCAGGCAAGCAGCGCCTCGTCGCGCACGTCCATCGACGCACAGGTCGACGCCTCGCTGTCCAAGCTCTATGACTCCGTGAAGGGCTCGCGCGAGCTGGTCGCGCGCTCCAGCGGCGTGCTGGTGTTTCCCGCCGTGGTGGGGGCCAGCATGGGCGTGGGCGCCGAGTACGGGCGCGGCGCGCTGCGCGTGAACGGGCGCACGCAGTCGTACTACAGCACCACCTCGGGCTCGCTCGGCTTCCAGGCCGGCGCGCAGTCGAAGGCGGTGGTCTATGTGTTCACCACGCAGGCGGCGCTCGACAAGTTCCGCAACAGCAAGGGCTGGACGGCCGGCGCCGACGCCACGGTGGCGGTGGCGACCATCGGCGCCAACGGCAGCATCGACACCAACACCCTGCGCCAGCCGGTGGTGGGCTTCGTGATGACGAACGTGGGGCTGGAAGCCGGCGTTTCGCTGTCGGGGGCGAAGATCACCGAGATCCAGCTCTGATGACTCTGGCGGCCTGACCGCGCGCGAGCCGCGCGGGTCGGCTGGGTAAGGGGTTACTGGCCGAGCCGCGCCTGCAGCTCGGCCACCTGCTGGCGCAGCACGGTGTTTTCGGCGGTCAGCCGGATCACGCGCTCCTTCAGCAGCTGCATCGTCTCGACTTCATTGGCCTGCGGATCGTCGGCCACCTCGGCCGGCTCCTCGCGCGGCTTCTTCTTCGAATCGCGCACGCGCTTGGCGGCCTGCTTGAGCTCGTCCTTGCCGGCGTTGGCGGCAGTGACTTGCTCTTCAGCCGGCAGGGTGGCCACGGCCGCGGCGGTGTTGATGGAAATCACGCCCGACTTCACGGCCGCCACCAGCTCAGGCGCGGCCTGCTTCTGGATCTTCTCGATCATCACGACCTGGCTGCTGCTCAGGCGCGCGGCGCGGGCAATGGCCTCGCGGCTGTTCAGCGGGGCGGGCGGGGGCAGGGGCGTGGTGCCGTCTTCGCCCTCGGCGGGCGTGCCGGCCGGGGTGTCGACGTCGAAAGGCGCATCGGAGTCAGAAGCCGCCGACGCCGTGCGGGCCCGCTGCTCGTCCACGATGTCTTTCTTGCGCAACGCCAGCACGCCGCGCAGGAAGTCCGAGATGCTGCGCCGGCCCAGGTGCTGGTCGATCATCCACAGGTGCACGTCGTCCATGGTCTTGAAGCGCGTGTTCTGCACCGTCTGGAACGGCAGCCCGTGCTTCTGGCAGATGCCGTAGCGGTTGTGGCCGTCGACCAGCACGTCCCCCCACAGCACCAGCGCGTCGCGGCAGCCTTCGTTCAGGATGCTGCGCTCCAGTGCTTCGTACTCCTCCGGCGTCAGTGGGTCGATATAGGCTTTGAGTTCTTCGTTGACGACGATGTTCATGGGTACGGGGTCGGGGAGAGGGCGGGATTCTAGTTGGTGGCCGTTGGCGAGGGCCTGTCTCGCTTTCGGCCGCTCAAACGTCTAAGGGGTAAGAGATAGGGGAGGAGCAACTGGGAAAGCCAGGCCTTTTTCTGTCAAAAAGTAGTAATAGTTCTCATTTGCATTATCTAGAATGAACACTTCAGGAGTACCCATGGACATGTCGCTGCAGCCATCCGAGCCCACGCTGGGGGAGGTCTTCATCGCAAACCGTGCCCAGCTCCAGCGCGTTGCGCAAAAAATCGTCCGCACCGCGGACCTGGCCGACGAAGTGCTGCAGGACGCCTACCTCAAGCTCGCCGACGGCGCCGCCGTGCGCGATGTGCACAAGCCGCTGGGCTACTGCTGCCAGGTCGTGCGCAACGTGGCCTTCGACTACCACCGCCACCATTCCGTGGAGGCCAGCTACCGCACCTACTGCGAGGACGTCGAACTCGTGAGCCCGCCCAGCAACGACGCGCCGGAGCGCGTGCTCGACGGCCGGCAGGCGCTGGCCGTGATCGACCGCGTGCTCGACGCGCTGCCCGCGCGCACCCGCCTGGCCTTCGAGCTCAACCGCATCAGCGGGCTGACCCAGCGCGAGATCGGCGTGCGCCTGGGCTGCTCGGCCACGCTGGTGAACTTCATGATCAAGGACGCCGACGCCGCCCTGGAAAGCTGCCGCTACCTCGTTCAGGGCGACTGAGTTTCAAATTCTCCATCGGCGATACGATGCGCCGATGACAAAGGACACGGATCACGACCCGGTCTGGCAGGCCGCATGGACCTGGGTGCGCCGCCAGCACGAACGCGGCGCCTTCGACGACGCCGCCACGCGCGACGAATTCGCGCAATGGCTTGCCGCCAGTCCCCTTCACCGAAAAACCTACGACGAAGCGGGCCGCCTCTGGCTGCTCGTGGGCCTCGTGCCGCCCGTCAACGACGTTCCGCCGCCCGAAGCGGGCGACGCCGTGCGCCACTAGCGCCGGCTGCCGCGCGGCAGCCGCGCGACGACTAAACACCGGCGCCCGCGCGCCGTCATGTATCGCAAAGGGAAGACGCTTCCGCTTTGCCGCATGAACCATGCGCGAAACGTGCGAGGCCTCTTGCCTGTCGTCTCAACAACCCCAAGAGGACCGCACATGTCTACCAGCTGCTTCGACCGTGAGGACGAGACCTTCATCGTTCTCGTCAACCACGAAGAGCAATACTCGATCTGGCCGCAATGGAAGGCCGTGCCCGGCGGCTGGAAGGCCGTCGACGGCGTGCAGGGCGACAAGAAGACCGTGCTCGACTACGTCGAGAAGAACTGGACCGACATGCGTCCCAAGTCGCTGCGCGACTGGATGGCGCAACAAGAAAGCGCCCCTGCCGCCGCTGCCTGAAGCGCGCATGCAGGCGACCCTTTCCCTGCTGTGCCTGCCGTGCGCGGGCGCCAGCGCCACCATGTACCTGCGCTGGCGGCGCCTGCTGCCGCGCTGGATCGAGGTCGTGCCGGTCGAGCTGCCCGGCCGGGGCGGGCGCCTGGGCGAGGACTTCGTTCAAGACTTCGATGCATTGGTTGCGCAGCTGTGCGCCGAGCACGACACCGCCTTGCGCGGCAACTTCGCGCTCTTCGGCCACAGCATGGGTTCGCTGCTTGCGTGGGGCATCGCGCAGCGGCTGCGCGCCATGGGCCGGCCGTTGCCGCGCGCGCTGCTGGCGTCCGGCAGTGCCGCGCCCGCGCATCGCGACCCCGACCGCTTCGTCGACATGAACAACGACGAGGCCCTCGTCGGCGACCTGCGCAAGCAGGGCGGCACGCCCGAAGAACTCTTCGACAGCCCCGAGCTGCTGCGCATGACGCTCGACACCCTGGCCGCCGACTACCGCGTGTGCGAGAGCTTCGCGCACCGGGGCAGCGAGCCCTTGCCGGTTCCCCTGCATGTGTTCGCGGGGCGCGACGACGACATCGAGCCGTGGCGCATGCAGGCGTGGTCCGCCGAGACCGCGCACGAGGACGGCTTCACGCTCGATTGGTTCGAGGGCGGCCACTTCTTCATCCGGCAGTACGAGGCGCGGGTGCTCGCCGCGCTGACGCAGCGCCTGGCCCGGTCCGTGGCGGGAGGAGCCCATGCGCCTCGTGCCCTTGCATGACCTGCTGCCGCTGCCGGCGGGCATCGAAGTCCATCGCCTGGACCTGAACCTCGATGCGGAAGAAGACGGCGTTGCCGATGCGCACGTGCCCGACGAGCACGTGCGCGCCCGGCGCTTCGTGCGGCGCGCCGACCGCGCGCGCTTCATGCAGGCCCGCGCCGCCGTGCGCCGCCTGC
>NZ_MOWM01000060.1 GCF_016082275.1 Variovorax sp. E3
CGTCACGGCCCGGCTCGCCGATGTGCCCGGCCGGGCCGGCCACGCGCACGCGGCAGGTCGAGCAGCGCGCGCGCCCACCGCAGATCGACACGTGCGCAATGCCGTGCGAGCGGCTGGCTTCCAGCACGCTCCAGCCGCGCGGCACCTGCACCGTGCGGTCGGGGTAGCGCAGCGTGACCGACGGCTGGCGCGACCAGCGCGCAAAGCCGTTGCGGCCCCAGCGCGCCGCCAGCAGCAGCACCAGCGCCAGCCCGTAGAACCACTTGATGTTGCCTTCGGCCGTGCTCAGCGCCTTGCCCTGCTCGGGCGTCGGCAGCACCACCGGCGGCACGCCGTTCCACTGGAACTCGCGCCCCATCGACACGAAGCCCATGGCCGCCGTGAGCGGCAGCACCACCGCCACGGCCAGCAGCAGGTAGGAGAAGCGGCGGTACAGCGGCTGGGCCCGCAGCGCGAAGTGCAGGCCGAGGCAGCCGTGGGTCCAGGCGGCCAGCATCATCACCAGCTGCGCGGCGGCGCCCTGCCAGTCCCACAGGCCCCAGACCACGCGCACGTACGAGCCTCGATGCCGTAGGCCAGGTAGGCGCCGCGCATGGCGGTGAGGTGGGTGGCCAGCAGCAGCGGCAGCGCAAAGCCCAGCAGCACGCGCAGGCCTTCGAGCGGCGGCATGCGCAGGGTACGGCGCTCCCACAAGGCGATGACGGCCAGCGCCAGGTGCGCGGCCGCCGCGCCGTACAGCAGCGCGGTGCCGGGCAGGCTGTGCCAGAACTTCTGCACGCCGCGCAGCACGGTCTCGGCCGCGGCGAACGAATAGATGCCCAGCGAATGGTTCAGCAGGTGGGCCGTGATGTAGGCCATCAGCACCAGCCCGCTCGCCCAGCGGAGATTGCGCCGTGTCGGCGGTCTCAGGGAAAAAGGGGCGTGGGGGGAACGTCTGTCCATGAACGGGTTCGAAGCGGCACCCGAGCATAATCCGCGCGCCCATCCCCTTGACCATAGACCCCGGCATGGCCAAACCCGAACCTACCCCCCGCTCCAGCCTTGCGCTGCGCCAGATCGCGCTGCTCGAAGGCCTCTCCGACCAGCGGCTTGCCCTGCTGGCCCAGCAATGCCTGTGGCACAGCGTGGAAACCGGCAAGCCCCTGCTGCTGCGCGCCGAGCAGCAGGGCGAGGTGTTCCTGCTGGTCTCGGGCCGGGTGCGGGTGACGACCTATTCGGCCAACGGCCGGCAGGTGACCTTTCGCGACTCCGAGGCCGGGGAGCACTTCGGCGACATCGCCGCCATCGACGGCGGGCCGCGCTCCGCCGACGTGGTCACGCTGGAGCCCAGCGTGGTGGCCAGCCTGGACCGCGCCGCCTTCATGGCCCTGCTGCGCGACGAGCCGCTGGTGGCCGAGCGGGTGATGCACCGGCTGGCGTCACTGGTGCGGCAGCTGTCGGAACGTGTCATCGACCTGAGCACCCTGGGCGTGCAGAACCGGCTGCATGCCGAGCTGCTGCGCCTGGCCCGCGCCGCCGCGCGCACGGCGGTGACGCCAACCAGGCCCGCTTGGACCCCGCGCCCAAGCATGCGGCGCTGGCCAGCCAGATCAGCACCAACCGCGAGCAGGTGACCCGCGAGCTCAATGTGCTGGTGCGCGGCGGCGTGCTGCGCAAGGACGACAAGGCCCTGCTGGTGGCCGACGTCGCCCGCCTGGAGCGCATGGTCTCGCAGGTGCGGGGCGACGCCGGCTGAACCGGCGGGCCAGGTCAGGCCGGGTCAGTTCCAGCGGCCGTTCTTGCCGCCCACGCTGAAGCGGCCCGCGCCCAGCAGCACCACGGTCAGCGCGCCGAACAGGTACAGGCCCTGCAGTTCGAGCGCCCAGCCGCCTTGCTTGCCCAGCGCGAACAGGTCGGCCATGTGCACGAGGCCGAAGGCCACCAGCATGTTGATCACCACCACGGCGGCGGCGCCGCGCGTGAAGACGCCCGCGATCATCATCAGCGGCGCGACGATTTCGCCCACGTACACCAGGTAGGCCAGCCCGCCCGGCAGCCCGGCCTTGGCCAGCATGCCGCCGATGAAGCCCACGCCGGCCGACAGCTTGAAGATGCCGTGCAGCAGCACCAGGAAGCCGACCGTCACGCGGATCAGCAGCTTGCCGGCGTCGTCCAGCGTGGCGGGGGAAATGTTCGACAGCGACGACGCGGCGATCGGCGCGCGCGGGGTGTTGGCGGCTGTGGCCTGGGTGTTCATGGCGATCCTTGCTTGGAAAAACGGTGGGTCCGCCGCGGAATGCGGCGGTTGCGGTTCCAGTGTGCGCAGGGGGCCTGAAAGCGGGATGTGCGTAAACGCACATGTTTTGCCGGAAAGCCCGCTCAGCGGACCCCGAAGTGGCCGGTCCACTTGCGTTCGTAGTCCATCTTGGCGAAATGCGCCGCCATGAAGTCGATGAAGCTGCGCACCTTGGCCGACAGGTGCTTGCGGCTCGGGTACGCCAGGTTGATGGTCAGGTGCGGCAGGTCCCAGTCGTCCAGCGTGGGCACCAGCCGGCCGGCCACGATGTCCTCGTAGACGATGTAGGTCGCTGCACCAGGATGCCCATGCCGTCGAGCGCGGCGGCGCGCAGCACCTGGCCGTCGTTCGACTCCAGCAGCCCCGTGACCGACACCGTGCGCGTCTGGCCCTGGCGGGTAAAGCGCAGCTCGTTCGGGTTGTTGGCGTGGGTGTAGATCAGCAGCTTGTGCCGCGCGAGGTCGTCCAGCGTCTTGGGGAAACCGTGCTGCGCGAAGTAGCGCGGCGACGCCGCCAGGATGCGCCGCGTCTCGCCGAGCCGGCGGATCGTCACGTTCGAGTCGGGCTCGTATTCGCGGGTGCGGATCGCCACGTCGATGTTGTTGTCGATCAGGTCGAAGTAGCGGTTGGCTGCCTCCACGTGCACCGTCACGCCGGGGTAGCGCTGCGTGTACTCGCGCAGCAGCGGTGCGATGTGGTGGATCGAGAAAGACAGCGACGCCGTCACGCGCAGCGTGCCGGTCGGGTTGAGCGCGGTGGCGTTGACCGTCGATTCGGCGTCCGACAGGTCGGCCAGGATGGTGCGGGCACGGCCGCAGAACTCGCGGCCGGTGTCGGTCAGGTAGAGGCGGCGCGTGTTGCGCTCCACCAGCCGCGCGCCCAGCCGGGCCTCGAGCGCGCTCAGGTGCCGGCTCGCGGCGGCATTCGACAGGCCCAGCGCCTCGGCCGCGCGGCTCAGGCTGCCGGCATCGGCGATCTGCACGAGCAGGGCGATTTCGGTCCAGCGGTCCATGGGGCGTGTCTCCGGTGGCTTGTTGTCTTTTGTCGAGACGGGGGATTTTGGCGCAGGGCAGGGCGCGACCGTTCCGCTGGGCGGAAAAATCATTTGCGCCCCGGGTGCTTTCAGGCAAGGCGCGTGCGGCCTACAGTGCGCCGTACCGTCGAGACAGACAACATGGAGACAGCCACGATGCGCAACCTCAACCAGGACAACATCACGCAGGCCGTGCTCGCGCGCTTTGCCGACACCCCCGACCCGCGCCTGCGCGAAATACTGACCAGCCTCGTGCAGCATCTGCACGCCTTCACGCGCGAGGTGAAGCTCACCGAGGACGAGTGGTTCCAGGGCATCCAGTACCTCACGGCCACCGGCCAGAAGTGCGACGACAAGCGCCAGGAGTTCATCCTGCTGTCGGACGTGCTGGGCCTGTCGATGCTCACCATTGCCATGAACAACGACAAGCCCGCGGGTTGCACCGAGCTACCGTGTTCGGCCCCTTCTACTTCGACGGCGCGCCTGAGTACGCGCACGGCGACGACGTGGCCAACGGCGCCGAGGGCGAGCCCTGCGACGTGTTCGCCACGGTGCGCGGGCTCGACGGCGAGCCGGTGGCCAACGCGCTGGTCGACGTGTGGCAGGCCGATGCCGGCGGCCACTACGACGTGCAGCACGCCGGCCTCGACCACGCCGAGAACCGCGGCACGCTGCGCACCGGCCCCGACGGCGGGCTGCACTTTCGCAGCGTGGTGGCGGTGGCCTACCCGATTCCGGTCGACGGCCCCGTGGGCGACCTGCTGCGCGCCACCAGGCGCCACCCGTGGCGGCCCGCGCACCTGCATTTCAAGATCGAGGCGCCGGGCTACGAGCGGCTCATCACCCATGTGTTCCGCGAAGGCGACGAGTGGCTCGACTCCGACGCCGTGTTCGCGGTGCGCCAGTCGCTGGTCGCGCCGTGGAAGAAGCAGGACAACGGCCGCTGGCGCCTCGACTTCGACTTCGTGCTCAACCCCTTGAAGCAACCCGCCTGAACCCCCTCCCGGAGATGGAAAGAATGACCGACACCTTGCAGCAGGAGCTGCTGATCCGCCAGATGATCGAACGCTGGGCCGTGTGGCGCGACGCCGGCGACTGGGAGCGCTTTGCCACCGTGTGGCACCCCGAGGGCATGATGATGGCCACGTGGTTCCAGGGCCCCTACACCGAGTTCATCCGCGTCACGCAGGAGGGCTGGGCCAAGGGCGTGAGCATCCTGCACTTCCTGGGCGGCTCGGCCATCGAGGTGGCGGGCGAGCGCGCCATCGCGCAGACCAAGATGACCATCTCGCAGCGCGGCATGGTCGAGGGCGTGCTGTGCGACGTGCTGTGCACCGGCCGCTTCTACGACTTCGTGGTCAGGCACGGCGGCGAGTGGAAGCTGCTGCACCGCCAGCCGATCTACGAGAAGGACCGCATCGACCCGGTCGACCCCGCCGCCACGGTGCACCTCGATGCCCAGGTGCTGGCCGACCTGCCCGAGGGCTACCGCCACCTGACCTACATCCAGCAGCGCATCGGCTACACGGTGAAGCTGGACATGCCGATGCTCAAGGGACCGGCGGTGGAGGCGCTGTATGCGCGCGGCGCCCGCTGGCTGGCGGGCGGCGAACTCGAACGCTAGGCATCGACGGCGGGGCGCCCGGCGCGTTCGGCGCCATCCTGCTACCCTCGGAAGGCCCGCCCGCATGGCGGGTTTTCTTTTGCCTTCCGTCCATGGTCTTTCCCGTCATCACCGACCCGCATTTCTATGCGGTCGCCATTCCCGCCGTGCTGCTGCTCGGCATCAGCAAGAGCGGCTTCGGCGCCGGCTTCGGCTCGCTCGCCGTGCCGATGATGGCGCTGGCCGTCACTGTGCCGCAGGCGGCGGCCATCCTCATGCCGCTGCTGCTGCTGATGGACGTGCTGGGCCTGGCGGCCTTCCGGCGCGACTTCGACCGCTCGCTGCTCAAGTTCCTGATTCCGTTCGGCCTGCTGGGCACGGTGGTCGGCACGCTGCTGTTTCGCATGCTGTCGGCGCACACGGTGGCGGGCATCGTCGGCGTGTTCACGCTGTTGTTCCTGGCGCAGCGCCTGCTGTTTCCGCCCAAGCCGAATGATCCGCTGCCCTCGCGCGGCGTGGGCGCGGTGCTGACCACGGTGTCGGGCTTCACCAGCTTCATCGCGCACGCAGGCGGCCCGCCCATCAATGCCTACGTGATTCCGCTGCGGCTCAAGCCGGTGATCTTCACGGCCACCATGGCTTACTTCTTCTTCGTGGTGAACCTCAGCAAGTGGATCCCCTACGCATGGCTCGGCCTGCTCGACTTTCGCACGCTGGCCACCTCGCTGGTGCTGATGCCGATTGCGCCCTTCGGCGTATGGGTCGGCATCCGCATTGCACGGCGCATCGACGCGACGTGGTTCTATCGCTTCGTGTACCTCGGCATGGCGCTCACGGGGCTCAAGCTCGTGTACGACGGGTTCATTGCCTGAGCCCCGCGCGGCGCATCAGAGTTCGACGATGCTCTTGAAGCCGCCGAAGATCATCCGCTTCGCATCGAAGGGCATGGTCTTCGGGTCCATCGACGCAATGCGCGGGTCGGCCATCACCTTGGCGTTCACCGCGTCGCGGTGCTTGCGCGATTTGTAGGTGATCCACGAGAAGGCCACGGTCTCGTCGGCCTTCTGCTTCACGCTCTGCGGAAACGAGGTCAGCTTGCCGGGCTTCACGTCGTCGGCAATGCACTCCACGTATTCGATGGCGCCATATTCCATCCAGACCTTGCCGGCCTTGCGCGCCAGCTTGCGGTAGGCCTCGACGTTGGCGGTGGGAATGGCGACGATGAAGCCGTCTACATAACGAGCCATGGAAGTTCTCCTGAACAAAGAGTGGAACCGTTGAAGAAAAAATACTGGCGGTTGCATGGCGTGTGGCGCCTCACGATGCCGCCGTCCCCCGGGGTGCCGCCTCTTCGTTGTTCTGCATTTGCCCCGGCATGGCGGTGCGAAGCAGCAAGGCCCCGATCAAGCCCGCCGCCGCCGCGAACACGGCACCGACGAGAAACGCAAGGTTGTAGCCACCGGTGAGGGCCAGCGGCATCTGCGCGCCGGCGGCGTCCATCGACGCGGTGCGCGCGGCCGCGGCGCTGGCCAGCACGGCCAGGCCCAGCGCGCCGCCCATCATGAAGGCGGTGTTGACTACGCCCGAGGCCAGGCCCGAGTCGGACGGGCTCACCTCGCTCATGGCCGCCAGCAGCACCGGGTTGAAGGCCATGCCCGCGCCCAGGCCCAGCAGCATCATGCCGGGCAGCACGTCGACCACGAAGCTGCCGTTGACCGGCGCGCGCGCGAACAGCGCCAGCCCGATGGCCGCGAGCCACAGCCCCACCGCCAGCGGCTTGCGGATGCCGAAGCGCATCACGATCCTGGCGGACAGGCCCAGCGAGAACACCGCCATGATGATGTTGGCCGGCAGGAAGGCCAGGCCGATCTGCATGGGCGTGTAGTTCAGCACCAGCTGCATGTAGAGCGCGGAAATGAAGAACCACGCGAACATGGCCGCCGCCCACAGCACGCCCACCACGTTGGCCACAGACACGCTGCGCAGCCTGAACAGGCCCAGCGGCATGAGCGGGTGCTCCACGCGCGCCTCGATGGCGATGAACACCGCCAGCAGCACCACGGCCGCGCCCAGCAGGCCCACGGTTTGCGTCGAACCCCAGCCGGCCTCGTTGCCGTTGACCACGCCGTACACCGCCAGCATGAGCGACAGCGTGACCGTGACCGCGCCGGCCACGTCGAGCTTTTCGCCGTGCGCATGGCCGCGCGCGTTGGGCAGCAGCGCCACGCACAGCGCGTACACCGCCACGCCGATGGGCAGGTTCACCAGGAAGATCCAGTGCCAGCTCAGCGTGCTGGTGAGCAGGCCGCCCAGCAGCACGCCGATGCTGCCGCCGCCCGCGCACACGAAGCCGTACACGCCCATGGCCTTGGCGCGCTCGGCCGGCTCGGTGAACAGGTTCATGATCAGCGAGAGCGACACGGCCGACACCACCGCGCCGCCCAGCCCCTGCACCGCGCGCGCCGCCACCAGCAGCACCTGCGAGTTGGAGACGCCGCAGGCCAGCGAGGCCAGCGTGAACAGCACCAGCCCGACAAGGAAGACCTTGCGGTGGCCGTACAGGTCGCCGAGCCGACCGCCCAGCAGCAGGAAGCCGCCGAAGGTCAGCATGTAGGCGTTCACCACCCAGACCAGCGAGGTCTCGGTGAAGCCCAGGTCGGTGCGAATCGAGGGCAGCGCCACGTTCACGATGGTGGTGTCCAGCACGATCATCAGAACGCCCAGGCACAGCACCATCAACGCGAGCCAGCGCTTGCGGCTGTCGAGTGTCGTGTCCGCTGTCATGCGCGTCACACCAGGGGCTTGCCGCCGTTGATGAGCCAGGGCGTGCCGAAGCGGTCGGTCACCATGCCGAAGCCCTCGACCCAGAAGGTCGGGCCGAAGGGCATGGTGACCTGGCCGCCGGCGGCGAAGGCGTCGAACACGCGGCGCGCTTCGGGCACGGTGTCCAGCGTGAGCGCCACGCCGAAGCCCTTCATGCCTTCGTACGGCATGCCGGGCATGCTGTCGGAGGCCATGAGCAGGCCGTCGCCGTAGGCCAGCGCGGCGTGCATGATGCGGCCGGCCGCGCCGGGCGGGAACTGCTCGGCGCCGGGCGCCTCGCCCATGGTCATCATCATCTGGATCTTGCCGCCGAGCGTCTTCTCGTAGAAGCGCATGGCCTCGGCTGCGTTGCCGTCGAACGTGAGGTAAGCATGAATGGGAGACATGAGGTTTCCTTGGTTACTTTTCAGTGGCTGTCTTGAGGTTGGCAAGGCCCGCTTCGAAGTCCTTGCCGATCATCTGGTCCATGTTGAAGAAGATGCCCATGAGCTTGGCGATGTAGGGGCTCGGGCCGTGCATGGACCACGTGACCTGTGTAGCGCCCTCTTGCGGCTGCAGCGTGAACTCGGCCACGTTGTGCCCTTCCATGGGCTGGGTGAAGTCGAGCTTGATCGCTACCTTCGACGCGGGCGTCGACTCGGTGATCTCCATGCGCCCCGCGCCCGCCTTGCCCTTGCTCTCCCAGGCGTAGGTGGCGCCCTTGCCGCTGGCGCTGCCGCCGAAGCTGCGCTGCATGTCGGGGTCGAGCTTTTCGTAGGGCGACCACGTGCCCCAGCGGTGGAAGTCGTCGATCAGCGGAAAGATCTTCTCGGCCGGCGCGTTGATGCGCGCGGTGCGCTCCACGCGGAAGTTGTCGGGCCGGGTGGCCGCGAAGATCAGCAGCGCCGCGATGGCAGCCACGATGGCAAGGGCAATGGTCTTGAGCATGGAAAAAGCTTCTTGTCGTTGAGTGAGGAGCGCGATCAGGCCGGATGTGCGACGACCAGCAGCCAGGCCACGCCGAAGCGGTCGGTCAGCATGCCGAAGTTCGAGGTAAAGAAGGTCGGCGTCAGCGGCTGCATCACCTGGCCGCCCTCGGCCAGCGCGTTGAACCACTTGACGACCTCGGTGTCGGTGGTGGCGGTGAGCGCCAGCATGATGCCGTCGAACTTCGCTCGCCCGAGCAGCGGCCGTCGGAGGCCATGAGCTCGGTTTCGCCGATGCGGAACACCGCGTGCATCACCTTCTCGGGCGCGGGCATGCCGCCCGCGCAGCCGGCGTCGGGAGGCGCCGAACCGACGGGCGCCGGTGCGTCGGCGTAGCGCATGAGCTGCGTCACTTCGGCGCCGAGCGCCTTCTTGTAGAAGCCGAGCGCTTCGTCGCAGCGGCCTTCGAACGAGAGGTAAGACTGGACTTTCATGGCAATTCCTTTGAAAGACTGAACAGGTGGGTTGGAGGCCCCCGGTGTCATGGGCCGCAAACCATCGGATTACTTTGTGTACACCGTCCACAAAGAATAACAGGGATAATGGACGGTGTCCACATGGAAGTGCAATGAAGCTCAACAACGTCCCCGAAAGCCTGCCGCCCGCCCGCAGCACTTACCGCCATGGGGACCTGCGACGGGCGCTGCTGGACGCGGGCATCGAGCTGGCGCGCGACGGCGGCCCCGATGCCGTGGTGCTGCGCGAAGCCACGCGGCGTGCCGGGGTGGTGCCTAACGCGGCCTACCGGCACTTCGGCAGCCGGCAGGCGCTGTTGTGGGCCGTGCGCGAAGCGGCCTTGGCCGCGGCGGCCGGGGCGATGGAAAAAGAACTGGCCGTGCTGCCCTGCGACCAGCCGCCCGCCGATTTCGCGCGCGCGCAGGTGCGCGCCATCGGCACCGCCTACCTGCGGTTCGCGCAGGCCGAGCCCGGCCTGTTCCGCACCGCGTTCGTGGTGTCCGCCGAGGGCGACGGCCAGCTCGGCCCCGCCAAGGCCGGCGCGAGCGGGCTCGACCCGTTCCAGTTGCTGGGCAAGGCCATCGACCGGCTGGTGGACGCGGGCGTGCTCGATGCGGCGCGGCGCCCCAATGCCGAATACCTCGCGTGGTCGTCGGTGCACGGGCTGGCGCTGCTCATCATCGACGGGCCGCTGCGCGCCATGCCGCCCGCCGACCTCCATGCGCTGGGCCAGCGCCTCATCGACATGGTCGAACGCGGGCTGTAGAGATAGACCCTAGAGGTAGATCTTCTGCAGCAGCCGGATCAGCGTCTCGCGCTCGCGCGGCGTGAGCTTGGCGCTGGCATCGGCCTCGAGCTGCATCACGGCCTGCTCGGCCTCATGGATCAGCACCTCGCCGGCCGGCGTGAGGTGCAGGCCCACCGCGCGGCCGTCGTGCGGATGCGGGCGGCGTTCGATGAGCCCGCGGCTGTCGAGCGTGGCCACCAGGCTCACGAGGTTGGGCGGCAGGATGTCGAGCGTGCTGCACAGCTGGCGCGACGTGGCGCCGGGGTTGTGCGCCAGCAATGAAAGCACCGAGAAGTCGATCTGCTTGAGCCCGTAGGGCGCCATGCGTTCGGCGAAGAAGTCGCTGACGATGAGCCACGCGCGGCGGGCGTTGTAGCCGACCAGGGTTTCGAGCATGCGCGCGTCGAGCCGGTCCGGCTTGCCCTGCGGCGTCACGGCCGGCTCGCCTTTCGTGGGGGCGGATTTCGAAGGGGAAGGCATGGGCAGAGCGTAACCGCCCCGCAGGCCATGGCGTGCCCGGTGCGCGACACCTCAGGCCTGCGCCGCATGCGTGAGCGCCACGGTTTCGCAGGCCCGCTTGACGATGCCCATCCGCATCTCGAACTCGGGCAGCACCCAGCGGCGCAAGGCCGTGGCCACGCGGGCCCGGCCCGCATCCTGCGGCGCCGCCGCCTCGATGCGCGCCCAGGCCCAGGCCAGCAGCGTGAGCATCGTCACGCGCAGGTAGTCGTCGGCCACTTCGTAGGGCAGCACCGGGTTGGCATGCGCCGCCATTGCCACGGTGGTGCCCAGGTAGCGCAACTGCGCGAGCCGGCGCTGCACGTCGGCATCGGCCTCGCGCGAGGCGTCGAGCGTGTCGCGCAACTCGAGCAGCACGGCCGACATGCCGGCGCCGCCGTCGGGCAGCACCTTGCGCACCAGCAGGTCGATGGCCTGGATCTCGTTGGTGCCCTCGTAGATCATGGTCACGCGCGCGTCGCGCACGATCTGCTCGATGCCCCATTCGCGCACATAGCCGTGGCCGCCGAACACCTGCAGGCATTCGCTCGCGCCCTGGAAGGCCTGCTGCGTGCACGCGGCCTTGAGCACCGGCGTGACGAACGAACACCAGCGCTGCGCGCGCTCGCGGGCCTTGGGGTCGGCGTCGTGCGCGGCCACGTCGAGCATCAGCGCGCTGCGGTAGGCCAGGGTGCGTGCGCCGTCGATCCAGGCGCGTTGGGTGTCGAGCATGCGGCGCACGGCGGGGTGCTCGGCAATCAGGTCGGCCGCCTCGCCGCCACGGCTGGCGGGCACGGGGCCGGGCGCGCGCATCTGGCGGCGCTCGGCCGCGTAGGCGTCAGCCTTCTGCCAGGCGGCGTCGAGCAGGCCGATGCCCTGCAGCGCCACGTGCAAGCGCGCCGAATTCATCATCACGAACATCGCGGCCAAACCGCGCCCCGGCTCGCCGACCAGCCAGCCGGTGGCGTCGTCGAAGCGCATGGTGCAGGTCGGGCTGCCGTGCAGGCCCATTTTTTCCTCGATGCGTTCGCAGTGCACCGCGTTGCGCGTGCCGTCGGGCAGCAGCTTGGGCACGAGCACCAGCGACAGGCCCTTGGGCCCGGCCGGCGCATCGGGCAGGCGGCACAGCACCAGGTGCACGATGTTCGGCGTCAGGTCGTGCTCGCCGCCCGAGATGAAGATCTTGCCGCCGTTCACCCGCAGGCTGCCGTCGGCCTGCGGCACGGCGCGCGTGCGCACCTGGCCCAGGTCGCTGCCCGCATGCGCTTCGGTCAGGCACATGGTGGCGAGCCATTCGCCCGTTGCGATCTTCGGCAGGTAGCGCTGCTTCAGTTCGTCGCTGCGTGGTGCTTGAGGCAGGCATAGGCGCCGTGCAGCAGGCCGGGCGCCATCGTGAGGCCGTGGTTGGCGGCGGCCAGCCATTCGTAGAGCACGGCCTCGAGCACGGCGGGCAGGCCCTGGCCGCCGTCTTCGGGCGCGGCCGAGAGCGCGGGCCATCCGCCGTCGACGAAGGCTCGATACGCATCGCGAAAGCCCGGCGGCGAGACGACCTCGCCGTCGGCGAAGCGGCAGCCGATTTCGTCACCGCCCCGGTTGATCGGCGCGACCACTTCGCCGACGAAGCGGCCGGCCTCTTCGAGCACCTGCGACTGCAATGCCTCGTCGACTTCGGCGAAGGGCGCGAGCGCGCGCAGGCGGGCGGGTGCGTCGAGCACCGCGTTCAGCAGGAATCGGACGTCTTCGGGGCGGGGCTGGTAATCCATCGGGGGCTCGGCAATCTAGGGGGAAGGCGGCTTGCAGGCGAAGCTGCTCGCGCGCTCGGTGTCGCCGCCGGTGTAGGCGGCGACTTGCGGGTAGGGGCACAGCGGCCGCGTGCGTTGGGGCGACCAGTCGGCCGGCACTTCGGCGTTGGGCACGGGCGTGCCCGCGCCGCGCGCCGAGGCGGTGATCGATGCGGGCGCCTTGCCCTGCTCGACCCAGTCGACCAGCGCGCCCAGCATGTCGAACTGGTCGGTGGCCGGGCCGCCCGCGCAGTGGTTCATGCCGGGCACCGGGAAGTAGCGCGCGAAAGAAGAAGCGTCGCCGCCGTTCGCGGCCTGCACGCGCGCGTACCAGGCGGCCGTGTCGTCCGACGAGAACACCGGGTCGCTGGTGCCGTGGTAGACGATCATGCGGCCGCCCCGGTCGCGCAGCGCGCCCAGGTTGGCCGCGTCGGGCGGCGTCATGAACGACAACGCCGACTCGCGGAACACGCCGTCCGCCGCGGCGATGCGCGGCGCGTCGCGGTCCATGTCGAAGCCCAGTGCGAACGGCAGGCCCTGCGGGCGGTCGGCCAGCGGCGGCGTGCTGAAGATGAAGGCCACGGCGCCTGCGTCGCGCGTCGGCGGGCTCGCGAACTTCCACTCGCGCCAGTTGCTGCCGCTCACGCCCGCGTCGAACGGAAAGCTGCTGTAGATCGGCTGGCCCGCGCTGTTGCGCGCACCCTTGAACACGTTGGCGAGCGCATTCTTCCGCGGTGCGCTCAGGCAACTGCCGTCGCGCGTGCCGGTGGCGCAGGTGGGCACGTCGGCCTGGATGTCGAAGCGCGTCCTGCAGGCCTGCACGTTCGACACGATGCCGTCGGCCAGGCCGTCGAGCGCATCGCAGCGCTGCAGCACCTTGTCGGCCACCAGCTTCATCTCGGCCGGCGTGAAGGCGCTCTGCAGGTCGGGCAGGCCGGCGGGTGTCTTCGCGCTGGCCACGGCCGCGTACTGCTGCGCGCCATAGAGCTGCGCCACGGCCGCCTTCGGCAGGTTGAAACCGGGGTCGCCCGCGAGGATGCCGTCGTACTGCTGCGCCGAGCGCACGGCCGCCACCATCGCATGCCGCCCGCCGTTGGAGCAGCCGCCGAAATAAGAGCGGTCGGGACCGCGCCCGTAGGCCTTGGCGATCAGGTTCCTGGCCATCGGCGTGAGCTGCGCGACGGCGTTGTAGCCGTAGTCCAGCCGCGCCTGCGGGTCGAGCCCGAAGCGCGGGCCCATCGAGCCCGCATGGCCCGCGTCGGAGCTGATGACGGCAAAGCCCATCTGCAACGCGCTGCTGCGCGGGCCGCCACCGCCGATGCCGCCGAGCGCGGGCAGCACCACGCGTCGAGCCCGCCGTTGGCTGGTAGAAGAAGCGGCCGTTCCAGGCCACCGGCAGCCGCATCTCGAAGCCGACGGCGTAGCGCTGGTTATCGATGGGGCTCGTGCGTTCGTTCATGCGGCCTTGCACCAGGCAGTGCGCGGGCGCGGCCATCGCGATGCCGCCGACCGTGACGGTGCCGGCCAGCACGTCGGTGATGGACGTGTAGACCGTGCCCGGCAATGCGGCGCGCGTGGCCAGGTCGGTGCAGGCCTGCAGCGTGCCGGGCCGTGCGGCGGCCAGTGGCGCGTGTGGTGCGGGAACGCGCGTGGCGCAAGCCGCGAGCAGCGCGGCAACGCCGAGCGCGCTCGCGCACAGGCCGAGGGGAAGGTGGCGCTGTCTCGTCATGTCGTGGTCTCCTTGCCGCGCGGCCCGCGGCATTCCATTCACTCGTCGCGTCAGGCGGCCTTGCGCGCGGCGCCCAGGTAGGTGTCGATCACGCGGGAATCGACCGCGAGCTTTTGCGCTTCGCCCTCGAGGCTCACGCTGCCCATCTCGAGCACGTAGCCGTGGTCGGCCACTTCGAGCGCGGCGCGCGCGTTCTGCTCCACCAGCAGGATGGTCACGCCCGTGGCGCGCAGCGCGTCGACCGTGCGAAAGATCTCCTGCACCACCAGCGGCGCCAGCCCCAGGCTGGGCTCGTCGAGCATCAGCAGCGTGGGGCGCGACATCAGCGCGCGGCCCACCGCCAGCATCTGCCGCTCGCCGCCCGAGAGCGTGCCGGCCAGTTGCGCGCGCCGTTCCTTCAGGCGCGGAAAGAGCGTGTACACCTCGTCGATGCGGTCGCGCCACTGCTTATTGCGCAGCCGCACCTGGCGGAACGCGCCGAGCACGAGGTTGTCTTCGACCGGCATGGTGCCGAACAGCTCGCGCTTCTCGGGCACCAGCGCAATGCCGAGCATCACGCGTTCCTCGAGCGACAGCGCGGCAATCGGCTGGCCCTTGAACTCGATGGTGCCCTTGGACGGCAGCACGCCCATCAGCGCGTTCAGCAGCGTCGACTTGCCGGCCCCGTTCGGGCCGATCACCGTGACCACGCTGCCCTGTTCGGCCTTCAGGTCGATGCCGTGCAGCACCTCGGCGCGGCCGTAGCCGGCGTGCAGGCCGCGAATGCGCAGCAGGGGGTTGTCGTCATCTCAATGCTCCGTGCCCAGGTACGCCGCGCGCACCTTGTCGCTGTTCTGCACCTCGGCGGGCGTGCCTTCCATGAGGTGCGTGCCGAACTCCATCACCACGATGTGGTCGCAGATGTCCATCACCAGCCCCATGTCGTGCTCGACCAGCAGGATGCTCATGCCCTCGCCGCGCAGTTGCCGAAGCACCTTGCCCAGCGCTTCCTTTTCCTTGTGGCGCAGGCCGGCCGCGGGCTCGTCGAGCAGCAGCAGGGCGGGGTCGGCGCACAGCGCGCGCGCAATCTCGAGCAGGCGCTGCTGGCCCATCGCCAGGTTGCCCGCGAGCTCGTGCAGCAAGTCGCCCATGCCCACGCGCTGCAGCTGGCGCTCGGCCTCGCGGAACAGCGCGCGCTCTTCGTGGCGGTCGATGCGCAGCATCGCGGCGATGGCGCCCTTGCGGCCGCGCAGGTGCGCGCCCAGCGCCACGTTCTCGAGCACCGTCATGTCGGCCACCATCTTCACGTGCTGGAAGGTGCGCGACACGCCGCGCTGCGCGATCTGCCGCGCGCCCAGGCCGCCGATGGCCTCGCCGCGAAAACGCACGGCGCCGCCCGACAGGCCCAGCACACCGGTCACCAGGTTGAAGGTGGTGGACTTGCCCGCGCCGTTGGGCCCGATCAGGCCGACGATCTGGCCGGCACGCGTCTGGAAGCTGATGTCGTTCACCGCCACCAGCCCGCCGAAGGTCTTGCGGATGGCCTGCACGTCGAGCACCACCTCGCCGGCGGCCGGCTTGGCGCGCGCGGGCAGGTCGCTCGCGTGCTGCCAGTCGACGGTGCGGCGCGGGCGCGGCAGGCGCCGGTCGACGAAGGCCCAGAGGCCTTCGGGCAGGTACTTGAGCACCAGCACGATCATGATGCCGAACACGATCAGCTCGTAGCTGCCGGCCGTGCCGATGAGCCTGGGCAGCAGCACCTGCAGCTGGTCTTCGAGCAGCTTGACCACGCCCGAGCCGGCAATGGCGCCCCACACGTGGGCCGCGCCGCCGAGCACGGTCATGAACAGGTATTCGATGCCCATCTTCAGCCCGAAGGGCGAAGGGTTCACCGTGCGCTGGAAGTGCGCGAACAGCCAGCCCGAGATCGAGGCCAGCATGGCCGCCAGCACGAAGATGCCGATCCTGAAGCGCAGCGTGTTCACGCCCATGGCCTCGGCCATCTGCGAGCCGCCGGCCAGCGAGCGGATGGCGCGGCCGCTGCGCGAGTCGAGCAGCCGTATCACCGCGAAGGCCGCGAGCAGCGCGAAGATCCACACCACCGCATAGAACATGCGCTGCTGGCCGAACTCGAAGCCGAACAGCGACAGCCCCTTCACGCCCAGGATGCCGTCGTACTTGCCGAGCGCATCGAGGTTGCCCATGAGGTAGTACAGCGACAGCGCCCACGCGATGGTGGCCAGCGGCAGGTAGTGCCCCGACATGCGCAGCGTGATCGCGCCGATGATCGCGGCGCTCAGGCCCGTCAGTGCCAGGCCGATGAACAGCGTGACCCACGGCGACAACCCGGTGTTCACCGTGAGGTAGGCCGTGGTGTACGCGCCGATGCCCACGAAGGCGGCCTGCCCGAAGGAGGTGAGGCCGCCCACGCCGGTGAGCAGCACGAGGCCCAGCACCGGCAGCGTGTAGATGCCGATGTAGTTGAGCTGGATGATCCAGAAGTCGGGCAGCGGCAACAGCGGCAGCGCCACCAGCACGAGGATCAGCGCGAGCGGGCCCCAGGTGCGCAGCAGGCTCCGGTCGGGCGCGGGAGCGGAAGGGGTCTTCAGCAGGGCTTCCATGGTGTCAATGCTCCTCGTCCGAATGGCCGCTCTTGAGCGAGCGCCACAGCAGCACCGGCAGGATGATGGTGAACACGATCACTTCCTTGAACGAGCTGGCCCAGAAGGAGCCGAAGGCCTCGATCACGCCCACGGCCAATGCGCCGAGCAGCGCGCCGGGGTAGCTCGCGAGCCCGCCGATCACGCCGGCCACGAAGCCCTTCAGGCCGATGAGAAAACCCGAGTCGTAGAACACGGTGGTGGTCGGCCCGATCAGCAGGCCCGAGAGCGCGCCGATCAGCGCCGCCATCGCGAAGGTGAGCTGCCCGGCCGCCTGCGTCGAGATGCCCATCAGCCGCGCGCCCAGCCGGTTCACGGCCGTGGCGCGCAGCGCCTTGCCGTACAGGCTGCGCTCGAAGAAGAGCCACAGCAGCACGATCAGCGCGGCCGACATGCCGAAGATGATCAGCGCCTGGCCGCTCACGTTCAGCGGCCCCAGCGCCATGCGTTCGTCCCAGAACGGGGGGTTGCGAAAACCCTCGGCGCCGAAGAACAGCAGCCCCAGCCCCGTCATCGCGAAGTGCACGCCGACCGAGACGATCAGCAGCACCAGCGAGCTCGCGCCCGCCAGCGACTGGTAGGCCACGCGGTACACCAGCGGCCCGAAGGCCGTGACGATGAACACCGTGAGCAGCGCCTGCACGCCGATCGGCAGGTTGCGCGGCCCGGCCCAGGCCGACACCGCGCAGATGACGGCGGGCAGCGCCGCGGTGCGCAGCGCCGCCTTCAGCCCGGCCGCCGCGCTGCCGCTGTGGCGCCAGGTGGTGACCAGGTCCATCAGCGCGGCAACGCCCGCCAGGATGAGCAGCAGCCACACCGTGCCCGGCGTCTTGCCGGTCTGGAAGATCGCCAGCGTCAGCGCGCCGTACGCCACGAATTCGCCCTGCGGGATGAAGATGACGCGGGTCACCGTGAAGACGAGCACGATGCCCATGCCCAGCAGGGCATAGATCGCGCCGTTGGTGAGGCCGTCCAGCGTCAGGATGCTGGCGATCGAGAAATCCATGGCGTGTGTGGGGTGCGGCTGAAGAAAGGGATTACTGCTCGACCTTGAACGCGCCGTTCACCACCTTGAGCATCACGCCGGTCTCGGTCGTGTAGCCCCAGTGGTCCTGCGCCGTCCAGTTGAGCACGCCGTGCGCGAGCACCGTGCGGCCCATGCCTTCGAGCGCGTCGCGCAGCGCGGCGCGGAATTCGGGCGTGCCGGGCTTGGCCTTCTTCAGCGCCACCGGCACGGCTTTTTCGAGCACCGTGAGCGCGTCGGCCGCGTGGCCCGCGAACTGGTTGCGCGAGCCGGGGCCGTAGGCCTTCTCGTAGCCCTGCACGAAGGCCACGGCGGCGGCCTTCGACGGGTGGCTGTCGGGCAACTGCTCGGCCACCGTGGCGGGGCCCGACACCACGAAGGTGCCTTCGGCGTCCTTGCCGGCGGTGCGCATCAGGTCTTGCGTGGCGGCGGCGTGCGTTTGGTAGACCTTGCCCTTGTAGCCGCGCTCCATCACCGCCTTCTGCGGCATGCCGGCGCCGCTGCCCGAGGCCACGATCAAGATTGCATCGGGGTTGGCCGAGGTGAGCTTGAGCACCTGGCCCGTCACGCTGGTGTCGGCGCGCGCGAAGCGCTCGGTGGCGACGATCTTGATGCCGTTCTTGGCCGCTTCGGTGGTCAGCGCCTTGAGCCACAGCTCGCCGTAGGCGTCGGTGTAGCCCAGGAAGCCGACCGTCTTCACGTTCTGCTTCTTCATGTGCGCGACCACCGCGAAGGCCATCACGTCGTTCGACTGCGGCAGGCGGAAGAACCACTTGTCCTTGCCCGGCGGCAGGCCCGCCGGCGCGGTCGACAGTTGCGGCGTGCCGGCTTCGGCCGTCACGTCGGCCATGGGAATGGCGACCGGCGTGGCGCTGGAGCCGACGATGACGTCGGCCTTCTCTTCCGTGACCAGGCGCTGCGCGTCCTTCACGCCCGTGGTCGGGTCGGTCGCGTCGTCGAGCACCACCACCTTGAGCGTTTCGCCCGCGATGGTCTTGGGCCAGATCGCGATGCCGTTCTTCACCGGAATGCCCAGGCCCGAGGCCGGGCCGGTCAGCGGCTGCACCACGCCGATGGTGATGTCGGCGTGGGCGAAGCCCGCAGCCATGAGCGCCAGCACGGCGGCGAGGGTGGTCTTCTTGAAGGTCATCGATGTCTCCTGATACGTTATGAAGGAAGCGGGGAACCCGGGAACGCGAAAGAGGGGGGCCGTACTCAGCGCGGCGCCATGCGCAGCGCGCCGTCCAGGCGGATCACCTCGCCGTTGAGGTGGCCGTTGGTGACGATGTGGCAGGCCAGCTCGGCAAACTCCGAGGGCTTGCCCAGGCGCGGCGGGAACGGAATCGATGCGGCCAGCGACTGCTGCACCGGCTCGGGCAGCTCCATCAAGAGCGGCGTCGCGAACAGGCCCGGCGCCACGGTGCACACGCGAATGGCGTGCTGCGCCAGGTCGCGCGCCATCGGCAGCGTCATGCCCACCAGGCCGCCCTTGGACGCGCTGTAGGCCTGCTGGCCCACCTGGCCGTCGAAGGCCGCGACCGATGCGGTGAAGAGCATCACGCCCTTCTCGCCGTTGTCCAGCGCGGCCAGCCTGGCGCAGCGCGCCGCGAACAGGCGGGCCATGTTGTAGCCGCCCACGAGGTTGATGTTGACCACGCGCACGAAGTCTTCGAGCGGCGCGGGGTTGCCGTCCTTGCCGACGATGCGCTTGGCGCTGCCGATGCCGGCCACGTTCATGAGGATGCGCGCGGGGCCGTGCGCGGCCTCGGCCTTGTCGAGCGCGGCGTTCACGCTGTCGGTGTCGGTGATGTCGCAGGCGCAGGCAATGCCGCCGATCTCGGCGGCCACCTTTTCGGCCATCGCGGCGTTGCGGTCGAGCACCGCGACCTTGGCGCCCAGGCGCGCGAGCTCGCGCGCGGTGGCTTCGCCCAGGCCCGATGCGCCGCCGGTGACGAGTGCGGCTTGTCCTTCGATCTTCATGGTGTGTCTCTCGTGTTCAGGTGGAGTGGGGCTGCAGGGTGAAGGGCAGCGTGCCGCCGTGCATCGCATCGGCCAGCGCGGCGCGGTGCTTGAGCACGGCGCGCTGGTTGATGGAGCCCTTGTCGGTCACTTCGCCCTTGTCGATGGACGGCGGCTCGGCCATCAGGTGCAGCCGCGCGATGCGGTTGGCGCTGCCGGTGGCACTCGCTGCCAGCGTGTCGGCGACCTGCTGGAAATGCGCCTGCACGGGGGCGCTCTCGAGCACCTGCTGCATCGTGGCGTCGGCGGACAGGCCGGCCAGCTGCCGCACCTTCTGCGTCGGGAAGATCAGTGCGCCGACTTCCTTCAGGTTGATGCCGGTCAGCACCGCGTCCTGCACGTAGGGCGCGCCGGCCGCGATGATCTTCGCGCGCATCGGCCCCACGCTCACGAAGGTGCCGGTGGCCAGCTTGAAGTCTTCGGCGATGCGGCCGTCGAAGCGCAGGCCGCGATGGATGTCGGCGTCGTCGATCCACTTCACCGCGTCGCCAGTGGAGAAGAAGCCCTCGTCGTCGAAGGCCTCGGCCGTGGCGTCGGGCGCGCGCCAGTAGCCGGGCGTGATGTTGGGGCCGCGGTAGCGCACCTCGGTCTTGCCGTCGACCTCGATCAGCTTCAGCTCGATGCCCGGCGCGGGCAGGCCCACGTCGCCCGACTTCACGTCGGGGCCGGTCACGTACAGCGCGAACGGGCCCGACTCGGTCATGCCCAGGCCGGTGCCCATGACGATGCGCTCGCCCACTTCCGACTCCTGCGTGCGGTGCAGGCTGTCCCACACGGGCTGCGACAGCGCGGCGCCCGAGTAGAAGAACATCTTCACGCGCGACAGCAGGTTGCGGCGCAGCACGGCGTCGGTTTCCATCGCCTGCGCGATGGCCTCGAAGCCGGTGGGCACGTTGAAGTAGATGGTGGGCGCCACCTCGCGCAGGTTGCGCAGCGTCTCGGCCATGCCGGCGGGCGTGGGCTTGCCGTCGTCCACGTAGAGCGTGCCGCCGTTGTCCAGCACGATGCCCACGTTGTGGTTGCCGCCGAAGGTGTGGTTCCAGGGCAGCCAGTCGACCAGCACGGGCGGCTCGTCGCCCAGGGCGGGAATCGACTGGCGCAGCTGCTGCTGGTTGGCGCACCACATGCGGTGCGTGTTGATCACGGCCTTGGGCATCTTGGTCGAGCCCGAGGTGAAGAGGAACTTGGTGATGGTGTCGGGCCCGGTCGCGCGCATGGCCGCATCGACGGCGGGCGTGGCCGGCGTGGCGGCCAGGGCGCCGAACGCGGTGGTGGCGCGGCCTTCGAGCGTGCCCTGGGCCAGCACCACCTCGGTGTCGGCCGGAACGACGGCCGAGATGGCCTTGGCGAAGCGCGCGGCGTCGCTCGCGAACACCAGGCCCGGCGTGAGCGTGTCGAACACGTGGCGCAGCTTCTCGAAGTCCTGGCTCACCAGCGAGTAGGGCGGCGACACCGGGCAGTAGGGCACGCCCGCGTAGAGGCAGCCCAGCGCGAGCAGCGCGTGCTCGATGCCGTTCTCGCTGAGGATGGCCACCGGGCGCTCGGCGCTCAGGCCGCGCTCCAGCAGGGCCTGGCCGATGCCGCGTGCTTCTTCCAGCGCCTGCGCGTAGCTCACGCGCAGCCAGTCGCCGGTGCTGCCGTCGGCCAGCCGCTCGCGGCGCGCGATGAAGGTGCGGTCGGGCGCGTGCTCGGCCCAGTGCGCGAGGCGGTCGGTCATGCGCTCGCGGTAGTCGCCCAGCTGCGTCTCGGCCTGCAGGTAGCGCGTGCCGGGCGCGCCTTCGCGCAGCACGGCGCGCGTCACGCCGAAGGCCAGCGGGCGATAGCGCACGGCAGGGGCGGCGCTCATCCCTTGCTCACCTTGGCGCCGCGGCCTCGAGGAAGTCGCGCACGCGTTGCTTGGCCTCGGGCGCGGCCTGGGTGATGCCGGAGATCAGCGCCTCGGTGAAGAAGCCGTGGTCGGCCGACTGCTCGGCGATGCGCGGCAGCGCGTGCATCAGCGCGTAGTTGGTCAGCGGCGCGTTGGTGGCCACGCGTTGGGCGAGTTCGAAGGCCTTGTCGAAGGCCGTGCCCTCGTCGACCAGGTACTGCGCGAAGTTGGCGCGCTCGCCGTCCTCGGCGTTGTAGACGCGGCCGGTCATCATCATGTCGGTCATGCGGGCCACGCCGATCAGCTTGGGAATGCGCACCGAGCCGCCGCCGCCCACGAAGATGCCGCGCGAGCCTTCGGGCAGCGCGTAGAAGGTAGAGCGGTCGGCCACGCGGATGTGGCAGGCGCTGGCCAGCTCGAGCCCGCCGCCCACCACTGCGCCGTGCAGCGCCGCGATCACGGGCACCGGGCCGTGCTGGATCAGGTCGAGCGCGCCGTGCCACAGGCGCGAGTGCTGCATGCCCTGGCCGGCGTCGCGCTCCTTGAGTTCGCTCAGGTCGAGGCCGGCGCAGAAATGCGGGCCTTCGCCGTCGATCACCGCGGCGCGCACGGTGCCCGGCAGCTTCTCGAAGGTGTCGCGCAGTGCCAGGATGAGGCCGTCGGACAGTGCGTTGCGCTTGGCGCCGCGCGTCAGGCGGACGATGGCGACTTCGTCGCGGATGTCGAGGTGGAGGTCTGGGTTGGTCATGAAAGGTGTCCGGGGTTGCGTTGGATTATGGTTATGAGAAATAATCAATTCAAGGCATTCGAGCCCACCCGACGCTAGGGACTTACCCGCACTGGAGACAAACACATGGACCACGAGAACCTGATTGCGATCGACATCCACACCCACGCCGAAGTGAGTTGCTGGAACCCTTTCGACAACTACGGCGAGGAATACGACCGCGCCGCCGACAAGTACTTCGGCTCCAGCGGCCGGCCCACCATTGCCGAGAGCGTGGCGTACTACCGTGAAAGAAAGATCGGGCTGGTGATGTTCATGGTCGACGCGGAGTCGAACATGGGCCGCCGGCGCATTCCGAACGAGGAAATCGCGGAGGCGGCCAAGCAGAACAGCGACATCATGATTGCCTTCGGCAGCATCGATCCGCACAAGGGAAAGATGGGTGCGCGCGAGGCGCGCCGGCTCATCGAGGAGCACGGCGTGAAGGGCTTCAAGTTCCATCCGACGGTGCAGGGCTACCACCCCTACGACAAGATGGCCTGGCCGATCTACGAGGTGATTGCCGAGTACGGCCTGCCGGCCATCTTCCACACCGGGCACAGCGGCATCGGCTCGGGCATGCGCTGCGGCGGCGGCCTGCGGCTGGAGTACAGCAACCCGATGCACCTGGACGACGTGGCCATCGACTTCCCCGACATGCAGATCGTGATGGCGCACCCCAGCTTTCCGTGGCAGGACGAGGCGCTGAGCGTGGCCACGCACAAGCCCAACGTGTGGATCGACCTGTCGGGCTGGAGCCCCAAGTATTTTCCGAAGCAGCTGGTGCAGTACGCCAACACGCTGCTGAAGGACCGCATCCTGTTCGGCAGCGACTATCCGCTGATCACGCCCGACCGCTGGATGCGCGACTTCGAGGCCGCGGGCTTCAAGCCCGAGGTGATGCCCGGCATCCTGAAGGGCAACGCGGTGCGCCTGCTGCGGCTGGGCGCGACTTCAGCAGCCTCGGCGGCTTCAGCGGCCTGAGGCTTTCTTCCTTGCCGGGCGGCCGGCCTTCCGCGACGAAGGCTGCGCCGCCGTGCTGTCGTTCCAGTGCTGCTCCCACAGCGCGTCGCCACGCTCGAGCGCCTCGCCCAGCTCCTTCTTGCGCCGCTGCACCACGGCGGTAACGAGCGCGTTGCACAGCGAGAACGCCGCCGTGTACGAATCGAACGGCGACGCGCTCGACGTGCGCACCAGCATCACGTGGTCGGCCGAGAGGGCCGCGGGCACCGAGGGGCCGTCGGTGATGACGATGACCTTGGCGCCCTTTTCCTTGAAGTACTTCGCCGCGCGCGCGGTGGCCAGCGCGTGGCGCCTGAAGGTGACGGCCAGCAGTACGTCTTGTTCGCCGATCCACAGCAGCTGGTCTTCCATGAGCAACGGGCCGGCGCTGACCATGGGGCGCACGTCGGGCAGGCACAGGTTCAGGTGCAGCGAGAGGTGGCCGGCCAGCGCCGCGGCGTGCCGCTGCCCGGTCACGTGCACGCGCGCCTTGCGCTGCGTGAGCAGGCGCACCGCGCCCTCGAAGGCCGCGACGTCGAGCGCCGCGAAGGTCGAGGCCAGGTTGTGCTGGTCGTGCAGCAGCGCATTGGCCAGGCAGGTGCGCACCGAGGCGTCGTCCTGGATGACGGCGTCCGCGCGCGTGGCCGGTGAAGACAGCCGCGCCGTGACCTCGGAGCGGGCTTCCAGCTGCGCCTCGGCGTAGCTGGGGTAGCCCAGCTTGGCCAGCAGCCGCACCACGGTGGAGGCGCTGGTGCCCACCTTCTTTGCAAGGCTCGTTGCAGATTCGAGCAAGCCCTGGGGGTAGCGCGTTTGCAGCTCGTCGATCAGGCGCTGCTCGCTCCTGGTGAGTTTCCTGCCGTAGCCCGAGATGCGTTGGTTCAGATTCATGGTCGCGCGCATTCTGCATGCGGAGTGGTGCCGGCCCTAATTTTGCAATGGTCATTGCAAAATTGAAATCATCTTGCAACAATGCGCGCACTTTTTAATCCACCGCTACAGGACGCTCCATGAACCCCCTCTTCACCGCTGCGGCGTTGCGCCGCCGCGAGATCCTCGGCGCCGGCCTGGCTTCGATGCTGCCGCTGGCGGCGCGCGCGCAGGACTGGCCTTCGCGGCCGATCACGCTGGTGGTGCCGTTCCCGGCGGGCGGTTCGGTGGACCTGATCGCGCGGCTCTATGCCGATCCGCTCGCGAAGGCGCTGGGCACCTCGGTGATCATCGACAACCGGGGCGGCGCGGGCGGCTCCATCGCCAGCGCCCAGGTGGCGCGCGCCAAGCCCGACGGCTACACGCTGGTGGTGTCGTCGCAAAGCTCGCACCTGGCCAACCCGCTCACGCAGGCCAACCCGGGCTACGACCCGATCAAGGACTTCGTGTCGATCACGCAGCTGGCGCGCTCGATCAACGTGCTGCTGGTGAACCCCGCCGTGCCCGCGAAGACCTTCAAGGAATTCGTGGCGCTGGTGAAGGCGCGCCCGGGCGAGCTCAACTTCTGCAGCGCGGGGCCGGGCAGCATGGGGCAGCTCAACGTCGAGCTGATGAAGTCGCAGCTGCAGCTCAATGCCACGCACGTGCCGTACCGCGGCGGCGGCCCGCTGGTGACGGCGCTGATCTCGAACGAAGTGCAGTTCGGGCTCGACAACCTCGCGCCCTTTCTGCCGCACATCCAGGCCGGCAAGCTGCGTGCGCTGGCGGTGGCCGCGCCCGCGCGCGTGGCGGCGCTGCCCGACGTGCCGACCTTCGCCGAGCTGGGCTACCCGGTGCTGAACACCACGTCGTGGATCGGCCTGGCCGCGCCCGCGAAGACGCCGCCCGAAGTGGTCGCCGCGCTGCACAAGGCCGTGCGCTCGGTGGCCGACCAGCCGGCCATGGTCGAGGCGCTGCAGTCGCGCGGCTCGCTGGTGCCCGAGGTGCAGACGCCCGCGCAGTTCACCGCGATGATGTCGGAGCGGCTCGCGGTCTACGGCGAGATGGTCAAGCGCGCCGGCATTCGCGGCGAGTGAAGGGGCGCGGCGACATGACCGACACATCGTCCTTCGTGCCCGACACGGCGCCGCTGGAGGTGCTGCCGCGCGACATCTCGGCCTACCGGCAGGGCAACACGGGCATCGACTACGTGCACCGCTTCGCGTCGGGCAAGCCGGGGCCGCACGTGCTCGTGAACGCGCTGACGCACGGCAACGAGATCTGCGGCATGGTCGCGGCCACGCACCTGCTCGACAACAACGTGCGCCCGAAGATCGGCACGCTCACGGTGAGCTTCGCGCACGTGGAGGCCTACAACGCCTTCGACATCGAGCGGCCCTATGAAAACCGCCAGCTGGTGCACAACCTCAACCGCATCTGGTCGAAGGCCCAGCTCGACGGCACCGAGCAGAGCCCCGAGCTGCGCCGCGCGCGCGAGCTGCGGCCGGTGCTGGACGCGGCCGACTATGTGCTGGACATCCATTCGACGCGCGCGCCGGTGCAGCCCTTCTGGGTGTACCCGGAGTTCGAGCGCAACGCGCGGCTGGCAACGGCCGTGGGCAATCCGCTGGTGCACCTGGTGATGCCGGTGGGTGTGGGCCACGGCACGGGCGTGACGGGCTACGGCCGTCACGGCGAGTCGGGCATGGAAGGCGGCGCGGTGGTGGTCGAGTGCGGCCAGCATTTCAGCCGCTCGGCGGCCGAGCTGGCGACCGACGTGAGCCTGCGCTTTCTGGCGCACCTGGGGCTGGTCGACGCACCGCCGAGCGCGGGCCAGCGCGCGCCCGCGCGGCGCTTTCGCCTGCTCGAAGTGCACATGGTCAAGACCGAAAGCTTCGCCTTCGTGCGGCCGGTGCTGGGCTTCGAGGTTTTCCAGAAAGGCGAGCTGATCGCCGTCGACGCGGGCAACGAAATTCGTTCGCCCTGCGACGACTGCACCATCTTCATGCCGACCCGCGCGCCGCTGGTGGGGCGCGAAGGCGTCTACCTGACCGTGGCGATCTAGGCGGGAGGCTGCTGCGGCTCTTCTTCCGCCAGCCGGTCCCAGTCGAGCCCCGAGCGGCGCTGCCGCTCCTCGCGCTCGCGCGCCATCTGTTCCTCGAACTGCTGGCGGCCTTCCTTGTTGGCCGCGATCAGCTTGGCGCGGTCCTTGTAGTGCGGGTAGATCTCGTCGGTGAGCCGGAGGTTTCGCATGCGAAAGCGCATGGTCGATTCGCGCGCCTCGTGCGCCGGCCAGTTCAGCGCCTCGAGCACCGAGCGCGCGCTGCGCAGCGACGACTCGAACACCTCGCGCTCCACGTCGGTCACGCCGCGGTCGCGCAGCTGGAACAGGTGCGTCACGTTGCGCGCCCGCGCGATGATGCGGGCCTGCGGGAAGTTCTCCTTCACGAGGTCGACGATTTCGAGCGACTGCTCGATGTCGTCCACCGCCACCACGATGGCCTTGGCCGTGCCGGCGCCCGCGGTGCGCAGCAGGTCCAGCCGCGTGGCGTCGCCGTAGAACACGCGAAAGCCGAACTGGCGCAGGCCTTCGACGGTGTCGGCGTCGTGGTCGAGCACGGTCACGCGCAGGCCCTGCGACATGAGCATGCGCCCGACGATCTGGCCGTAGCGGCCGAAGCCGCAGATCAGCACCTTGGCGTCCTGCTGCTCCGAAATCTCTTCCAGCTGCGGGCCCTGGTTGCGGCTGTAGCGCGGCAGCACGAACTTGTCGAGCAGCACCAGGAGCAGCGGCGACAGCAGCATCGACAGCGCCACGGCGCCGATCAGCAGCGAGGTAATTTCAGGCGGCAGCACGTCGGGGCCGGCGGCCTGGAACACCACGAACGCAAACTCGCCGCCCTGCGCCAAAAGCAGCGTGAACACGGGCCGCTCCTGGTAGGCCAGGCCCATGGCCTTGGCGAGCGTGTAGATCACCACCAGCTTGATGACCATGAACCCGACCACCAGCGCCGCCATGACCCAGGGGCTCGCGACGAGCACGCCGAAGTTGATCGACATGCCCACGGCAATGAAGAACAGGCCCAGCAGCAGGCCCTTGAAGGGCTCGATGTCGGTTTCCAGTTCGCGCCGGTATTCGCTTTCCGCCAGCAGCACGCCGGCCAGGAAGGCGCCCAGCGCCATCGACAGGCCCACCAGCTGCATCAGCGCCGCGATGGCCACCACCAGCAGCAGCGCGGCGGCGGTGAAGATCTCGGGCGTGTTGCTGCGCGCGATCCAGCGCAACACGGGGCGCAGCAGCAGCCGGCCGCCGAGGATGATGCCGCCGATCACGCCGATGATCTTGGCGGCTTCGAGCGCGCGGTGCAGGCCGTCGATGGACGGCTCGGCCGCGCTGGCACCGGCCAGCAGGGGCAGCAGCGCCAGGATGGGAATGGCGGCCACGTCCTGGAACAGCAGGATCGAGAAGCCGGCCTGCCCGCTGGGTGTTTTCAGCAGATTGCGTTCGCCGAACACTTGCAGCGCGATGGCGGTGGACGACAGCGCCAGCCCCAGCGAGGCCACCAGCGCCACGCGCCATTCGGCGCCCACGGCCCAGCCTGCCGCGAACAGCACGGCGGCGCAACTGAGCACCTGCGCGGTGCCCCAGCCGAAGATGGGGCGGCGCAGGTTCCACAGGCGCTTGGGCTCCAGTTCGAGGCCCACCAGGAACAGCATCAGCACCACGCCGAATTCGGCGAAATGCAGCACGTCCTGGACGCTGGACACGAGGCCCAGCCCCCAGGGGCCGATGGCAATGCCGGCCACGAGGTAGCCGATGATCGAGCCCAGGCCCAGGGCCTTCGACAGCGGCACCACCAATACGGCGGCGCTCAGGTAGATCAGGCTGTTGGTCAGCCAGGCGGGTGCGTGTTCCATTCAGGCCGCCTTGCTTGCCGTGGCGGCCGCCAGGCCGCGCGTCATGGCGGCGTGGAAGGCGCTGGACACGACCTTGCTGATGTCGTCGGGATCGGCCGGGCGGTCGGTCTCGGGCACGGGGCAGGCGATGCAGGCGTCGATCTCTTCGATTTCAGGCCAGTCGGGGTAGCTGCCCAGGCGCTGCGCGAAGGTCTCGACGTGCGCGGCCACGTCGGCCTCGGGGGCGCTGCGCGCGCCGTGGAAGATCAGCGGCGGCAGAAAGCGCATGCCGCACAGCGCGGCGGTCTGCTCGTAGGGCGGCAGGAAGGCGTCGAAGAAATAGCGGTGGTAGTTCTGCGGGTGGTAACTGGCCTCGGGGCTGCCGGTGGTGGCCGCCAGCCAGAGGTCCTTGCCCTGCAACGCGACGCCGCCGGGGCCGTAGGCCCAGCCGTAGGTGAGCACGTCGTCGAGCCACAGCTTCTGCAGCGCGGGCATGGAATACCACTGGATCGGGTGCAGCAGCACCACCAACTGGGCCTTGGTGAGTCGGGCCTGCTCGGCCTCGATGTCCAGGGCGAAGTCGGGGTAGCTGCCGTAGAGGTCGTTCACGTCGATGCCGGGCACGCCGCGCGCGGCGGCGAGCATGCGGCGGTTGACGCGCGAATCGCGCCAGTGCGGGTGGGCCGCCAGCACGTAGACGCCGCCGGAACCGGCGGCGGGTGTTCCCATGGATGTTGTTGTCGTCATGGGCGAGAACATAGCGCAGTCGGGGCCGCTCCGCCGGGCAAAACGCGCCAGCCACTACCATGTCGGCTGTCCCAGTTCTGGAGGAGAGCGTTTATGCCGGTGGTTCTGGTCGCCAATCCCAAGGGTGGCGTAGGCAAATCGACGATCGCGACCAACGTCGCGGGCTACTTCGCAAGCCGCGGGCACGCCGTGATGCTGGGCGACGTGGATCGCCAGCAGTCGTCCCGGCTGTGGCTCGGGCTGCGTCCGCCGCAGGCCCGGCCGATCTCGACCTGGGAGGCGACCGGCGAAAGCACCGTGGTGCGGCCGCCGCGCGGCACCACCCACGCGGTGCTCGACACGCCCGCCGGCCTGCACGGCTGGCGCTTCAAGGAGGTGCTGGCGTTGGCCGACCGGGTGATCGTGCCGCTGCAGCCGAGCATTTTTGACATCTACGCGACGCGGGACTTTCTGGACCGGCTCAAGGAGCAGCGCCGCGCCGAAAAAACGCAGATCGGCCTCGTCGGCATGCGCGTGAACGCCCGCACGCTGGCGGCCGACCGGCTGCACGAGTTCATCGCGGGGCTGGGCGTGCCGGTGATCGGCGAACTGCGCGACACCCAGAACTACGTGCAGCTCGCGGCGCGTGGGCTCACGGTGTTCGACATCGCGCCGGGCCGCGTGCAGCGCGACCTGGAGCAGTGGCAGCCCATCTGCCAATGGCTCGACGCCTGACGGCCGCACCCTTCGGTTTTTCCCTGAGCGCGGTTGTCGCGAGTCCGACAGCCGGCCCTATGCCCTTGGCACCAGAATGCCCCGCATGACCAAAAAGACATTCCAGACCCTTCAGGATCTCTGCGCCTGCGTCGGCCAGGAAGTCGCCGTGAGCGACTGGATCACCATCACGCAGGAGCAGGTCAACCTGTTCGCCGAGGCGACGGGCGACCACCAGTGGATCCACGTCGATGTCGAGCGGGCCAAGGCCGGCCCCTTCGGCGCGCCGATCGCGCACGGCTTTCTCACGCTGTCGCTGCTGCCGAAATTCTTCGAGGCGGCAATCGACGTGGTGGAGTCGCGCATGGGCGTGAATTACGGCATGAACCGGGTGCGCTTCATGTCGCCGGTGCCCGTGGGCAAGCGGCTGCGCGCGCGCATGAAGCTGCTGAGCTCGGAGCCGATTGCCGACGACGGCTTCCAGATGACCTGGGAGACCACCATCGAGCTCGAAGGCGCGGCCAAGCCGGCGTGCGTGGCCGAGTCGGTGGCGCGGCGCTACCGCTGACGCCACCTGTTTTTTCCTACATCCGGCGGTCGGTCACTTCGCCGTAGGTGGCCGCGCCCTGGCGCGTGATGCTCAGCGCGCTCTGGCGCACGGCGCCGCGGTCGGTGCTGCCGTTGCGGGCCTGCAGCGCGCCGGTGCCGCCATTGGTGACCCTGAACGGCTGGCGTGCGTCGGCCTGCACCTGCGCGCGCGACAGCGTCGACTGGAAGGGCGCGGGTGGCAGCGGGTTCTGCTCGCCCTGGAAGGCTTGGGCGCCGCCGGCGAGGGCGAGCGTGGCGAAGGCGGCAAAGGCAATCGACTTGGCGTTCATGGCAAGACTCCTGGTGGCAAGGCATTGAAGGGACCGAATGCCGGTTCGCTTCGCGCCCGGCATGTCTTTCCATACGGGGGGCCTTGCCGTTCGGATGCGGCCCTGCCTTGCCAAGGGCCTGCTACTTTGTTTCTTTGTGTCAGCCGAAGCCGTTCTGCCGCCAGGCTTCGAACACGGTGACGGCCACCGCGTTGGAGAGGTTCAGGCTGCGCTGTCCTTCGCGCATCGGCAGCCGCAGGCGCTGGGCTTCGGCAAAACCGTCGCGCACGGCGGGCGGCAGGCCGCTGGTTTCCGAGCCGAACACCAGCCAGTCGCCGGACTGGAAGCGCACGTCGTGCACGGCTCGCGTGCCGCGCGTGGTGAGGGCGAACATGCGCTCGGGCGCCGGGCGCTCGGTGTCGAGCAGGGCCTGCCAGTCGGCATGGCGCTTGACCTCGGCGTACTCGTGATAGTCGAGGCCGGCGCGGCGCAGCAGGCGGTCGTCCATCGAGAAGCCGAGCGGCTCGACCAGGTGCAGCGCGCAGCCGGTGTTGGCGGCCAGCCGGATCACGTTGCCGGTGTTCGGCGGAATTTCTGGGTGGACCAGGACGATATGGAACATGCGCCGATTGTCGGCGGGCCGGGCGTGCCTCTGCACCGGCGGGACCCGCGGGGTCAGCCAGGTCAGCGCGGCGGATCGGTCCGCGCCAGCACGACCGCCGTGATGTGCGCCGCGCCGGCCAGCCGCAGCGCCTCGGCCGCCGCGAAGAGCGAAGCGCCGCTGGTCATCACGTCGTCGACCAGCACGAGGCGCCGGCCGCGCAGCTTTTCCGCGCGCAATGGTTCCACGGCGAAGGCGCCGCGCAGGTTGCGCAAGCGCTCGGCGCGCGCCAGGCCGCTCTGGGCCGGTGTTTCGCGGGTGCGCAGCAGCAGGGTGGCGTCGGCCTTTGCAGGCGCGAGCCGCCGCGCGAGCTCGTGCGCCTGGTTGAAACCGCGTTCGCGCAGGCGGCCAGGGGCGAGCGGCATCGGCAGCACGAGGTCGCACTGCTCCAGCGCGGGCTCGACCCAGGGTGCGCTGCGCATCAGCGTGGCGAAGGGGCCGGCCCAGCCGGCGTCGCCGCGAAACTTGAAGCCGGCGATGGTGTCCGGCCATGGCCAGGCGTAGGTGCAGGCGGCAAGGCAGGCGTCCAGCGGCGGCGGGTGCCGGACGCATTCGCCGCAGCGGGCTACGCCCTCGGGCACGGGCAGGGCGCAACCGCCGCAACGCGCCGCCGGCGGGGCGAAACGGGCCACGCAGGCATCGCACACCGGGCGCGACGGCCAGGCATGGCAGACCGCGCACTGGCTGGGCAGCCGCGCGAGCAATGAGCTGAAAGGCCTCAGGCCCCACTGGCTGAACATCGCTCAATATACTCACTGCCCCATGGCCACCGACCCCTCACGACGACCGCCGACCATCGATGCCACGGCGGCGGCCCGCTGGCGCCAGCTTGCGCCTGCCGACGGCTCTCCCTGGCTGCATGAAGAAATCGGCCGCCGGATGGAAGACCGGCTGCAATGGATCAAGGCCCAGCCCCGCACCTGGGCCGACTGGGCCCCGCTGCGCGGCGGCCTCGAAGCGCACGAACTGGTTGCGCGCCGCTACAAGGACGCCGCCTCTTTCGTCATCGAGGCCGAGCCCGCGCTTGCGGCCGCGACCGGCCAGGCGCTGTCCGCCCCGTGGTGGAGCGCGCGCCGCTGGCAAGGCGGCAAGGCGCGCTTCGACGCGCCGCCCGAAGACGGCGTCGACCTGCTCTGGGCCAACATGTCGCTGCACATGGCGGCCGACCCCGAAGCCCTCATCGCGCACTGGCACAAGCTGGTGGCGACCGACGGCTTCCTGATGTTCTCCTGCCTGGGGCCCGACACGGTGCGCGAGCTGCGCGCGCTGCATGCGCGCCTGGGCTGGCCCGCCGCCGGCCACGAGTACACCGACATGCACGACTGGGGCGACATGCTGGTGCACGCCGGCTTTGCCGAGCCGGTGATGGACATGGAGCGCATCGTGCTGACCTGGGCCACGCCCGAGGCGGCGCTGGCCGAGCTGCGCACGCTGGGCCGCAACCTGCACCCGGGGCGCTTTGCGGCGCTGCGCGGCAAGGCGTGGCTGCAGTCGCTGAAGAAGGCGCTGCCCGACCTGGCGCCGGCCGAAGAAGGCGGCGGGCGCATCGCGCTGACCTTCGAGGTCATCTACGGCCATGCGTTCAAGCCGGCGCCGCGCGTGTCGCTGTCGGCCGAAAGCGCGGTGTCGCTGCGCGAGATGCGCTCGATGCTGCAACGGGGCCGTCCGGGCGCCTGACCGGCGGCCGCCGGCGCGGCCAGAACGCCTGTCGCACAGGCCGTTTTTTGCCTACTAGTAGTGACCCGTAGGCGTCCCACAGGGCACTCGGGCGCCGATATCTACCCGCTACAATCCGCCGTTGCGTGAAACTCGCGGGTATTGTCCCGCGATCGAGGGGTGTCGGATCCTGTTTGTACGAGGGGTTTGGCCACCGTCGACGCACCGATTTGCTGAACTCGCCCGTGTCGAATTCCGTGTTTCGATTTGCCACCGTTTCAGGCCAGAGCATCCACTGGTTCCTGAAGCGAAATTGCTCGGTGACGCCGAGCCAGCTGGGCTGGCTCTACGCCTCGCTGTGCGTGGTATCGCTCGGCATCGGCACCCTGTTCTGGCTGCACGGTGCGCCCCTGGTGTTGCCTTTTGCCTGGCTCGAACTGGCCGCTGTCGGGTTTGCGTTCATGGTTTACGCACGGCATGCGACCGATGGCGAGAAGATCGCGCTGCAGGAGGGACGCCTCGTCGTCGAGCTCGAGAACGGCGGGCACTACGAGCGCACGGAATTTCTTCCGCACCAGGTGCGGATCGAACCGCAGACCGGCGATCGTTCGCTGATCGAGGTTTCGGGTCAGGGTCGATCGGTCAGGGTGGGGCGCTATGTACGCCCGGAGTTGCGTGCGGCCTTGGCCCGCGAGATTCGCATGGCGTTGCGCGGCGCCTGAGGGGGCGCGCGCAGTGCTGCACGCTTGGGTTTGTCGAAAAATTGAAGAAACGTGAACACGATGAAGAGCATTTGGCGCAACAAGTACAGGCCGGCGAATCTGTTGCTGGCGGCCGGCGCGGCTTTCAGCAGCGCGGCGCACGCAGTCAACGATCTGCCCGGCGGCCCTTCGGTGCGCCAGCTGAATCTTCCGGTCGGGGTGACCAAGATCGCGCAGGAGCAGCATCTGCTCCACACGATCATGATGATCCTGTGCACGGTCATCTTCGTCGCCGTGTTCGCGGTCATGTTCTATTCGATCTGGAAGCACCGCAAGTCGGTGGGCCACAAGGCGGCCAACTTCCATGAATCGGTGGTGGTCGAGGTCATCTGGACCATCGTGCCCTTCCTCATCGTGATCGTGATGGCGCTGCCCGCCACCAAGGTGCTGGTGGCCCAGAAGGACACCACCAACGCCGACCTCACGATCAAGACCACGGGCTACCAGTGGAAGTGGGGCTACGACTACCTGAACGGCGAAGGCGAGGGCCTGGCCTTCATCTCCACGCTGGACAGCTCGCAGCGCGCCATGTCCGACGCCGGTGCCAAGGGCGCCATGCCCGACGACTACCTGCTCAAGGTCGACAACCCGCTGGTGGTGCCGGTCAACAAGAAGATCCGCATCATCACCACCGCCAACGACGTGATCCACGCCTTCGCGGTGCCGCAGCTGGGCCTCAAGCAGGACGCGATTCCCGGCTTCGTGCGCGACACCTGGTTCCGCGCCGAGACCATCGGCACCTACTACGGCCAGTGCCAGGAACTGTGCGGCAAGGAACACGCCTTCATGCCGATCCAGGTGAAGGTGGTCTCGGCCGCCGACTACACCGCCTGGGTGACCGACCAGCGCAAGATCGCCGCCGCCAAGCTCGACGACCCGACCAAGGTCTGGACCCTGCCCGACATGCTGGTGCGCGGCGAGAAGGTCTACGCCGCCAACTGCGCCGCCTGCCACCAGGCCAACGGCAAGGGCGCGGGCCCGATCAAGGCCCTGGACGGCGACCCGAAGGTGCTCGACGCCGACCACTCGGTGCAGCTGCATGTGCTGCTCAACGGCCAGAACAACGGCGCCATGCCGTCGTGGAAGCAACTGAGCGATACCGACCTCGCGGCCGTGGCCACCTACACCAAGAACAGCTGGTCGAACAAGACCGGCCAACTGGTGCAGCCGGCCGAAGTGCTCGCCCTGCGCGGCAAGTGACCGGGCAGCGCCCCGCGACGAAGAAATTGCAAGGAACAACGAAATGAGTGCAGTCCTCGACCCCCACGGTCACGCAGTCCCCGGCGACCACGCGCACGACGAGCATCACGACCACCACGCGCCCACCGGCTGGCGTCGCTGGGTGTTCGCGACCAACCACAAGGACATCGGCACGCTCTACCTGCTGTTCAGCTTCACGATGCTGATGGTGGGCGGCGTGCTCGCGCTGCTGATCCGCGCCGAGCTGTTCCAGCCCGGCCTGCAGCTGGTGAACCCCGAGCTGTTCAACCAGTTCACCACCATGCACGGCCTGATCATGGTGTTCGGCGCCATCATGCCGGCCTTCGTGGGCTTCGCGAACTGGATGATCCCGCTGCAGGTGGGCGCCTCCGACATGGCGTTCGCGCGCATGAACAACTTCAGCTTCTGGCTGCTGATCCCGGCGGCGCTGATGCTGGTGGGCTCGTTCTTCATGCCCGGCGGCGCACCCGCCGCGGGTTGGACGCTGTACGCGCCGCTCACGCTGCAGATGGGCCCCTCGATGGACGCCGGCATCTTCGCGATGCACATCATGGGCGCCTCGTCGATCATGGGCTCGATCAACATCATCGTCACCATCCTGAACATGCGCGCTCCCGGCATGACGCTGATGAAGATGCCGATGTTCTGCTGGACCTGGCTCATCACCGCGTACCTGCTGATCGCCGTGATGCCCGTGCTGGCCGGCGCCATCACCATGACGCTGACCGACCGCCACTTCGGCACCAGCTTCTTCAACCCCGCCGGCGGCGGCGACCCGGTGATGTACCAGCACATCTTCTGGTTCTTCGGCCACCCCGAGGTCTACATCATGATCTTGCCGGCCTTCGGCATCATCAGCCAGGTGGTCCCGGCCTTCGCGCGCAAGAAGCTGTTCGGCTATGCCTCGATGGTGTACGCCACCTCGTCGATCGCCATCCTGTCGTTCATCGTGTGGGCGCACCACATGTTCACGACCGGCATGCCGCTCACGGGCCAGCTGTTCTTCATGTACGCGACCATGCTGATCGCGGTGCCCACGGCCGTGAAGATCTTCAACTGGATCGCCACCATGTGGCAGGGCTCGATGACCTTCGAGACGCCCATGCTGTTCGCGGTCGGCTTCATCTTCGTGTTCACGATGGGCGGCTTCACCGGCCTGATCCTGGCCGTGGCGCCCATCGACACGCAGCTGCAGGACACCTACTACGTGGTGGCCCACTTCCACTACGTGCTGGTGGCCGGCTCGCTGTTCGCCATGTTCTCGGGCTTCTACTACTGGGTGCCCAAGTGGACCGGCGTGATGTACAACGAAACGCGCGGCAAGGTCCACTTCTGGTGGTCGCTGATCTCGTTCAACGTGACCTTCTTCCCGATGCACTTCCTGGGCCTGGCCGGCATGCCGCGACGCTACGCCGACTACCCGATGCAGTTCGCCGACTTCAACGCCGTGGCGTCGGTCGGTGCGTTCTTCTTCGGCTTCGCGCAGGTGTACTTCTTCCTGTTCGTCGTGTTCCCGACCATGCGCGGCAAGGGCGAGAAGGCCCCGCAGAAGCCATGGGAAGGCGCCGAAGGCCTCGAGTGGGAAGTGCCGTCGCCGGCGCCGTTCCACACCTTCGAGACCCCGCCCAAGCTCGACGCGACCGCCACCAAGGTGATCGGTTGACCGGCCTGGCACTAGCAGCAGCGGCCCCCACGCGATGACACCCGAACAGAAACGCAGCAACCGGCGCATGGGGCTCACGCTGGCCTCCATCGCCGTGGTGTTCTTCATCGGTTTCATCGTGCGCATGGTCTGGTTCGGCGCACGCTGAACCCGACCGCCACACGCGCACTTCATCACGCACGCCACCGAACGGAAGCAGCATCATGAGCATCGGTCAACGCATCCGCCGCGCCAATGTCCGCATGGTCGGCAAGCTGGCCGTCGTGGCCTGCGGCATGTTCGCCTTCGGCTATGCGCTGGTGCCGATGTACCGCGCCATCTGCGAGATGACGGGCATCAACATCCTCGCGCTGTCCGAGCTGCAGGTACCGGGCGGTGCCAGCGGCGGCAAGGCCGTGAACGCGCCCGACAACACGCAGGTCGACATGACCCGCACCATCACGGTCGAGTTCGACTCCAACGTGCGTGGCGGCCTGTGGGACTTCAAGCCCGCGGAGCGGACCATCCAGGTGCACCCGGGCCAGCTCAACACGGTGATGTACGAGTTCCAGAACGTGCAGAACCGCCGCATGGCCGCGCAGGCCATTCCGAGCTACGCGCCGCAGCAGGCCGCGCCGTACTTCAACAAGCTCGAGTGCTTCTGCTTCAACCAGTACACGCTCGACCCGGGCGAGAAGAAGCAGTGGCCGGTCGCGTTCGTCATCGACCCCAAGATTTCCAAGGACGTGAAGACCATCACGCTGTCGTACACCTTCTTCGAGGTGGGCGGCAAGACGCCCGCGGCGCCGGTGGCCGCCGTTTCGAATGCCGCCAATGAGCCGCGTTCGTGACCGAGCCGTCGCCCCGGCCCAAGGCCTCGCTGTGGGACACGGTGAAGGCGGTGGGCTGGTCGTTCTTCGGCGTTCGCAAGAACAGCGCCTACCAGGAAGACCTGGGCAAGCTGAACCCGCTGCACATCATTGCGGTGGCGTTCGTGGCGGTGATCGTCTTCGTGGTCGCCCTGGTGCTGCTGGTGCGCCATGTGGCCGCGGCGTAAAGGCCGGGAACACAGCGATGATGATGGCGGCGAAGAAGCAGCAACCCACGACAAGCAGAATCCACTGAATCGAGAGAAGAAAGAAAGCCAGGAGCAGCTGATATGAGTTCAACCACCCACGGCACCACGCCCTACTACTTCGTGCCCGGACCGTCGGCCTACCCGGTCTCGGCGGCAATCGGCCTGTTCTTCGTCATCCTGGGCGCCGCGCAGTGGATCAACGGCCATGCCTGGGGCGCCTGGTCGCTGCTGGCGGGCATGGTGATCTGGCTCGGCACGCTCTTCGTGTGGTTCCGCGCCGCCATCGGCGAGAGCGAAAGCGGCCAGTACGGCCACAAGGTCGACCTCTCGTTCCGCTGGAGCATGAGCTGGTTCATCTTCTCCGAAGTGATGTTCTTCGGCGCCTTCTTCACCGCGCTGTGGTGGGCCCGCACCCACGCGCTGCCGACGCTCGGCAGCCTGGACAACGCGATCCTCTGGCCCGACTTCAAGGCCGTGTGGCCCAGCGTCGCGGCCGGCGCCACCGGTTCGCCGGCCGGCATCGTCGAGCCCTTCCAGACCGTCGGCCCGTTCTGGCTGCCCACGATCAACACCGCGCTGCTGCTGAGCTCGGGCGTGACCCTCACCATCGCCCACCACGCGCTGCGTGCCGGCCACCGCGCGCAGACCATCCGCTTCATGTGGATGACCGTGCTGCTGGGCATGATCTTCCTGGGCGTGCAGGGCTACGAATACCACCACCTGTACACCGAACTGAACCTCAAGCTCAGCTCGGGCACCTACGGTTCGACCTTCTTCATGCTGACCGGCTTCCACGGCCTGCACGTGTTCATCGGCATGCTGATGCTGCTGTTCATCACGCTGCGCCTGCAAAAGGGCCACTTCACGCCGGAGCGCCACTTCGGCTTCGAGGGCGCGGCCTGGTATTGGCACTTCGTGGACGTGGTCTGGCTCGGCCTCTACATGCTGGTCTACTGGCTTTGAGCGAAGCACCTCGCGGCATTCCAGAAAAAAGGCGCCGTAAGGCGCCTTTTTCATGGTTCTCGTGGAACGAGCACCATCTACTTGCCGAGCGGGAGTCCGGTGGGCTGGATGTAACCGAGTTTCCAGGCGAGGAGCATGCAGAGGAACAAAAACACCGACAGGCCGATCCGAAAGGTGAGGGCGCGCGCCATGCCGCCGCTCTTGGCGCGCCCGTTGCGCCCGTCCTTCAGCATGAAGAACAGGGCAAACGCGAGGCTCGCGAAGATGCCCACGAACACCAGGGCGACGAAATATTTCATGACCCGCATTATCGGCCGCACGCCCCGCTTCCTCCAGTGACTCCTGAACCCCTGTACTCCGAAGACCGGCGCCGTCCCGGTCGCTTCTGGCTGATCACCCTTGCCGCCGTCCTGACCTTGGGCGCCACCGTTTCATTGGGCCGCTGGCAGCTGTCGCGCGCCGCGCAGAAAGAGGCGCTGCAGGCCAGCATCGAAGCCCAGAAAGTGAAGCCGCCGCTCACGCAGGCCGAGTTCCTGGCGCTCCCCCAGCCTTCCGACGAACTGCACCGCCCGGTGCGCCTGCGCGGCCTCTGGCTCACGCCGCAGACCGTGTACCTGGACAACCGGCAGATGCACGGCGTGCCCGGCTTCTACGTGCTGACGCCGTTCGCGCTCGAGGGCACCGAGCAGACGGTGATGGTCCAGCGCGGCTGGGTGCAGCGCAATTTCGTCGATCGCACCAAGCTCGGCGCGGTCGAGACGCCGGCCGGCATCGTCGAGGTCACGGGCCTGATCGAGCCGCCGCCGAGCCATTTGCTGGAGCTGGGCACGGCCGCTCCCGCGCCGGTGCCGCCAGCCGCTACGCCACCCGCCAACGGCGCGCCGCGCCCGCGGGCGC
>NZ_MOWM01000061.1 GCF_016082275.1 Variovorax sp. E3
GCGATGGATACGCCGCGTGCCCCCACCCCGACCCTCCCCCGGAAGGGGAGGGAGAAAGAAGAGCCAAACAGTCGCCGATAATTTTCAGCATGACCCAAGCCCCCACCCAGCGCTACGCACGCGTGCTCTCCATCGCCGGTTCCGACAGCGGCGGTGGCGCCGGCATCCAGGCCGACCTGAAGACCTTCGCGGCCCTCGGCTGCTACGGCATGACGGCCATCACCGCGCTCACCGCGCAGAACACGCTCGGCGTGTCGGGCATCCACGGCGTGCCGCCCGACTTTCTCAAGGCACAGATCCAGGCCGTGGTCGAAGACATCGGTGTCGACGCCGTCAAGCTCGGCATGCTGCACGCGCCCGAGGTGGTCGAGGTGGTGGCCTGGGCCATCGACCGCTACCAGCTGAAGAACGTGGTGCTCGACCCCGTGATGGTCGCGACCAGCGGCGACCGCCTGATCGCGGCCGAGACGGTGCAGGTGCTGGTGCGCGAACTGTTCCCGCGTGCGCTGGTGGTCACGCCCAATCTCGACGAAGCGGCCTTGCTGGTCGGCCATGCCATCGACGGCGTCGAGGCGCTCGACGGCGCGGCGCAGGAGCTGCTCGCGCTCGGCGCGAAGGCGGTGCTGCTCAAGGGCGGTCATCTGCCGGGCGACGACGTGGTCGACCTGCTGTTGCAGTCCGGCGGCGAACGCAAGCGGCTCGCGTCGAAGCGCATCGACAGCCCCAACCTGCACGGCACGGGCTGCACGCTGTCGTCCGCCATTGCCGCGCATCTGGCGCTGGGCGCGTCGCTGCCCGACGCGGTCGAGCAGGCGCGCACATACATCCTCGGCGCGATGGCCGCGGGTGCGAATGTGCGTGTCGGGTCGGGTCATGGCCCTCTCAACCACGGCTTTGCGCCAGTGCCGACGCACCGCCTGCCGGCGTAGCGCCCAGCTTGGGCCGGCTGAGCCACGCGAGCACGAAGGTCGCGGCCAGCGTCGGCAACGCGGAGCCGAACTGCGGCGCCCACTTGGCCAGTGCGTGGTAGGCCGCGATGCCCGCGATCCAGATCAGTGCGGCGCCGAAATCGACCTTGCGCGCGCCGTTCACCGACACCGATTGCCCCGCGCCCAGCCGCCCGATGATCACGCCGTAGAGCGGCACGAACACCGAGCTGAGCAGCAGCAGGAAGGGCTCCAGCGTGTGCATCGGCAGCACCAGCGCGAACGCGATGCACAGCGCGGCCAGCAGCAGGCCCCAGCGCTTCACGCTCCAGCGCGGCAGCAGGCTGTGCGTCGAGACCGAGCCTGAATAGACGTCGCCATACGCGTTGTCGAGTTCGTCGATCAGGATCAGGCCCAGCGCCAGCAGGCCGCCCTGCGCGAGGAGCAGCGCCGTCACCAGCTCCGTGCCCGGCTCGGCCACGCTCACCACCATCACGCCCAGTGCATAGCACCAGATGTTGGCCAGCGCGTAGCCCAGCCAGGTGCCGCTGAAAGCGCTGCCCAGCCCGCCCGTGCCGCGCTTGCCGTGTCGCGCGTAGTCGGCCACCAGCGGCAGCCACGAGACCGGCATGGCGATGACGAGGTCGAGTGCGCTGAACATGCCCATGCTGCCGTCGCCGGGCCGGGCCCAGAAGGCGTCCAGTCCCTTGGCTTGCAGCCGCGTCGCGAACTGCCAGCTGAGCCACAGCAGCGACAGCACCACCAGCGGCAGTCCGAAGCGGCTGACGAAGCGCCGCACCAGCTTGACCATCGAGCCCGCGAGCAGCGCCAGCAGCACCGCGCCCCACAGCAGCGTGGTGAGCACGCCGCCCCAGGCCGAGCCGATCGACGGCCCGAAAGCCGCCTGGCCGATGGCCTGCGTGCCCTCGCGCATGACGACCAGCTCGAAGGTGGTCCAGCCCACCAGTTGCACGATGTTCAGCAGCACCGGCAGCCGCGCGAAGGCGCTGCCGTAGGTGGCATGCATCAGGCCCGCGCTGGCCAGGCCGCTCTCGCAGCCGAGCCGTGCGGTCCACGCCAGCAGGCCGGCGCCGAGGCAGGAGCCCAGCACGATGGCAATGGCCGCGTCGCGCGTGCCCACCGCCGGCACGAGGTAGGCGCCGATCTGCATCACCAGCAGGCCGACGCCCAGGCTGAACCACAGCGAGGCGTGGTCGTGCCAGCCGAACACGCGGCTCGACGCAGGCAGCGGGGTCAGTGCTTCGTTGGTGGCGACCGGTGCGCCGCTGTTGTTGTCGTCGTGTGCCATCCGTTTGCTCCAGTGCAAAGGGGTTGGCAGGTGGGCGGGGCCCGAGCGACACGGTCGTCACGCGAGAGAACGTGAGCGGCCACCGGACCAGCTTCCCTGCGCGAGGATTACCTCTATCAGGTTCAAAGGGACTTTCTCAGCCGGGCGGCAAGCCGCTCAGCACCCCTAGCAATTGCCCCGCGGAGAACCCCGGGGCGGCCCCGAGTTTATCCGCTGTCGGGAAGCCGCGACGCTGTGCGTGCCATTCGAAGGGCGGGAAAACCCGCGTCGCGCCGAACTCGGGCGAGAATTGCCCGAGGGAAAAAAGAACGAGGGCGCGCACCTGGACGTGCGCGCGGAGGAACTCCATGGCAGACGATTTCACACGCACCCGCTTGCGGCGTTTCAGGGTCGACGTGGGCACCATCATTTGCGCCGTCGCGCTGGTGCAGTCGCTGTTGCTGGTGGCGCTGGGCTACTGGGCCGTCGAGCGGCTGGTGTCCAGCGTGGGCACGGCCGCGCACAAGATCAACCACGACCGCGTCGAGGACAACGTGCTGGCCTTCCTGGCCAGGACCGAGGCGGTGGTGCGCGCGATAGGCGACTCGCCCAGCCTGCACGCGGCGGGAGAAGACGGAGAGCAGACCTCCGAAATGCTGTGGACGCTGCTGGAGCAGAACCCTGAGCTCGACAGCCTCAACGTGGCCACCGACGACGGCCACCTGATGACGGCGCTGCGCTACCCGTCGCCCGCCATCCGCCAGATATTGCGCAGCCCCGACTTCAGCACCGAGACCTGGCAATACAAGCGCTCGCCCGATTCCGAAGGCGGCGACGCGAAACAGCGTTTTGCCACCACCCACATCAGCGCCTTCCGCAGCGACTACGACCCGGCGCACCGCAACTGGTTCGAGGCCGCCGTGAAGGCCCGGCGCCCGGTGTGGACCGCGCCCTTTCTCTCGGTCGCGGCGAAGGAGCTCGCCATCAGCCTCGCGGAGCCGACCGGGCGGCTCGACGACGAAGGCCGCACGCAACACCTGGTGGTGGCCGCCAACGTGTCGCTGGGGCACCTGTCGAAGCTCGTGCGCATCTTCGGCGAGCTGGGCCACGGCGAGAGCGCCTTGCTGAGCGCGGACCATCATGTGCTCGCGCGCAGCGACAGTCCGCACGCCGTTCGCGAGCTCGAATCGCCGGACGAGGACGACGGCGTGCTGGGCACCCTTCACGCGCACATGCGGGCGGCCGGCACGGCGGGCGGCGCCGACGACATGGCGTTTGCCATCGTGCACGAGGGACGCCGGTATCTGGTGCAGACGTCGCACATTCCGTCCACCCGGTGGCAGCTGGTCAGCTGGGAGCCCGAGGACGTGCTGCTCGGCGACCTGCATCGCACGGTGCTGTGGGCGCTGGCGTTGACGCTCACGTTCCTGGGCGTCGCGCTGTTCATCGCGCTCCGGCTGTCGAAGCTCGTGACCACGCCCATCGAGAACCTCTCGCGCGTGGCGCGCCGCATCGGCCGGCTGGAGCTGGACAACCTGCCGCTCGAGTCGAGCCGCGTGCTCGAGATCCAGCACCTGAACCAGGCGCTGGACGAGTCGGCGCGCAGCCTCAAGGCCTTCAGCAAGTTCGTGCCGGTCGACGTCATCAAGCAGCTCGTCGCCGAAGGCACGCGCTCGCGCCCAGCGGCTCGCCGCGCCGCATCACCGCGATGTTCACCGACGTGGAGGGCTTCACCTCCATCTCGGAATCGCTGGCGGCCGACGTGCTCGTGAAGCAGTTGACCGAGTACTTCAACCTCGCGGCGCGCGTGTTCGCGCGGCACGGCGGCGTGGTCGACAAGTTCATGGGCGACGGCATCATGGTGCTGTGGGGCGCGCCGATGGACCTGGAAGACGCGGAGTACAAGGCCTGCACGGCCGCGCTCGAACTGCACGCCGAAATGAATGAACTCAACGCCACGTGGCGCGCCCAGGGCATGCACGAGTTCCGCACGCGCATCGGCATCCACACCGGCCACGCGATCGCGGGGGTGCTGGGGGCGAGCGAGCGGCTGTCTTACACCGCCATCGGCGACGTCATCAACGTGGCGAGCCGCATCGAAGGCGCGAACAAGGAGCTGGGCACGCGCACGCTGATCTCGGAGACGACCTTCGCGGGGCTCGGCGGCCGGCTGGCCACGCGCCGCATCGAGGAAATGGCGGAACTGCGCGGGCGGCAGACGCGCATGGTGCTCTACGAGCTGCTAGAGGTCGAGCACCAGCCGCGGTGAGATCGCGCGCGAGCAGCAGGGCAGGAACTGGTCGTTCGCGGCCTGCTCGGCGGGGGTGAGGTAGAGGTCGTTGTGCGCGACTTCGCCCGCCAGCACGCGCGTGAGGCAGGTGCCGCAGACGCCCTGCGCGCACGACACCGGAATGTCGATGCCCTCGGCCGCGAGCGCGTCCACCACGCTGACCGACGCGGGCACGCGAACGACGCGGCCCGAGCTGCGCAACTCGACCTCGAAGCCGCCTTGCGCATCGGGGGCGGGCAAGGTGCCCGAGAAGTATTCGAAGTGCACCTGCGCGTCCGCCCACCGCAGCCCGCGCGCGGTGGCACGCACCGCGTCGAGAAAGCCCTGCGGGCCGCACACGTAGAGGTGCCTGCCGGGCGCGGGCCGGCCGATGGCCGCGGCAAGGTCGATGCGCTGCGCGGGCGGCCCGTCGTCGTGATGAAAGAACACCCTGTCGGCAAACGCACTGGCCTCGAGCCGCCGCCGGTAGGGCGTGCGCGTGGCGGTGCGGCTGCAGCAGTGCAGCGCGAAGTCGGCTTGCAGCGCGGCCAGCCGCTGCGCCATCGACAGCAGCGGCGTCACGCCGATGCCGCCCGCCAGCAGCAGGCTGTGCGTGGCGCTTTCGTCGAGCGGAAAGTGATTGCGCGGCGCGCTGATGCGCAGCACCGCGCCTTCGTGCACGGCGTCGTGCATGGCCAGCGAGCCGCCGCGCGATGCGGCGTCGCGCAGCACGCCGATCTCGTAGTGGTCGTCCTGCGCGGGCGCATTGCACAGCGAGTACTGCCGCACCAGCCCGCCGGGCAGCGACACGTCGATGTGCGCGCCCGGCGTGAAGGGCGGCAGCCGCGCGCCGTCGGCCGCCACCAGCCGGAAGCCAGCCACGCCGTCGGCCTCGATCGTCTTGCGCGCGACCTTGACCTCGATGCCTGCACTGGCTGCACTGGCCGCCGCGCTCATTCGCGCACGAGGAAGTTGCCGGCCTCGAAATGCACGGGCGCGGCCTCGGGGTCGAAGCTCACGCCGGCCGGGTCCTTGCCTTCGCGCACCGCGTCGAGCTGGCGTTGCAGCAGGCGGCGCAGCATCACGATGCCGCGGTCCGACGTGGCCAGGTGCTCTTCCGAATGCGCGGTGATCGCGCCCTGGCTCACCTGTGCCTCGTAGTCGCCGGGGAAGCTGCGGTGCTCGGCCTCGGTCAGTTCTTCCCACAGCTTGCCGTTCAGCCGCGAGCGCACGCGCGCCAGGTCGCCCGGGTTCTTCACGCGGCCGACGGTGTAGATGCGAAAGCTGTGGTCGTCGATGGGCAGCACCCAGCCGATGGACTCGACCCGCCCGTAGGCCGCCACGCGCGGGTTCGGCACCACGCGCAGGGTCGGCAGCACGGGGCCGGCCACGCGCCGGAAGGTGCCGCCGTCCTCGAGCTTGCGGATCGAGGTGATCATCACGCCGGTCTCGGTGCTCTCGAAAGTGACTTCGGGCATCTGGCCCATCAGCGCCACGAACTGCGTGCCGCTGAAGCTGCCGTGCAGCACCGGCACATGGAACGGATCGGCCACGTTCTCGTAGTGCTGCAGCCAGTTGCACGGAATGACCTGCGGGCCGCCGCCGCCGATGCTGTTGCCGTCGGCCTCGAGGGTCTCGCCTTCGTCCATCGTTTCCAGGCAGTCGTAGCGCGGCAGCACCGGCTTCTTCCCGGCCGGGCCGAGGTAGGCCCAGATCAGGCCGTAGCGTTCTTCCACCGGATACCAGGGCTGGCGCACGCGGGCGCGGCTGCGCGCGCCGCCGTCGGGCTCGCAGGGCTGGTCGACGCACTGGCCCTGCACGTCGAACATCCAGCCGTGGTAGCAGCAGCGGATGCCTTCTTCCTCGACGCGCCCGTAGTAGAGCGACGCGCCCCGGTGCGCGCAGCGCCAGTGCACCAGGCCCGCGCGGCCGCGCTTGTCGCGAAACAAGATGAGGTCTTCGCTCAGCACGCGCACCTTGCGCGGCGTGTCGTCGGCATCGGCGGCCAGGCCGATCGGGTGCCAGTAGCGGCGCAGCAGCTCGCCCATGGGCGTGCCGGCGCCCACCTCGGTCAGCTCGGGCTTGTGGCCCGGCGGTTTGCGGCCGTAGGCGGTGCCGGTGTCCAGCGTGATGGGTTGCCACTCGGCTGTGGTGGCCGGGGAGGGTGGTGCGACTGCGCTCATTCGGGGGTGACTCCTGCGGCCTTGATGAGGTCCGCGACACGGGGAAAGTCGGCCTTGTAGTTGGCCCGGAACTCGGCCGGCGTGCTGCCCAGGGGCTCGAAGCCGAAGCCGGCCAGGCGCTCCTGCACGTCGGGCATCTTCGTGATCTCGCGCAGAGCGGTCGCCCATTCGTCGAGCACGGGCTGGGGCGTTTTCGCGGGCGCGTACACGCCGATCCAGCTGTCCAGGTCGAAGCCGGGAAAGCCCTGCTCGGTGAAGGTCGGCACGTTGGGCATCGAGCGCACGCGCTGCCGCCCCGTGATGCCCAGCACTTTGATGCGGCCCGACTGCGCCAGCGCGCGCGCCGTGGACGGGTTGGCCCAGGCCACGCCCAGCGCCTCGCCGAACATGTCGTTGTGCGCGGCGGCCTCGGCCTTGTACGGCACGTGGACCAGGTCGATGCCGCTCTGGCGCGCCAGCAGTTCGCCGAACAGGTGCGCGTTGGAGCCGTTGCCCCAGGTGCCGTAGGAAACGCCGGGGTGCGCCTTGGCATAGGCCACGAACTCGCGCACGTTCGAGAATGGCGCCGAGGCTCGCGCGATCAGCATCGGCCCGCCGGTGGCCAGCTGCGACAGCGGCTCGAAGTCTTTCACGGGGTCGTAGGGCAGCTTGGGCTGCAGCACCACGTTGTTGATGTGCGTGAGCGGCAGCGTGAGCAGCACGGTGTAGCCGTCGGGCGCGGCCTTGGCCACGGTGTCGGCGGCGATGGTGCCGCTTGCGCCGGGCTTGGCCTCGACGATCACCGGCTGGTTCCAGCGGGTCTTGAGCTTCTCGGCGTAGATGCGCGCAATGACGTCCATCGGCCCGCCGGGCGAGCCGAAGGGAACGATGCGCACCACGCGGCTCGGAAAGCGCGGGGCCTGCGCGAAGGCGGGGCCGGCGGCCAGCGCGGCAAGGCCGGCGCCGAGGATGCCGAGCGTGCGGCGGCGCGTGGCGCCCGCGCCCGGCGAGGGTCTGAACCGATTCATCGTGTGTCTCCAGTCGTGTTGTACTTGTGCGCCCGACGATACGGACCGCCCGCCCCGCGGGCAATTCGAAGCTTTGAATATGAGATATGGCCCAACGTGATATCCGCAGCCTCGACGTCGGCATGCTGCGGACCTTCGATGCCCTGATGCGCGAGCGCAGCGTGTCGCGCGCGGCGACCCGGCTCTTCCTGAGCCAGCCCGCGGTGAGCGCGTCGCTCAATCGCCTGCGCGACACCTTCGGCGACCCGCTCTTCACCCGCACCGCGCACGGCGTGGAGCCCACGGCGCGCGCGCAGGCGCTGGCCGGCCAGGTGGAGCGCGTGCTGGCCGACCTGTCGGCGATGCTGGAGCCCGGCGAAGGCTTCGACCCCGCGGCGTCGCAGCGCATCTTTCGCATCTCGGGCGGCGACTACGCGAGCCACCTGCTGCTGCCGACGCTGGCCAACGAGTTGGTGGCGTGCGGCTCGCGCGTGCGCATCTACTGGGAGACCAGTTCGTTCCTGACCTTGACCGAGCGGCTGCGCAAGGGCGACTTCGACATTGCCGTGCTGCCGCGCCTGCAGCCGCCCAGCGACTGCGAATCGGCGCTGCTGTACGAAGACCGCTATGTCGTCGCCGTGCGGCGCGGCCACCCGACGCTGGGCCGCGAGGCGACGCTCGACGCCTTCTGCGGCGCGCCGCATGTGTTCCTGGGCTACGGCAGCTCGGCGCTCGACGACCTCATCGACCAGGTGCTGGCGCGGCAAGGTCGCACGCGCACCATGAGCGTGGCCATGACCAGCTTCGGCCAGATCGTCGACCTGCTGGCGCAGACCGATCACGTCGCCGTGATGCCGTTGCGCGTGGCCGAGCGCTTTCGCGATGTGCTCGCGGTGCACCCGCTGCCGTTCGAGCTGCAGGGCTACCGCTCGGTCGTGTGCTGGAACCGGCGCTCCAATTCCGACGCCGGCGTGCTGTGGCTGAAAGACGCGCTGCTGCGCATCGGCCACCAGGCCCACGCCGAAGGCAACGCGGCGGCTAAGCCGTCCTGACCCTGCGCGCGAAGGCCTCGAGCCCGTCGATGGTCATCTGGATGTGGCGTTCGAAGCTGCTGTCCAGCGGCACTGTGGTGCCGTTGTCCCAGCGCACGATGAAGGCCTTGTTGGCCAGCAGCGGCAGGTTGCGCGTGAGCACCGGGTGGTCGAGCGGGCGGATCGTGTGCACGCGTTCGCGCAGCTCCTCGGCCCAGGCCTGCGTGTTGTCGGAAGGCAAGGGCGAGAACTCCATCGTGAGAAAGCCCAGCATCGCCGCGATCACGCAGTTGTAGGCCTCCAGCAGCGGCTCGCCCTCGAAGCCCGCTTCGGTCAGCGCGGCCAGCACACCCTCGACCAGCTCGGTGGGCAGGCTGCCGTTCGACACCAGTTGCGCACCCAGCAACTGCGCCACGTTCGGGTGGCGCCGCACGCTGTCGCGGCAGCGGCGGAACAGTTCGGCGATCCAGGCCTGCCAGCCGAGCTTGCCCGGGGGCGGTGCGACCTCGGCCATGACGGTGGCCGCCACCTCGGCCAGCAGCGCCTCGCGCGTGCTCACGTGCCAGTGCACCGTGGCCGGGTACACGCCCAGCCGCGCCGCCACCTCGCGCATGCTGAACGCGCCCAGGCCGGATTCGTCGATCAGCGCCAGCGCGACTTCTGCGACGCGCTGCTTGGAGAGTTCGCCGCCGCCGGTGGGGCGGCCGGCGGAGCGGGGCTTGGGGGGCTTTGGGGTCTTGGGGGGCGAGGCGGTCTCATGGTCGATGCCATTGTGCGGCAGCTCAATTGATCGTATAAACAATATTAATTGAGCAGTGATCAATTAATTTGTGTCTCCCCACCAAGGACATCCGCCATGACCCATGCAGCCGACGCCGCCATCGACCAGGCCCTTGCCGCCGCGCACCGGCGCTTCAACGAGGCCAACCCGGCCAGCCTGCGCCAGTTCGAGCAGCAGGCGCGCTACATGCCCGGCGCCAACAGCCGCTCGGTGCTGTTCTATGCGCCGTTTCCGCTGACCATCGCCAGGGGCGAGGGCGCCGCGCTGTGGGACGCCGACGGCCACCGCTATGCCGACTTCATCGCCGAGTACACGGCCGGCGTCTACGGCCACTCGGCGCCGGAGATCCGCGAGGCCGTCATCGAGGCGATGCAAGGCGGCATCAACCTCACGGGCCACAACCTGCTCGAAGGGCGGCTGGCGCGGCTGATCTGCGAGCGCTTTGCGCAGATCGAGCAACTGCGCTTCACCAACTCGGGCACCGAGGCCAACCTGATGGCGCTCACGGCCGCGCTGCATTTCACGGGGCGCAAGAAAATCGTGGTGTTCTCGGGCGGCTACCACGGCGGGGTGCTGGGCTTCGGCGCCAAGCCGTCGCCGACCACGGTGCCGTTCGACTTTCTCGTGCTGCCCTACAACGACACGCAAACGGCCCGTGAGCAGATCGAAAAGCACGGCCCCGAGATCGCCGCCGTGCTGCTCGAGCCGATGCAGGGCGCGAGCGGCTGCATTCCGGGGCGCCTGGACTTTCTGCAGGCTTTGCGCGAGTCGGCGACGCGGGTCGGCGCGCTGCTGGTGTTCGACGAGGTCATGACCTCGCGGCTCGCGCCGCATGGGCTGGCGAACAAACTGGGCATTCGCCCGGACCTCACGACCCTGGGCAAGTACATCGGCGGGGGCATGTCGTTCGGCGCCTTCGGCGGGCGCGCCGACGTGATGGCGCTGTTCGACCCGCGCACCGGGCCGCTGGCGCATTCCGGCACCTTCAACAACAACGTGATGACGATGGCGGCGGGCTACGCCGGGCTCACGAAGCTGTTCACGCCCGAGGCGGCCGGCGCATTGGCCGAGAAGGGCGACGCGATGCGTTCGCGGCTCAATGCGCTGTGCGCGAAGGAGGGCGTGGCGTTCCAGTTCACCGGACTGGGTTCGCTGATGAACGGGCACTTCGTGACGGGGGAAGTGCGCAGCACCGATGACCTCGCGGCGGTCGACGGGCGGCTGCGGCAACTGCTGTTCTTCCACCTGCTGGGCCAGGGCATCTACACCTCGCCGCGCGGCTTCGTCGTGCTGTCGCTGCCGTTGGCGGATGCGGACATCGACCGTTTCGTCGATGCCATCGCCGGCTTCATCGGCGAATACCGGGCGCTGCTGCCCGGCGCCTGACGACGTTCAGGCGGCCTTGGAAACGCCCAGCAGCTCGTGCAGGCGCGTGCTGGTGGTCGTGTACTGCAGCGGCACGGCCTTGCCCGGGAACACGATGGCCGTGGCGCCCCAGGCGGCCAGCGTGGCCTCGTGGAAGCCGCAGACGATGAGCTTCTTCTTGCCCGGGTAGGTGTTGATGTCGCCCACCGCGAACACGCCGCGTTCGCGGGTCTCGTATTTCTCGGTGTCGACCGGCACCTGCTTGCGCTCCAACGCCAGGCCCCAGTCGGCGATGGGGCCGAGGCGCGGGGAAATGCCCAGGCAGGCGACCAGCGCGTCCAGCGGCAGGTCGATGGTGGTGGTGTCGGGTGTCGCGATCCGCAGTTGCTTGCCGTCGAAGGCCGCCGGTTGGCCGACCTTGAAAGCCAGCTTGCCGTCGGCCACCAACTGGCGCATGGCCGCGACCGTCGCCTCGTCGGCCTGGAAGCCGTCGCGGCGGTGCACCAGCGTGACCTGCCTGGCCGTGGCCGTCAGCGCAATGGCGGTTTCCAGCGCGATGTCGTCGCCGCCATTGACCACCACCGTCTGCCCCGCGAAGCGGTCCAGCGAATCGGGGTGATAGAACAGCGACGTGCCCTCGAAGCGGCCGATGTCTTCCAGCGCGATGCGCTTGGGCACGAAGGCCCCGACACCGGCGGCGATGAACACGGTCCTGGCCAGGAAGGCCTTGCCGGCCGAGGTGGCCAGCAGCAGCCGCCCGTCGGCTTGGCGCTCGAGGGTGGCGACCTGCTCGCCGAAGTGAAACTGCGGCTTGAACGGCGCCACCTGCTGCAGCAGCGACTGCGCGAGGTCGCGCCCGCTGGTCATGGGCGTGCCGGGAATGTCGTAGATCGGCTTGTCGCCATACAGCGCCACGCACTGGCCGCCCGCGGCGGGCAGTGCATCGACGATATGGCAGGAAATTTCGAGCAGGCCCAGTTGAAAGGCCTGGAACAGCCCGACAGGGCCGGCGCCGACGATCAGCGCGTCGGTTTCAATGGGCGCGGTCACGGTGCTCAGCGCACCAGCTCCCCGACCTTGTCCGTCTTGTCCTTCCACTCTTCGGCGTCAGGCAGGGCGGGCTTGCGCTTGGTGATGCTCTTCCAGCCGTCGGCCACGGCCAGCTCGGCGTTGATCTTGATGAAGGCGATCTGGTTGGCCGGCAGGTCTTCCTCGGCGTAGATCGCGTTGACCGGGCATTCGGGGATGCAGACCGCGCAGTCGATGCATTCGTCCGGGTCGATCACCAGCATGTTGGGACCTTCGCGGAAGCAGTCGACGGGGCAAACGTCCACGCAGTCGGTGTATTTGCAACGGATGCAGGCTTCGGAGACGACGTGGGTCATTTGTCTTTTTGCGTCAGAAGTGGTCGGGAAAAACCCTAGATTTTAGGCCTTTGCGGCGGAAGGTTGCACGAGCACCGCCGCGGCGGTCTTGTGCGAGGCCGTATCGACCAGCACGAGCGAGCCCAGCGCCCGCGATTGCGTGAACGGCAGCACCGCCAGCGGCTGCTGCAGCGCGAGCACCACGTCGCCGATGGCGTTGGCTTCCAGCTGCGTGGCGGGCTCCGATTCGAGCGTGGTGATGTTCACCCGGTCGACGATGCGCGCCACCTTGGCCTTGACCCAGCGATGGCCCTGCAGCGCCCAGTACACGCGGCCCGCGACCAGCGGCTCGTCGTCGAGCCAGGCCACGGTGGCGGTGATCTCGCGCACCGGCTCGAAGGCCTCGGGCGCCAGCAGCCAGTCGCCGCGCGACACGTCGACCTCGCGGTCCAGCACGATGCCGGCGCTGTGGCCTGCATGCACCGCCTGCGGCTGGCGCGCGTGGTTCAGCACCTGGGCGACGGTGGCGGTCTGGTTGCTCGGCAGCACCGTGACGCGCTGGCCCGGCTCCACATGGCCCGAGGCCACGCGGCCCCAGAACACGCGGCGGCCCTGCGAGGTGTCGGCGGAGGCCGAGAACTTCTCGACCCACTGCACCGGGAAGGCGAAGGGCACGGCCTCGTCCTGCGCCGTCACGGGCAGCTCTTCGAGCAGCTCGAGCAGGCTGGGGCCTTCGTAGCCGACCCAGTCGGCATGGCGCGTGGCCACGTTCCAGCCCTTGAGCGCGGAAATCGGCACGATGGCCGCCACCTGCACGCCGGCCGCTTCGGCAAAGGCGTTCAGCGCGGTCGAGATGCGTTCGAAGGCCAGGCCCGCGTCGCCGATGGCGTCGAGCTTGTTCACGGCGAACACGATCGACTGCACGCGCAGCAGATGGCACAGCAGCGTGTGGCGGCGCGTCTGCGGCAGCAGCTCGCGCTTGACCACGGTGCCGTCTTCCACTTCGGCGGCCCAGGCCAGCTTGGTTGCGTCGACCAGCACCACGGCGGCGTCGGCGGCCGAGGCGGCCGTGACCATGTTGCGCGTGTACTGCTCGTGGCCCGGCGCGTCGCCGATGATGAACTTGCGCTGGGCGGTCGAGAAGTAGCGGTACGCCACGTCGATCGTGATGCCCTGTTCGCGCTCGGCCGAGAGGCCGTCCGTCAGCAGGGCCAGGTCGGTCTCGCCGCCGCGCTGCACGCCGGCCAGCTGGTCTTGCAGCACGGTCTTGCTGTCGACCAGCAGGCGGCCGATGAGCGTGCTCTTGCCGTCGTCGACCGAGCCGCAGGTGATGAAGCGCAGGGCGGTGCCGGTGTCGCCGTCAACGTGGGTGGAGACAGGGGTTGCAGTCGTCGTCGTGCTCATCAGAAATATCCGTCTTTCTTGCGCTTCTCCATGGAAGCTTCGGAGGTCATGTCGTCCATGCGCGTGGCGCCGCGCTCGCTGACGTCGACCGACAGCGTTTCCAGCACCACGTCGCCCGCGTCGGCGGCCAGGCTCTCGACCGGGCAGGTGGTCGTGATGTCGCCCACGGTGCGAAAGCGCACGTCGCGCACCTGCACCGTTTCGCCGTCGCGCGGCGGGGTCAGTTCGGTCACGGGCACCAGCAGGCCGCGGCGCTCGACCACCTCGCGCTTGTGCGTGTAGTAGATCGACGGCAGGCCGACGTGCTCGCGCTCGATGTATTGCCACACGTCGAGTTCGGTCCAGTTCGAGATGGGGAACACGCGGAAGTGCTCGCCCGGGGCCAGGCGCGTGTTGAACAGCGTCCACAGCTCGGGGCGCTGGTCCTTGGGTTGCCACTGGCCGAAGCTGTCGCGGTGCGAAAAGATGCGCTCCTTGGCGCGCGCCTTTTCCTCGTCGCGGCGGGCGCCGCCGATCAGCGCGTCGAAGCGGAATTCTTCAATGGCTTCGAGCAGCGTGACCGACTGGTGCGCGTTGCGCGACTCGCCGGGGTGCGCCAGGCGCACGGTGCCGCGCTTCATCGAGTCCTCGACGTTGCGCACGATGAGTTCGGCGCCCAGTTCCTTGGCGCGCTGGTCGCGGTAGGCCGTCACTTCGGGGAAGTTGTGGCCCGTGTCGATCATCAGCAGCGGGTACGGAATGCGGCCCACGCCGAACGCCTTTTCCGCGCACTTCAGCAGCACCAGCGAGTCCTTGCCGCCCGAGAACAGCAGGGTGGGGCGCTCGAAGGCGGCCGCCACTTCGCGCAGGATGAAGATGGTTTCTTCTTCCAGCGCATCGAGGTGCGTGTTGGACAGGCGCGCGGGAGAGTGCATGGGCGGCAGCAGCAGTTCGGTTTCGGTACGGGCGTTCATCTGAGTAGGTGCTGAATGCGAGGAAATGGGCGAGGAGGCGGCGACGCCGCTCAGTGCGACAGGTGCAGGCCGCACTCGCGGTTGTCTTCGCCCTTGGTCGGGTCCACGTAGTCGAAGTTGTTGGGCAGGCCGTGCTTCTCGCAGTATTCGTACAGCTCCTTGGACGACCAGTGCAGCAGCGGCGCGACCTTGATGAGGCCGTCCGGGTTCACGCTGACCGGGTCCATCTGCGCGCGCACGGCCGTGTCGGTCGCGCGCAGCGCGGTGAACCACACCTTGGGCGCCGTCTCGCGCAGCGCGCGGGCAAAGGGCTCCAGCTTCACTTCTTCGGTGAAGGCGGCGTGGCGCGGATCGTCGAGCGCCGGCGTCGGGCCTTCGACCGCTTCACGGTGCGCGCGCGAGCGGCGCGGCAGGTAGATGTGCAGGTCCAGGCCCAGCTGCCTGGTCACCTCGTCGGCAAAGCGGTAGGTGGCCTCGGTGTTGTAGCCGTTGTCCATCCAGACCACCGGCACGTCGCGCCTGGCGCGCGTGACCATGTGCAGGATCACGGCCTCGAAAGGCCGGAAGTTGGTGGTGATGATCGCGGGCTGGCCCAGGCCGATGGCCCAGTCCACCAGGCCTTCGGCGTTGCGGCCGAGGTCGGTGTTGATGCGTGCGAAGTCGATGTCCGTGGCAAGGCTCATGTCGAAGTTTTCCGATGCGGGCTCAGGCGCCGGCCACGAAGTGCGGCGCGGTCTTCACGGCGTCGCCTGGTAGAAGGTGGCGAAGCGGTCGAACTGGCGCTGTACGTCGGAGGCGTCCACGCCTTCCTTCAGCACGGCGCTGGAGAAGCCGGTGCGTTCCATCTGCACCAGCTGGTCGATCAGCACGTCGCCCGTGGCGCGGATGTCGCCCGTGAAGCCAAGACGGCGGCGCAGCAGGAAGGCCTGGCTGTAGGCGCGGCCGTCGGTGAACTTCGGAAAGTTCAGGTCGATGCGCTCGATGTCGGCCAGGCACACCTCGATGGCGAAGGGGTCGGCGTCGTTGGCCAGTTGCAGCACCTTCGGGTCGCCGTCGTCGACATGCTCTTCGGCCGCCAGGATGTTCAGGGTCTTGTTCATGCTGCTTCCTCCACCTTGAAACGCGCACCGTTGGCGGCGGCCTTGAACGGGTCCGGGCCCACGCGGCGCAGCGTGTCGATGAAGTTCTCGCCGTTCTCGCGGGTGTCGCGGTACGTGGTGAGCACGGCCTCGATCACGCCCGGCACTTCGGCCGCCGAGAACGAGGGGCCCACGGCCTTGCCGGCCACCGGCGCGCGCTGAGCGCGGAGCCGTCGGAGCCGCCGAGGGTGACCTGGTACCACTCCTTGCCGTCCTTGTCGACGCCCAGGATGCCGATGTGGCCGCTGTGGTGGTGGCCGCACGAGTTGATGCAGCCGCTGATGTGCAGGTCGATCTCGCCCAGGTCGTCGAGCTCGTCCAGGTCTTGATAACGCTCGGTGATGGCTTCGGCGATGGGGATCGAGCGCGCATTGGCCAGCGCGCAGAAGTCGCCGCCGGGGCAGGCGATCATGTCGGTCAGCAGGTGCACGTTGGCGCTGGCAAAGCCGGCGGCGCGGGCGGCGAGCCACAGCGCGTGCAGGTCTTCGGCGTGCACCCAGGGCAGCACCACGTTCTGGTCGTGCGTCACGCGGGCTTCGCCGGCGGAGAAGCGGTCGGCCAGCTGGGCGAGCGTGTCGAGCTGGTCGGCCGATGCATCGCCGGGCGCCTGCTTCAGGCGCTTGAACGACAGCGTCACGGCGCGCAGCGCGGGGTTCTTGTGCGGCGCCACGTTGCGGGCGAGCCAGCGGGCGAACTGCACGTCGTCGGCGGCGTGCGTGCGCAGCTCGGCGTCGGTCTTCTCGGCGCTTTGCAGCACGCGGGTGGCCAGGGTCGGCGGCACGAAGGAAGCGGCCACGCGGTCGAACTCGGCCTGCGTGATGGTGTGCGGCGCGCCGTCGTGCTCCAGGATCTGCTTGTACTCGGCATCGACGTCGTCGATGTAGCGCTGGCCTTCGGCCTTCACCAGGATCTTGATGCGCGCCTTGTAGATGTTGTCGCGGCGGCCATAGCGGTTGTAGACCCGGATCACCGCTTCGAGGTAATTCATGATCTGCTGCCACGGGAGGAACTCGCGCAGCACGGTGCCGATGATGGGCGTGCGGCCCATGCCGCCGCCCACCTGCACGCGAAAGCCGATCTCGCCGGCCTCGTTCTTCACCAGGTGCAGGCCCACGTCGTGCCAGCCGGTGGCGGCGCGGTCTTCGGTGGCGCCGGTGATGGCAATCTTGAACTTGCGCGGCAGGAACGCGAACTCAGGGTGCAGCGTGCTCCACTGGCGCATGATTTCCGCGTAGGGGCGCGGGTCGGCGATTTCGTCGATGGCGATGCCAGCGCGCTCGTCGCTCGTGATGTTGCGGATGCAGTTGCCGCTGGTCTGGATGCCGTGCATGTCGACCGAAGCCAGCAGGTCCATCACGTCGGCCGACTTGGCGAGCGGGATCCAGTTGTACTGCACGTTCTGGCGCGTCGAGAAGTGGGCGTAGTGCGTCGGGAGCTTGTGGCTGCCGAGCTGGCCTTGCGTTTCGATGGCCTTCTTGTAGACCTCGGCTTCGGGCTCGTCGTACTCGCGGGCAATGCGGGCCAGCACGCGCAGCTGGCGGCTGGAAAGCTCGCCGTAGGGCACGGCCACGCGCAGCATCGGCGCATAGCGCTGGACGTACCAGCCGTTTTGCAGCCGCAGCGGGCGGAACTCGTCCTCGTGGAGGCGGCCCTTTTGCCAGCGCTCGAGCTGGTCTCGGAATTGGGCGGCTCGTTGATGAACGAACTGGCGGTCGAATTCTGTGTATTGGTACATCGTGCGTGCGTTTGTCTTGAAGTGCGGTGCGTCCAGCGCCCCAGCAAGAAGCCGAGATTCTGGAAGCCAGCCTTATGGAAACAAACTATTTTTTGGTTCGCGCCTTATGCGGATAAGCTTATTCGCCAGCATCCATGCGGGTTGCGGGACGGTTGGATGCTTATTCCGGATAAGGCGAGAGGACTGCCGCGAAGGCTCCAAACCGGAAAACTCCCGGGGAGCGAGGCAGTCCGAGGGCTCCCCGCGGATGCCGGGGACGTCAGGTGAGCATGCCGCCCGGTGGATGGGCGGACCAGCGGATCGGCGGGAGGCCGATCAATCCAGGGGCAGGTTGGCTTTTTTCGCCAGCGCCTGCCAGCGTTCCAGTTCCTGGGTCACGAAAGCCGTGGTCTGTTCCGCCGTCGCGGGTGCGGGCACCACTCCCGCGGCTGCATAGCCTGCCTGCACCTCCGGCTTCTGCAAGGCTTGGGCGATGGCCGCGTTGAGGGCGCGCACACGTTCAGCGGGCACGCCCGCGGGCGCTGCCACCACGAACCATTGATCCGCGTCGAACCCGGGCAGGCCGGCTTCGCGCAACGTGGGCACGTCGGGCAGCGCGGCCGAGCGCGTGGCGGTCGTCACGCCGTAGGCATGCAGCTTGCCCGCCTTGATGTGCGGCAGGACCGGGGTGATGCCGAGCATGCCCAACGGCACCTGGCCGCCCACCACGTCCGTGACGGCCTGGCTGCCTCCCTTGTAGGGAACATGCACGATCTGCGTGCGCGCGATCTGGTTCAGCAGCTCGCCGGCCAGGTGCTGGCTGGTGCCGTTGCCGGACGAGGCGAAGCTGAAGGCTTTCGGGTCCTTGCCGGCTGCTGCGAGCAGCCCGGCCAGCGTGGGCGGCAAGGGGGCCGCCGTGGTGCCCACCAGCACCATCGGGCCCTTGGCCAATGTCGCCACGCCAGTCAGCTCCTTGCCGATCCGGGGCACGGGAACAGTGGTCAGGATCGGCCCGGGAATGGTGACCACCGTCAGTCCGTCGTGAGGCGCCCTCGCGGCCGCCTGCAGCGCGATGCGCCCGCGGCGCCCGGCCGGTTGTCCACGACCACGGGCTGTCCGAGCGTCTGCTCGACATGCCGCGCGACAAGGCGGGTGAGGATGTCCACGCTGCCGCCGGGCGGCTGTCCGACCAGCCATGTGACCGGCCGGCCCGCCAAGGCGCCCTGGCCGGCCCCCTGGGCAAGGATGGGGGGCGAGACGGCGAGCGCGATGGCGCCGCCCAGGGCGGCCAATGCGTGGCGACGGGAAGCTGAGGGCGTGTTCATGAAGGCTCCTTATCCGTCGAGTTGGCCGGGCGGCGTGTTGGGGTGCTGCACGAAGCTGTCCTGGAAGGCCTTGACCAGCTTGAGCACCGGCCCCAGCACCCAGGTGTTGTAGACCAGCACGTCCGTCGTTTCCTTCGGGTCGCGGGTGGTGTTGAAAAGATAGGGCGATTCGAGCTTGCCCTTTCCTTCATTGACCTCGGGCTCCCAGTAGAAATGCAATTTCCAGTCGCGCCATTTCACGGCCCGCAGATCGTTCTTGATGTAGAACGCAAAGCCCTCGCGGGCCGACTTCTCGCATTCGCCCAGGAGGAAGGGCAACTGGTCCACGCCGTCGATGGGCCGGTCCTGCGGCACGGCGGCACCGGCTACGCCGGCCAGGGTCGTGAACAGGTCGGTCACGTGGACGATCTCGTTGCTCACGCGGCCGGCTGCAATCCGGCCCGGCCAGCGCGCGATGAAGGGAACCCGCAGGCTGCCTTCCATCGCGGTGTGATAGGTGCCGCTCCAGGGGCCGGCCGTGCCGCGGTAGGGGGCGCGGAACTCGGGGCCGTTGTCGCTGCAGAAGATCAGCAGCGTGTCGTCGGCCACGCCCAGCTCGTCCAGCGCACGCACCACCTGGCCGACGCGGTGATCCATCTCCACCATCGAATCCGCGAAGTCGCCCGCGCCCGTGCGTCCCGCGAATTCGGGGTGCGGCAGCGTGGGGAAATGCAGGTGCACCAGCGGCAGGTAGAGGAAGAAAGGCTTGCCGGCCGCGGTGTGGCGTCGCATGAAGTCGACGGACATGTCCACCAGGTCGGCATCGATCCGCCGCCGTGCCTCCAGGTCGTACACCTTCACCGTTTCCGAAGGCTCGCCGCCATGGCCGCGCATGATCCAGGGCAGGTCCACCACGGTGGGGTCGAAGCCGATCGTCGAAGTGAACTGGCTCTCGTCGGTGGTGCGCGGAATGCCGTACCACTCGTCGAATCCCCGGTCCGAAGGAAAGCGCCCCGGCACGTCGCCCAGGTGCCACTTGCCGTAGTGCGCGGTGGCATAGCCCTGTGCCGACAGCAGTTGGGCCAGGGTGATCTCGTACCGCGTCAGCCCCTGGGGGAGGCCTGGCGGCACCGATTGCAGGCAGCCGGTGCGGATCGGATGGCGGCCGCTCATCAATGCCGAGCGGGTCGGCACGCAGTCGCTCTCCACATTGAAGTTCTGCAGCAGGAGGCCCTGCCTCGCGAGGCCGTCGATGTTCGGGGTGGGTGCGCCGCGCAACGCGCCTCCGCCGTAGCAGCCTGGCTCACCCCAGCCGAGGTTGTCGGCGACGATGAGGACGATGTTGGGGGAAGAGGACGGCATGGCGTTCGATCGGTGGATTGGCGTATGCGGAATTTAAGTGCCGGTGCCGCCGAATCTCATTCCTGGACATTGCCAAAGTCATAAACTCCAGGAATGTCCCTGTCGATGCGCGATGTCCAGTATTTCCTTGCGGTCGCCAAGTCGGGCCTGCTCTCGGTGGCGGCCGACGAACAGGGCGTGACCCAGCCCGCACTGACCAAGGCGGTGCGCCGGGTGGAGGCCGAATTCGGGTTGCAGCTGTTCGAGCGCAGCGCGCGCGGCATGGTGCTGACTTCGGCCGGGCTGAGGGTCGCCGAGCAGGCGCGCCGGCTGCAGGCCGACTATGCGGATACCGTGCGGCTGGCCAACGAGATGCGGGCGCAGCAGTCGGGGCTGCTGCGAGTGGGCGTCACGGACACGACCTCCGGCAACCGCGTCGCGGCGGCGCTGGGCTCCTTGCTGTCCAAGCGCCCCGGGCTGAGGGTGCGCCTGAGCGTCGACCGTTCGGACAACCTCGCCACCCTGGTGCGCGAGGGCGAACTCGATCTTGCGCTGGTTCCCGCCTACGAAGGGCAGCCGCTGGACGCCGAGCGCACCAAGGTCGACAACGATCCCATGCTGCCCCTGGTGCGCTCGGGCCATCCGCTGACGCAGCGCGCCCGCGTGGCCCTGGCCGACGTCACCGCGTACGGGTGGATCTCGGGGCCGGCCACTTCGGCCGCCTTCAAGGCGATCTCCGACATCTTCGCCCGCCACAACCTGCCTGCGCCGCGGGTGGTGATGGAAGTGCCGTTTGCGTCCGAGCTCAACCTGTCGGTCCTTGCCGCGGCCGATCTGGTCACGCTGGTGCCGCGCTCCTTCATGCGGCATGCCGACGACAGCCGCTTCGCGGTGCTTCCGGTGCCGGCATTGCGCGTGCCCCGCGCCGTGGTGCTGCTCTCGCGCCCGGGCTCGGCCTGGTCGCCGCTGATGGAGGCGCTGCGCGACAACCTGCTGGCCCTGAAGGCCGCGCCGGCCTGACCGGGTTTCCGGCTCGGCCGTGCGCCAGGGCGGTCCCTCAGCGCAACATCGAAGACATCGCCGAGCAGCAGTTCAGCGTGCGCACCGCCGCTTCCACCGTCGGCGCGGTGAAGCGCAGCGTGACACCGTCGACCCGCTCCAAGCTCGGCCACTGGCAGAACAGGTCGGCCAGCGCGGTCGATTGCGTGCGCAGCGTCACGGTCTGCGGGCCTTCGAACACCAGCGGCTTTGCGCCGGCGCGCGCGGCCAGCGCTTCCATCACACCCGCGCGGATCGCCCGGCGCGACTGCTCGGGCGACAGCGAAACGCCGCTGCTGAAGCCCGACGCCTTCTTGGTCTCGACAAAGGTCGCGTGCGGGAACAGCGGCCGGTTCTCGGCAATGAACACGTCGTCGCCGCTGCCCATCACCACCGGCGCGCCATATTCACCGGCCAGCGCGCCGTAGAGCCCGGCCTCGCCCAGCTCCTGTCCGCCGAGCGAAATGCCGGCAAAGGCAAAGCTGTTGATGGTGTGCGCCAGGATGCCGCGCCCCTGCGCGCGCGAGTGGTAGCCGACCATGCAGACCGCCTGCACGCCTTCTTCCACGCCCGCCACCATGCTCAGGTAGCGCGGCTTGCCCTGCACCACGCGGGCGCGTGGGTCGAGCACGTCGGGCGGCATGTTGCGAAAACCGCCGTGCGAGTCGTTCACCAGCACCTCGGTGGCACCCGCGTCGAAGGCGCCGGCGATCGCGGCGTTGGCCTCCTGCGTCATCAGCAGGCGGGCGCGCTCGTACTCGGGGTTGCCCTGGCGCGTCTGCTCGGGGTGGTAGACGCCGGCGACGCCTTCGATGTCGGTGGAAATCAGGACTTTCATGGGCGGTGCGATCGGTTCAGGAACGAGCTGGAAGAAAGGGAGGCGGGCGGCAGCAGGTCGCCGAGCGCGGCGCGATGGTTGCCGTCGCGCCCGGTCACGGCCGTGGCCCGGTACAGGGCATGAATGATCGCCTGTTCCGTGCTGTCGGCCGCGGCCTGGAACAAACCGTCGAGCAGGCCGTCGTGCAGCATCGCCACGGCCGGCATCGCGCGCTCGACGCGGTCGGGCACGGTGTAGGCGGTGGAAAAGGCCAGCACGATGTCGCCGCTGCCGTGCCCGAAGACCGAGCCCGTGCGGGCCAGCCCGGCCCCGGCGCGCAGCGCCAGCCGCCGCAACTGGCGTGCGTCCAGCGGTGCGTCGGTCGCGACCACGATGATGATCGAGCCCTTCTCGGGTTCGGCCGACGCCGGCACGCCGCGCGAGGCCTGCAGGGCCTCCAGCCGGTCGCCCACCGCGTGGCCCGCGAGCCGCAGTTGCGGCTGGCGCCAGTAGTTGGCCAGCACCAGCGCGCCGACCGTGTGCAGCCCGCCGCCGCGCGCCGACACGCGGCGCGACGCGCTGCCGATGCCGCCCTTGAGCTGGAAGCTCGACATGCCGCGCCCCGCGCCGACCGAGCCCTGTTCGAAGTCGGTGTCGGCGTTGTCGAACGCGCGCAGGTAGTCCGCCTCGCGCACGGCCAGCCGCTGGATGTCGTTGAGGAAGCCGTCGTTGCACTCGAACACCAGCGGGTTCACCGTGGGCAGCGCCCGCCCGCTCTCGGGGTTGGACGCCACGCACTGGCGAATCTGCGCCGTGGCCACGGTGCCGACCGAAAAAGTGTTGGTCAGCGCGATCGGTGTCTCCAGCACGCCCAGCTCTTCGAGCTGCACCAGCCCCACGCTCTTGCCGAAGCCGTTGAGCACCACGGCGGCGGCCGGCACCTTGTCCTGGAACGGGTCGCCGGCGTGCGGGCGGATGACCGTCACGCCGGTCTGCACGTCGCCGTCGTTCAGCGTATGGTGGCCGACCGTGACACCCGCCACGTCGGTGATGGTGTTGTGCTCACCCTGGAGCAGGTTGCCGATGAAGGGCAGGGCGGCGGGCTGCGTGAGTGAAGACATGAAGAAACAGAAAGAAGACTACTGGCGGTCGATCTTGGGGTCGAGCGCGTCGCGCAGCGCATCGCCCAGCAGGTTGAAGGCGAGCACGGTGAAGAAGATGGCCAGGCTGGGGAACAGCGCCACGTGCGGCGAGGTCACCATGTCGGCGCGGGCTTCGCTGAGCATCGCGCCCCACTCGGGCGTCGGCGGTTGCGCGCCCATGCCCAGGAACGACAGGCTGGCCGCCGTGATGATCGACGTACCCACGCGCATCGAGAAATACACCACGATCGACGAGATGGTGCCCGGCAGGATGTGCCGCACGATGATGGTCCAGTCCGACGCGCCGATGCTGCGCTCGGCCTCGATGTAGGTCTGCTGCTTGAGCACCAGCGTGTTGCCGCGCACCAGCCGCGCGAACGCGGGCACGCTGAACACCGACACCGCCACCACCACGTTGGTCATGCTGCTGCCCAGAATGGCCACCACGCCCAGCGCCAACAAGATGCCGGGGAACGCGAACAGCACGTCGGACACGCGCATCACCACGCGGTCCCACCAGCCTTCGTAGTAGCCCGCCAGCAGGCCGAAGCCCGTGCCCACGAAGCCGCCCACCAGCACCGACAGGAAGCCCGCCATCAGCGAGATGCGCGCGCCGGCCAGGATGCGGCTGAAGATGTCGCGCCCCAGCGGGTCGACGCCGAACCAGTGCGTGGCCGAGGGGCCGCTGTTCAGCATGTCGTAGTCGAAGAAGTTCTCGGGATCGAAGGGCACGATCCACGGCGCGAACACCGCGACGAACACCAGCAGCAGCACGAACACCGCGGCCACCAGGCCCACGGGCTGTTTCTTGAAGCGGCGCCAGCACTCGCCCCAGGGCGTGCGGATCTTGCCCGCGGTCTGGAGCGTGGCGACCGGTGCGGTCGGAAGAATGATTTCGGCAGGCACGCCGGAAGCTTGCGTCATGTCGGCGTGCTCACTTGTAGCGAATGGTCGGGTTGATGTAGCCGTACAGCACATCGACCACGAGGTTGATCAGGATGAACTCGAGCGAGAACAGCAGCACCAGCGTCTGGATGACGGGGTAGTCGCGCATCTGCACCGCGTCCACCAGCAGGCGGCCCAGGCCCGGCCAGTTGAACACCGCCTCCACCAGGATGGAGCCGCCCAGCAGGAAGCCGAACTGCAGGCCCATCATCGTGACCACCGGAATCAGCGCGTTGCGCAGCGTGTGCTTGAACACCACGCTGGTTTCATGCACGCCCTTGGCGCGCGCGGTGCGCACGAAGTCTTCCTGGATCACTTCGACGAACGAGGCCCGCGTGAAGCGCGCCATCACGGCGGCCACGGCCGCGCCCAGGGTGATCGAGGGCAGGATGTAGTGCTTCCAGCTGCTGGCCCCCACCGTGGGCAGCCAGCCGAGCTGGACCGAGAAGATCTGCATCAGCAGCATGCCGAGTGCAAATGCGGGAAAAGAGATGCCCGACACGGCGAGCGTCATGCCCAGCCGGTCCGGCCATTTGTTGCGGTACACGGCCGACACGATGCCGATGCCCATGCCGAAGATCACCGCCCACACCATGCTGGTGATGGTCAGCATCACCGTCGGGAAGAAGCGCTCGCCGATCTCCACCGACACCGGCCGCCGCGTGCGGATCGAGGTGCCGAAGTCGCCTTGCAGCATGTGGGTGAAGAAGTTCACGAACTGCTGCGGCAGCGGCTTGTCGAGCCCGAGCTCCGCGCGGACCATGGCCACGGTCTGCTCGTCGGCTTCCTGGCCGGCGGCAAGGCGCGCCGGGTCGCCGGGAAGCATGTGGACGAACAGGAACACCAGCACCGCCACGATGAGCAGCGTGGGGATCAGGCCCAACAGTCGTTTGAGGAAGTAATTCAGCATGGGAAGCAGGCAATCAATGCCCTCTTCGGGGAAACACCGCGGAACCGGCTTTGCCGGGCCGCAGGTGTTGCCCCCGGTGAGGGGGGTGGCGTAGCGACACGAAGTGCGCGAAGCCTGGGGGAGAACTCAGTGACTCAGTTCGACACCGCGATGGCGTCGATGTTGATGTTGCCGTCAGGCATCACGAACACGCCGGAGAGGCGCTTGGCGTGGGAGGACAGGTTCTGCTCCGTGACCATCGGCACGCGCGGCAGGTCCTTGCGGATCTCTTCCTGCGCGGTCTTGTACAGCGCGGTGCGTTCCTTTTCGTCGACCGTCACCAGCGCCTTGGCCAGTGCGTTGTCGACCACGTCGCTCTTGTAGAACGACATGTTGTTCAGCTTGGGAGCCCAGGCTTCCGATGCGAACAGCGGGCGCAGGCCCCAGTCGGCTTCACCGGTCGACGACGACCAGCCCGTGTAGTACATGCGGACCTTGGCCGTCTTGGCGTCGGGCCATGCATCGACCATTTCGGTGCGCTGGCCCACTTCGAGCGCCTGCACCTGCAGCTTGATGCCGATTTGCGCGAGCTGCTGCTGCACGAACTGAATGGTCTTCTGGCTGGTCGTGTTGTTGTAGGCGCTCCACAGCACCGACTCGAAGCCGTTCGGGTAGCCGGCTTCGGTCAGCAGGGCCTTGGCCTTCTTCACGTCGTAGGGAATCGGGTCCATCTTCTCGGCGTACTTCACGCCCTGGGGCAGCACGCCCTGCGCCGGAATGGCATAGCCGCCGAACGCGACCTTGGCCAGCGCTTCCTTGTTGATGGCGTAGCCGATGGCTTCGCGCACCTTCGGGTTGTCGTAGGGCTTCTGCAGCATGTTGAAGGCCAGGAAGCGCGTGATGATCGAGGGCGACGCCACCACTTCGAGCTTGTCGCTCTTCTTCAGCAGCTCGGCCTGCTCGTAGGGAATGGGGTAGGCAAAGTCGGCTTCGCCGGTCTGCAGCATGGCCGCGCGCGTGTTGTTCTCGAGCACCGGCTTCCACGACACGGTGTCGACCTTGGGGTAGCCCTTCTTCCAGTAGCCGTCGAACTTCTTGGCCTTGACGGCTTCGGTCTGCTTCCACTCGACGAACTCGAACGGGCCGGTGCCCACGGGGTGGAAGGCGATGTCCTTGTTGCCCCACTTCTTCAGCGCGGTGGGCGACATCATGGCGGCCGAGGCGTGGGCCAGCGAGTTGATGAAGGGACCGAAGGGCTCCTTCAGCGTGATGCGCACGGTGCTGGCGTTCACCGCCTCGACCTTGCTCACGCGGTTGAACTGGTTGTAGCGCAGCAGCTTGTTGTCCTGGTTCAGCACGCGGTCGAGCGTGAACTTGACGGCGTCGGCGTTGAAGTCGGTGCCGTCGTGGAACTTGACACCGCTGCGCAGCTTGATGGTGTAGACCAGGCCGTCCTTCGAAACGTCGTAGCTCTCGGCGAGCACGTTCTGCACCTTCAGGTCCTTGTCGAACTGGAACAGGCCTTCATAGAAGGTCTTCGTCACGGCCGTGGTGATGGTCGTGTTGGTGTTGTACGGGTCCAGCGTTTCCGGCTGTAGCCGATCGACAGCACCACGTCTTTCGCGGCCAGTGCCGAGCCCGAAGCGGCCAGCGCGGCCAGGCCCAGCAGTGCGGATGCCCATCGCAGGGAGGAAGAAGATTGCTTCATGGAAGAACTCCAGTCGGTTCGAGGAAAAAAGCAGGAGAGGGCCTGCGGGTTGAAAAAATCCGGTGATTCGGCGTCGGGATCAGAAGGCGCCGCCAATGGCATGCCGCGCCACGAAGTGGCCGGGCGCGACCTGCACCAGCGGCGGCACGTCGGGCTCGTCGCCCACGGCGCGAATGGGGCTGGGAATCTCGCCTTCGAGCAGCGCGCGCGGCTTGTGGCGGCGCGACGGGTCGGCCACCGGCACCGCCGCCATCAGCTTGCGGGTGTAGGCGTGCTGCGGCGCTTCGAACACCGCGCGGCGCGGGCCGATCTCGACGATCTGGCCCAGGTACATCACGGCCACGCGGTGGCTGATGCGCTCGACCACGGCCATGTCGTGCGAGATGAACAGGAAAGCCACGCCCAGCTCGCGCTGCAGGTCGAGCATGAGGTTGACGATCTGCGCCTGGATCGACACGTCCAGCGCCGACACTGACTCGTCGGCCACCACCACCTTGGGGTTCAGGGCCAGCGCGCGTGCAATGGCAATGCGCTGGCGCTGGCCGCCCGAGAACTCGTGCGGGTAGCGCTGCGCCACTTCGGGCGGCAGGCCGACCTTCTGCAGCAGCCAGTCGACGCGCTGCTGCGCCTCGGCGCCCTTGGCGATGCCGTGGATCAGCAGCGGCTCCATGATCGAGAAGCCCACCGTCACGCGCGGGTCGAGCGAGGCGAACGGGTCCTGGAAAATGAACTGGATGTTCCGGCGCAGCGCCTGCAGCTCGCGCGTGGGCAGCTCGCGGATGTTCTGGCCGCCGAACTCGATGGCGCCGCTCTGGCTCTCGACCAGGCGCAGCAGCGAGCGGCCCGTGGTCGACTTGCCGCAGCCCGACTCGCCGACCAGCGCCAGCGTTTCGCCGGGGTACAGGTCGAAGCTGATCTTTTCCACCGCATGCACGCGGCGCTTCACGCGGCCGAACAGGCCGCTGCGCACGTCGAAGCGCGTGACGAGGTCGCGCACGCGAAGAATGGGGCCGGCGTCTTCACGCACGGTGGTCTGCGGCGTGGTGTCGGTGATCGCCACGGGCTCGGGGCTGCCCTCGGTGCGCAGCAGCTCGAACTTGGCCGGCAGGTCGGTGCCCTGCATGGCGCCCAGCTTGGGCACGGCCGACAGCAGCGCGCGGGTGTAGGGGTGCTGCGGCGACGCGAACACGGCGTCGGAGCTGCCCGCTTCCACCTTGTCGCCGCGGTACATCACCAGCACGCGATCGGCGATCTCGGCCACCACGCCCATGTCGTGCGTGATGAAGAGCACGCCCATGTGCATCTCTTTCTGCAGCTCGCGAATGAGCTGCAGGATCTGCGCCTGGATGGTCACGTCCAGCGCGGTGGTGGGCTCGTCGGCAATCAGCAGCTGCGGCTTGCACGACAGCGCCATGGCGATCATCACGCGCTGGCGCATGCCGCCCGACAGCTGGTGCGGAAAGCGGTCGAGCACGTTGCGCGCTTCCGGAATGCGCACCAGCTCCAGCATGCGCAGCGCTTCGGCGCGCGCGGCCGCGTCGCTCTTGTTCTGGTGGATGCGGATGGCCTCGGCGATCTGCTCGCCGGCGGTGAACACCGGGTTCAGCGACGTCATCGGCTCCTGGAAGATCATCGCGATGTCGGCGCCGCGAATGCCGCGCATCGCGCCGTCGCGTGCCTGCGCCAGGTCGAGCACTTCGCCGTTGCGGCGGCGAAACGCCATGCGTCCGTTCAGGATGCGGCCGCCGCCGTGCTCCACCAGCCGCATCAGCGCGAGCGAGGTCACTGACTTGCCCGAGCCTGATTCGCCCACCACCGCGAGCGTTTCGCCGTGGTCGACGTGGAAGGACAGGTTCTTGACGGCATCGACCGTGCGCTCGGAAGTCGAGAAGCGAACGGTGAGGTCGTCGACGGCGAGAACGCGGCCGTCCGGCAGGGCGAGGGCAGGGGAGGACATGGGAGTGCGGGAGAAAAAGGGAACGTGCGGCGTCAGGCGAAGATGGCCGTGCTCGGCGCATCGGTGCCGCGCGCGTGGCCGCGGTACATGCCTTCGGTGTTGAAGGCCAGGCTCAGGTTGCCGTGGCGGTCGACGGCGATCAGCCCGCCGGTGCCGCCGATGGCGGGCAGCGACTGCCGCACCACCGCGTGCGTGGCGGCTTCAAGCGTGGCGCCGCCGTAGGCCATGCGCGCGCACACGTCGTAGGCGGCCGCCACGCGGATGAACATTTCGCCGCTGCCGGTGCAGGACACGGCGGCGGTGCGGTCGTCGGCATAGGTGCCGGCGCCGATCAGGGGCGAATCGCCCACGCGGCCGACGCGCTTGTTGGTCATGCCGCCGGTCGACGTGGCGGCGGCCAGGTGGCCGTGCATGTCGAGCGCGACGGCGCCGACGGTGCCGAACTTCTTGTCTTCGTCGAGGGGCGTGGCCGGCACGGCGGCCGTCATCGACGCGCCTTCGTGGTCGGTCACCACGCGGCCGGTGCCGCGCACGCGGTACAGCTGCTGGCGGCGCGCCTCGGTCGAGAAGAACGAGGGCTCGACCATCTCCAGCCCGTGTTCGCGCGCAAAGGCCTCGGCGCCCGCGCCGGCCAGCAGCACGTGGGCGCCGTCTTCGAGCACGGCGCGCGCGGCGCGCACCGGGCGGCGCACATGGCACACGCCCGCGATGGCACCGGCGGCCAGGGTGGCGCCGTCCATCACGGCGGCGTCGAGCTCATGGGTTTCGTCGTGCGTGAACACCGCGCCGTGGCCGGCGTGAAGAGCGGGCAGTCTTCGAGCATTTCCACGGCCAGGCAGGTGGCGTCGAGCGCGGACATGCCCTTGAGCAATGCCGACTGCGCGGCGGCCACGATGCTTTTCAGCGCGTCGTGGTAGGCCTGCGCCTGCTCGGCGCTGGTCGTGGCGGCGCTGATGGTGCCGGCGCCGCCGTGGATGGCGATCACTGGCACATGGGACTGGGTCATCGGGGAGCTTTCTTCTGTTTCTTGCGGGCGCCGTTCAGGGCGGCCGCGTCGGTGGTGCGCGAGGCGGTGTCGATGGCGTTGATGCGCGCCAGCCCGTTCGCGCCGTGCAGCCAGGGCTGCAGGACCTGCAGCGTTCGGCGCGCCGACTGCACCGGGTCGGGCGCGCGCAGCGACACCGCGCTGGTCAGCGCCTCGATCAGCGCGAGCACGCTGGTCTCGCAGTTCGGGCGGTAGCTGGTTTCGGTCTGGCAATAGAGCGCCACGTCGGCCATCGGGGCCATCGGGGAGGTGGGGCGGTCGGTGAGCGCGATCACGCCGCAGCCCTGGTCGCGCGCAATCTGCGCGAGCGCGACGGTGTCGCTCAGGTAGCGCGGAAAGGTCAGGCCGATGAACACGTCCTGCGGGCCCGCGTGCATCAGCGAGCGGGCCGCATGCGTGACGCCGCTCACGCCCGGGAGCAGGCGCACGTCGCTGCAGCTGCCGTCCAGCCCGTGCTGCAGCAGGCCCGCGAGCAGCCGCTTGCGCCGAAGCCGGCGATGTAGACCGAGCGCGCCTTGCCGATGCGCTCGACCGCGGCTTCGCAGGCGGCGTAGTCCAGCGTCTGGCGCGTGGCCTCGATGTTGCGGCGGCTCTCGTCGAGCGCGATGGCGAACACCTCGGCCACGGTGGTCGGGCGCTCCAGGTTGCCGCGCAGGCGCTCCACCGGCGCCACCAGCGGCTCGAAGCCGCGCACGAGCTCGGCGCGGAAGGTGGCGTAGCCGTCGAAGTCGAGCGCGCGGGCGAAGCGGTTGGCCGTGGCCACCGACACGCCGACCGCGGCGGCCAGTTCGTCGATGGGCAGCGTCGCCACCTGCAGGGGGTGCTCGAGCACGTAGTCGGCCACTTGCCGGTGCGAGCGCGTCAGACGTGGCAGCGCCTGCGCAATGCGCTGGGCCACGGTGGTGCCTGGGGTGTCGACGGTGCTGTTCATGAACGGTGCGGTGCGCCCGAAAGTGTGCTTTTTTTGAAAACCAGTTTACAAATATAAGTCAAACAAGAAAATTTTCTGTCATTTTTGGTCATGATTGCAAATACCGGGCCAGCGGCGAAGGGGTTTCGGCTCGGCACATGGAGGGCCGCTTTCCCTCTGGCGGCGCTCGTTTAAGCTCGCCGCCGTGTTGCTTCTAGGTGTTTCCCCGATGTCGTTGCTTTCTGACCCGCCCGCCCCGCCGAGAAACTTCAGGGTGGACGTGCTGCGCGGCATGGCCATCGCGCTGGTGCTGGTGCTGCATTTCCACCTGTCGTACTCGCTGCTGGACAGCCCGCTGGCCGCCGTGCTGCCGGCCGTGTTCATCAAGTCCGTGGCGGTGAACGGCAACTACGGCGTGACGATGTTCTTCGTGGTGTCGGGCTACCTCATCACCTCGACCACGCTCGCGCGCTACGGCAGCCTGGGCAACGTCGACCTGCGCGGCTTCTACGCGTTTCGCTTCGCGCGCATCGTGCCGTGCCTGGTGGTGGCGCTGGCCGTCATCGTCGGGCTCGGGTTGCTGGGGCAACCGGCGTTCATGAACGTCGCCAAGCCGGGCTGGCCCGAGGTGGGCTACCCGGTCGCGGTGTTGTCGGTGCTGACCTTCTGGCACAACGTGCTGATGCAGCACGCGTGGTACTTCAACTATGCGATGAACATCTACTGGTCGTTGTCGGTGGAAGAAGTGTTCTACCTCGCGTTTCCGCTGCTGTGCTTCGGGCTGAAGCGGCAGTGGGCCATCGTGGCCGTGTGGCTGGTGGCGATCGTGGCGGGGCCGGTGTATCGCAGCCTGCACGCGAGCGACGAGATCTACTTCATGTACGGCTACCTCGCGTGCTTCGACGCCGTGGCCTTCGGTTGTTGCGCGGCGCTGCTCGCGCAGCGCTTCAGCCTCGGCGGATGGGCCGGCCGCCAGTTCCAGCTGGCCGCGGCCTGCCTCGTGGCCGTGACCTACCTGCGCGGCATTCACGGCAACGAAGTCTTCGGCTTCACCGCCATCGCGGCCGGGACCGCCGTGCTGCTGGTGGGGGCGCGCAACGAGCGCGTGCCGGCATGGGCGTTGAAGAGCAGGGCGCTCGCGGGCTTGCGCTGGTTGGGGCGGCACAGCTACGAGCTGTACCTCTTTCACATCGTCGTGCTCGGGTTGATGCGCGGCGTCGTCGCGCGCGGGGCAATGCCTTCGGAATGGAAGTTGCCGGCGATGGTGTTCTTCGTTGCCGTGTCCGTTGCCGTCGCGTGGGGCATTGCGCGCTTCTATTCGGAGCCGATGAATGCGTGGCTTCGAAGGGTCCTGTCGGTCGGGCGTGCCAATCGGCAGAATCCGGGGATACGAGGGAGCACGGATGAACGAGGAAACCAAGCCTGACGGCACCACCACGCTGGGCAGCCGCATCCTGAAGGTGGACCACGCCGGCGAGCAGGGCGCGGTGAACATCTACAGGGCGCAGATCGCCATGGCCCGCTGGACCGCGCCGTCGCTGGTGGCGGAGTTGCGCGAGTTCAAGGCGCACGAGGAAAAACACCGCGCCCTGTTCTGGGCCGAACTGCAGCGCCGGGGTGTTCGCCGGTGCCGCAGCTACTGGCTGTGCGGCATCGGCGGCTGGGTGCTGGGCTTGCTGACCGGGCTGCTGGGACGGCATGCGATTTCGGCCACCACCGTGGCGGTCGAACGCGTGGTGCTCGGGCACCTGAAGACGCAGTTGCACGAACTGGCCGGCAAGGACGACGCGGCCGTCCACGTCATCTCGCAGATCGTGCAGGAAGAGCAGCTGCACCACGACCAGTCGGCGTCGCATGTGCGAACGGACCATGTGTGGTCGAAGGTGCTGAGCCCGGTGGTCGCGGCGTCGACCGAGTCGGTGATCTGGCTGGGAATGCGGCTCTGAGTTGTCGCTACGGCAACGCGCTGGCCATCCAGGCCGTCGCGTAGAGGCCAAGCCCGAAAACGCCATGCGTGACGAGGCTGTTCAACCGCGCCACGTTAGGGCGCGGCGTGCGGCTCGCGGCTATCGGTTCGTGGAAGAAGGGCCCGCGCCGATCACGAGCGTGTGCGCCAGCGCCTCGCTCATGCCGCGCTTTCGCCGGCGCGCGCCTCGATCGACCAGCACGCCGCCGTCATTTGCACCTCGTCACCATGCACGAACGGCTCGAACGCGGCGCGCACCGTCTCGATGACCCGCGCGCGGGTCTCGTCGTCCGCTTCGCGCAGCGCGCCGCCGACGGGGCCGAGCCGGCCCAGGTAGCCGAGCAGGTCTTTCTCCGGCATCGTGCAGGGCACGTCGATCGGCGCGATGGCGATGTCGTGCCAGCCGCCTTGCGCCAGCAGGTCGTGCACGTGCCGCCGGTCGGCAAAGGCGAACTGGCCCGGTCCGCCGGGCGCGCGCGGCGCGAGCTTCGGCAGCAGCGGCGCGGCGGCGCGTTCGGCGGTGGTCATGAAGGGGTTGTCGGCGGCGCTGCGCCACGCGATGAATCGCAGCGACGCGTCGGGCGCCGCGACCTGCCGCAGGTTGGCGAAGGCGCGCACCGGGTCGTCGAAGAACATCACGCCGAAGCGCGAGATGAACAGGTCGAACCCCGTGGCCTCGAACGCGTGGGTCTGCGCGTCGGCACCGACGAAGCGGGCCGGCAGGCCCTGCTGTTCGGCGCGGACGCGCGCGGTGGCGATCATGGGCTGCGAGATGTCGATGCCGGTGCAGCGGCCTGTGCCCGCGAGCAGCCGCGCCACCGCGAGCGTGGTCGCTCCGGTGCCGCAGCCCACGTCGAGCACATGGTGCGCGTTCGCGGCGCGGGCCGTGTCCGCGAGCAGGTCTTCGAAGGGCTTGAAGAGCTGGTCGAGCGTTTTCTGCGCCTCGATCCATGCCTGGCCCGAGGGACCGTTCCAGAGCCTGGCCTGCTCGTTGCCCGGAGGCTGGGTAGTTTCCATGATCTCGTTTCCTTTGACTTGCCTTCTGGAGGCGGAAACCGCACTATGTGAGCTCAAGTGGACTTGAGGTCAAGAGGGTGATGCATCTGGACATCAGCGAAGTGGCGCAGCGCTCGGGCGTACCGGCGTCGGCGCTGCGTTATTACGAAGAAAAGGGACTGATCGTCTCGACGGGTCGGCGCGGCCTGCGCCGGCTGTTCGACCCCGGCGTGCTCGAGCGGCTGGCGCTCATTGCGCTGGGGCGCACGGCGGGGTTTTCGCTGGACGAGATCGCGCGCATGTTCGGCGCCGACGGCCAGCCGCGCATCGACCGGCTGATGCTCACGGCCAAGGCCGACGAACTGGACCGGACCATCCGCAACCTGAGCCTGATGCGCGACGGCCTGCGCCATGCCGCCGTGTGCTCCGCACCGAGCCACATGGAGTGCCCGAAGTTCAGGCGCATCCTGCGGGCGGCGGAGTCGGGGGTGATCGGCGAAAGGAAGAAAGAGAAGAAGGCGGCGCCGAAGCCGCCGAGGCAAAAGCCCGAGCGTTGAGCGGCGGGAAAGGCGGACCCGAGCACTTCATCGCCCGCGTCGACAGCAACGGCGTTTGCGTGGCCGATGCCCGTCACACGGGCTTCTGCATGAACACGCTGAACGGGTCGGGCCCGTAGTCGCCGAACGGGCCGCGCGGCTGGTAGCCGGCGCGTGCGTAGAGCGAGATAGCTTCGGGCTGGCTCGGCCCGGTCTCCAGCATGAACATCGCGCAGCCTTTGGCTGCCGCTTCGCCTTCGAGAAAATTCAGCACCTTGATCGCGATGCCTTGCCCCCGGTTCTCGGGCCGCACGAACATGCGCTTGAGCTCGCCGAATTCCGCGCCCACGACGATGGCGCCGCAGCCGACCGCCCGGCCTTCGCCGTTGCGCGCAACCGCGAACAGCACGTTCGGCGCGGACAGCGCCGCGATGTCGATGCCGTGATGGCTCTCGGGCGGGTACAGCGGCTTCTGGTACGCGTCGAGGTCGTCGATGAGTGCGATGACGTCGGGTTGGTTCGGGCTTTCGAGGGCGATGTGCATCGTTCGATGTTACCGAGCCGAACCGGCCACGCCCATTGCCTGCGCCCACCGTTCGGCCATGGCGGGCGAGTTGAAGCAGGTGGTCTCCTCGGTCGCGCTGCACACCGCGCGTTCGAGCAGCTGGATGTCGGCTTCGTGCTGCCGGGCCACGTGCGGGTCCTCGAAGAAGATCACCTTGTGGCAGCGGCGCTCCAGCACCAGCTCGGCAATCTGCGCGTCGCCGCCCAGCGGGCCGCTCTGGTAGCGCGTGACCCAGGGTACGCCGGCCGGCCAGCCGCGCGACCACGCCAGCTCGTTCAGCAGGCCGCCGGTCGTGCCGGTTGCCACGCGTGCCTCGAAGCTCGAAAGAAGATCGAAATGAAGCCCGGCGTACGCCACCATGCGCTGCTTCAGCGCATCGTGCGCGATGAGCGCGACGGTCTGCTGCGCGGGAGGCGTCAGCGGGTTGTCGAGGGCGAGGCCGGCGAGCGCCAGCTCGATCGTGATCCACTCCCTGGCGCCGGCCGCTGTCGAAAGAAAGGGCTTGCCGTGAATGACGCACTGGCGCTTCAGCGCCTGCGCCTCGGGGTAGAGCGAAGACGGATCGACAGGGTCGACGAAATAGATCACGCCGTCGATTTCGTCTTCGGGCGCAAGCCCGCCGGAGATGCGCGATACGAGCCGCATCACGCCGCCGTCGGCGCCATACGGCAGGCGCACGAGCGGGGCATGGCCGGCGAGCAGGCCGCTGCGCACCAGTGCGTCGTGCGTGCCGCCCACGGCGAGCAGGCCGAGGTCCAGGGTGCGGATGCCGGCCTCGCATGTCTGGGCCCATCGCTCCAATGCGCCGACGCCTTCCTGCCGGTGCAGGCGGTTGGCCACGAGTCCGAAGCGCGTCATTCGCCGTCTCCGGTGGGTGCGATGCGGGCCGTGTTCAGCGGCCTTCGAGGAATTCGTGATGCGTCCATGCGTTCACCTTTGAGCTGGAGTTCGATTGTTGCTGGAAAAACCCGGCGCATCGCGACGGGGTTGCCGGCTTTCCCTAGACCACTTCCACAAAGCCCACCCACGCGCAGGGTTCCATGCTTGGCCCAACAATGCCCCTCGACGGCAGGCCGGTCGGCCTGCCGATTTCTTGAATCGCACCCATGAAGGAGTAGCACTTTGGAATACCGTCACCTGGGCAAATCGGGCCTCAAGGTTCCCGTGTTGAGTTTCGGCACGGGCACTTTCGGCGGCAAGGGCGAGTTCTTCAGCGCGTGGGGCAGCACCGACGTGGCCGAGGCGCGCAAGCTCATCGACATCTGCCTCGAAGCAGGCGTGAACATGTTCGACAGCGCCGACATCTATTCGGCCGGCGCGGCCGAGTCGGTGCTGGGCGAGGCCATCAAGGGCCGCCCGCGCGACCAGCTGCTGATCTCGACCAAGGCCACCTTTCGCAGCGGCAAGGGCGCGAACGAAGTGGGCTCGTCGCGCCACCACCTGATCGCTGCCGTCGATGCGGCGCTCAAGCGGCTGGGCACCGACTACATCGACCTGTTCCAGCTGCACGGCTTCGACGCGAGCACGCCGGTCGAAGAAACGCTGTCCACGCTCGACGACCTCGTGCGCGCGGGCAAGCTGCGCTACATCGGCGTGTCGAACTTCTCGGGCTGGCACCTGATGAAGTCGCTGGCGGTCTCGGAGCGCCACGGCTATTCGCGCTACGTGGCGCACCAGGCCTACTACTCGCTGGTCGGGCGCGACTACGAGTGGGAGCTGATGCCGCTGGCGCAAGACCAGGGCGTGGGCGCGTGGTGTGGAGCCCGCTGGGCTGGGGCCGGCTCACGGGCAAGATCCGCCGCGGCCAGCCGCTGCCCGTCAACAGTCGCCTGCACGTGACCGCCGACATGGGCCCGCCGGTGCCCGACGAGCTGCTCTACCGCGTGGTCGATGCGCTCGAGAAGGTCGGCGCCGAAGTCGGCAAGACGGTGCCGCAGGTCGCGCTCAACTGGCTGCTGCAACGCCCGACGGTGTCGAGCGTGGTGGTGGGTGCGCGCGACGAGGCGCAGTTGCGGCAGAACCTCGGCGCTGTGGGCTGGAACCTCACGCTCGCGCAGGTCGCCGAGCTCGACGCCGCGAGCGCGACGACGCGGGCCTATCCGTACTGGCACCAGCAGGGTTTTCTGGAGCGCAACCCGAACCCGGTGTGAGCGGGGTCAACCCGGCGTGAGCCCGAGCACCCACTGCTTGAAATGCTCCAGCGCCCCCGAGGCCGGCCGGCCTTCGGGGTACGCGAAATAGTAGCCCTGGCGCACGTCCAGGTGCCGGTCGACCGGGATCACGAGTTCGCCGGTCTTCAGTTCGTGTTCGACCAGGATGCGCGGCGCAAGGCCCACGCCCATGCCGGCCGCCGTGGCCGCCACCACCATGGTGAACAGCTCGTAGCGCGGCCCGCGCGACGCGTGCACGGTGTACTCCCAGCCCTGCTGCGCATACCAGTCGCGCCAGGCGTGGGCGCGCGTGCTCAGGTGCACGTGGCGGCAGCGCTCGAAGCCGGCTTCGTCCCACGGCCCGTTGGCGTCGCGGAACGCGGGGCTGCAGATGGGCACCATTTCGCCCTCGGCAAAGATCAGGCCGCCGCGCGTGTTGGGCCAGAACTGGTCGCCGAAATAGATGGCCGCGTCGTACGCGTTTTCCTGGAATGAAAAAGGCTGCGAGCGCGCCGACAGGTTGACGGTGATGTTCGGATGCAGCCGGCTGAATTCGGGCAGGCGCGGTATCAGCCATTGCGTGGCGAAGGTCGGCACCACGGCCAGTTCGAGCACGAAGCCCATCTCGTGGCCGGCGCTGATTTCGAGCGTGTCGCGGCGGATCTGATCGAGGTGCCGGCGGATGCGCGCCGCGTACTCGCGGCCCACGTCGGTCAGCGTGAGCCGCCGGCGCACGCGCGAGAACAGCGGCACGCCCAGCCGCTGCTCGAGCATGGCCACCTGGCGCCCGACGGCGCTTTGCGTGAGCGCGAGTTCGGTGGCCGCGCGGGTGAAGCTCCCCAGCCGCGCCGAGGCCTCGAAGGCCTGCAGCGCGCCGAGGTTGGGAATGTCTTTTCTCATCGATTGCCAGCAGTTGTCTCAGTCTTTTCGAGCGAAGCACCCATCGTGCCCGGGCGGCGGTGTCCTTCCCGGCGTGCACAACGTTGTGAGTATTTAGCGTTTGTTTCGCATGCGCCCACGACTCTATTCTGCGTGCCGACCCCTGCCAACGATACGAGGAGACTTCCGATGATTGTTTCGCGCACCCGTCGCAACGCCGTGGGCATTGCACTGGCTTCCGTCCTGGGCCTGCCCGCCGCCGCGTTCGCGCAGCCCGCCGAGCAGACCGTCACCATCGGCCATGCCGGCCCGCTCACCGGGGGCGCCGCCCACTGGGGCAAGGACAACGACAACGGCGCCCGGCTCGCGGTCGAAGACCTCAACAAGCAGGGCCTGGTCATCGGCGGCAAGAAGATCAGGTTCGTGCTGCAGTCCGAAGACGACCAGGCCGACCCCAAGCAGGCGATGGTGGTCGCCAACAAGCTGGCCGACATGGGCGTGAAGGGTGTGCTGGGCCACTTCAACTCGGGCGCGGCCATTCCGGCCTCGGCCGTGTACAGCCGCGCGGGCCTGCCCGACGTGTCGACCGCCACCAACCCGACCTTCACGAAGCAGGGCTACGGCAACGTCTTTCGCATCCTGGCCAGCGACGACGACGTGGGCACCGCCATTGCCACCTACACGGTGAAAGACCTGAAGGCGAAGAACATCGCGGTGATCGACGACCGCACGGCCTACGGCCAGGGCGCGGCCGAGGTGTTCACGCGCGGCGTGAAGGCGCTGGGCGGCAACATCGTGGCGCAGGAGTACGGCAGCGACAAGGCGACCGACTTCATGGCCATCCTCACCACCATCAAGAGCAAGCAGCCCGACGTGGTGTTCTACGGCGGCATGGACGCGCAGGGCGGGCTCATCGCGCGGCAGATGAAGCAGCTGGGCATCACGGCCAAGCTGCTCGGTACCGACGGCCTGTGCACCAACGAAGTGGCGAAGATCAGCGGCGGCGCGGTCGACGGCCTGCTGTACTGCACGCGCGGCGGCAAGGAGCTCGAAAAGACGAGCAAGGGCGCCGAGTTCGAACAGCGCTACAAGGCCCGCTACGGCACCGAGGTGCTGACTTACGCGCCGTACCTCTACGACGCCATGATGGCGCTGGCCGCCGGCATGCGCGCGGCCGACTCGGTCGAGCCCGAGGCCTACCTGCCGGCCATGCGCAAGGTCAAGTTCGACGGCGTGACCGGTGCCATCAGCTTCGATGGCAAGGGCAACCTGCAAAAGCCCGACTTCACCGTCTTCACCTACAAGGACGGCAAGCGCGTTCGGGTGGCCGGCTCCTGAGGCGGCGGCCCCGCATGCGAACGCTGGACGCGCGCGAAACCGCCGCCGCGCTGCCCTGGGGCGCGCTGGTGGATGCACTGCTGCGGATGTTCGAGCGCGAAGCGCGCGGCGAGGCCCGCGCGGCACCGCGCACC
>NZ_MOWM01000062.1 GCF_016082275.1 Variovorax sp. E3
CCGCGACGCCGTCCGCGCCCTGGTGCACGCCCGGGCCGACGAGGGTGCTGGAGCCGCCGGCCGCGCCGCCCGCGCCGGCGTGGCGCCGGGGAAGTTGACGGTGCTCGCGTTCGATCCCGCCGTGGGGCCGGTGGGCGTCGACGCGCCGCCGTTGCCGCCGGTGGCATTGACCGAGGTGTCGTTCAGCGCGCCGCTGCCGCCGCTGTCGGTGTTGCCGCCAGCACCGGCATTCAGCGTCGCGTCGCCGACCGGCTGGCCACCCGCGCCGCCCGCGGCCAGCACCGGCCCGGCGCCCAGAACGAGCACGGCCATGGCAACCGCGCGCAGGTCGTCGCCCTTGCGCGACGACCGCGCATGGCCGCGCGAGGTTTCAGGCGCGGCCACCCAGGTGCCGAGCGTGGGATTCCATAGGGTGCGGAAAATCTTGTTCATGGCCGGGCCTTCCTAGTGGCTTGTTTCATGTAGGCGCCCGCATGCAGCAGCAAGCTCTCCCTTGCTCCTCCACACGCCGCAGATTTCAAACTTCAAGCCAAAAATGTAAGTACGCGTACAGGCCGGCGATATGCCCGGTAAGGGGTACCCGAGGGGGGAGATTCGCGGCGTGGCGAGGCCTGTGCGAGCGACCTGAACAGGCCCGCAACCGCCGCCGATCTTTGATGTGGCTGGCGGGGAAACGCAAGGAAGGAGGGGGTGTACCCAACTGCATCCAGAGGTAACCGATGTTTCTCGGTAGATGCAAAGTATTCAGTTTCCCAAAACGCCGATGGAGCCGATGGCCCCTGACCCGCTGGGCGGGCACGGCAGCGCTCAACCGGGCTGCCCGGGTGTCTTCGCCGTACGAAACGGCGGCCTGGTCCGCGCAGCGCGCGGGATCGTCAGGCGGAAACCTTCTGCGCGGGCGAGGTCTGCAGCGGCGGCGTGCCGGCCTTGAACATGCTTGCCAGTTGCTTGCGCAATTCCGGCGTGTCGGTGTGGCCGTGGACAGTCACGGCGTGCTGGATGGCGGCATCGAGCAATTCGCTCTCGGTGTCGGCCGAGAGCGCGACACTGCAGTTCATCGTGCTCGGGTACTCGCGGCAGTCGATGTATTGGCGTGACATGGCAACTCCTGGAATATGTCCTCAGGGACGGACGTTGAAGATCAGGTTGAAGGGGGATCGCCGGCGCGGCGCATCACGGCATCGAGGTCGTGGGCGAAGTTACCCATGAAGGCGTTCGGCCGTGTTTCGTCGATGGCCATGTGTATCCCCTTCGCCGACAGGCGGCTTGCGCGCCCCATGCCTGCCTATACTGAACTTGCGGCAAGGGGCCTGCGCGCATCCTGCGTCTCGATGCGTGCAGGCGCCATACGCAGCAATGCGTACGCACCGTGAAAGGGGCATGCCATGACGCATCTGACGCGCAACGATTGCGCCAGCGCGCTTCGTCTGCTGGCGCTGCTGGAGTCCGGGCGTCGCCCGTGCGGCATCGCGCCGTCCGCAACGATGAATCGCGCGCGCCCCATCACGTTGCCAAGGCGCCGGCCCGGCGTGAATTGCGCCGCGCCGAACTGCAGGCCGACTACTGCCGGCGCGTGGGCCTGGAGCATGCGCTGGCCGTGGCCTTCCTGTATAGGCTGGCCTGTCGCGCCGAGGCCGCATTGCCCGATGCGCCGCTCGTGAATCGTGCGCCCTGCTGCAGCCTCACGCCTCGCGAGGGCGACGTCATGCACTGGCTCTCGTGCGGCAAGACCGATGCCGAGATCGCCGTCTTGCTGGCGATCAGCCCGCGGACCGTGCACAAGCACCTGGAGCACGTCTACGTGAAGCTGGGCGTGGAGACGCGCACGGCGGCCGTGATGCGCGCCCTCGCCATGGGCAGGCCCAACACGCGCTGAAAAGCGCGCCCGGTATCGCTCAGCGCGAAGCCACCGCCACCGGCGCATCCGCCGGCGAGGCGCTGCGCCCGATCATCCACGCGCACACGGCAGACACCGCGCCCGCGAACAGCACGTACAGGCAGATCTGCCACGCTCCCCGCCGCCCGACTTCAGCAGCGCCGTCGCGATGATCGGCGTGATGCCCGAGGCGAAGATGCCCGAGAACTGGTAGACGAAGCTGATGCCCGTGTAGCGCACCTTGGCGTCGAACAGGTCGCAGAACAGCGCCGCCTCCGGCCCGTACACCGACGCGTAAAGAATGCCGAAGGGAATGATGATCGACAGCCAGATCAGCATCACGTTGCCGCCGCTGTGCGTCATGAGCCAGAAGCCCGGAAACGCCGACACGGCCGTGATGATCGACCCCCACATGTACACGCGCGGACGTCCCAGCCGGTCCGACAGGCGCCCGAAGAATGGAATGGCGAAGCACATCACCACCGCCGAGGCCATCACGCCCAGCAGCGCCTCGGTGCGGCTGATCTTGATGGTGCTGGTGAGGTAGTTGATCGAGAACACGCCGAAGATGTTGAAGAACACGCCGTCGATGTAGCGCGCCCCCATGCCCTTGAGCACGTTGCCCGGGTAGCGCCGGATCATGTCCATGAACGGAATGCGCAGCTCGGCGTTGCGCGCCTTCACGGCCGCGAACTCCGGCGTTTCCTTCACGTGCAGGCGGATGTACATGCCCACCATCACCATCGCGCCCGAGATCAGGAACGCAATGCGCCAGCCCCACGCCAGGAACTGCTCGTCGGTGAGCAGCGACGACAGCAGCGCCACCACGCCCGAGGCCAGGCACAGGCCGATGGCCAGCCCGATCTGCGGCAGCGAGGCATAGAAGCCGCGCTTTTCCTTCGGCGCGTATTCGTAGGCCATGAGCACCGCGCCGCCCCATTCGCCGCCCAGCCCGATGCCCTGCGCCACGCGCAGCAGCAACAGCAGGAGCGGCGCCGCGATGCCGATCTGCGCGTAGGTGGGCACCAGCCCGATCAGGAAGGTGGCCACGCCCATGATCATCAGCGTGATGATCAGCATGCTCTTGCGCCCGATCTTGTCGCCGAAGTGGCCGAAGATCACGCCGCCCAGGGGCCGCGTGACAAAGCCCACCGCGAACGTGGTGTAGGCCAGCAAGGTCGACACCACCGGGTCGCTGCCCGGGAAGTAGAGCTTGTTGAACACGATGCCGGCCACCACGCCGTACAGGAAGAAGTCGTACCACTCGATGGTGGCGCCCACCAGCGCCGACACCACCACCCTGCGAATCGCTTTCTCGTCGCTTGCACTCATGTTTGTCTCCGATGAGGTTGTTGTCGTGGCGGCCTCTGCGGGCCTTGGGGTCTCTGGGGCTTGCTAATGCGCGGTGGCGGCGGCCGCCTTCGCGTCCTCTCTGATCAGGTCGACGGCCTTCTCGGCCATCATCACGGCGGGTGCGTTGGTGTTGCCCGACACCAGCGTGGGCATGGCCGAGCAGTCGATCACGCGCAGCCCCGCCACGCCGTGCACGCGCAGCCGCGCATCGACCACGGCGAGCGCGTCGGCGCCCATGCGGCAGGTGCCGGTGGGGTGGAAGATGGTGGCGCCGTTGTTGCGGCAGAACTCCAGCAGCTCGGCGTCGCTCGCGGCATCGGGGCCGGGCTTCACTTCGCGCTTCACGTAGGGGCGCATGGCGGGCGATTCGGCAATGGCGCGCGCCGCCTTCACGCCGGCCACGGTGGTGGCGCGGTCGAGCTCGGTGGCCAGGTAGTTGGGCTGCATCTCGGGCGGCTCGGCCGCGTCGAGCGAGCGGATGCGGATGTGGCCGCGCGACTCCGGCCGCAGCTGGCACACCGACATCGTGAAGCCCGAGTAGGGGTGGACCTTGCCGCCTGCCATGTCGGCCGAGAGCGTGGCCACGTGGAACTGGATGTCGGGCGTGGCCGCCACGGGCCGGCCGTTGCCGTCCTTCAGCGCTCGCATGAAGCAGCCGCCCTGGTTGATGCCCACCGCCAGCGGGCCGGTGCGGTGCAGCAGCCATTCGAGGCCCATGCCCATCTGGCCGAACCAGGAGTTGAGCTGGTCGTTGGTGGTGATGGGCTTGGTGCACTCGTAGCCCAGGCGGATCTGCAGGTGGTCTTGCAGGTTCTCGCCCACGCCGGGCAGCGCGTGCACCACCGGAATGCCGAAGCGCTCGAGCAGCGCGCGCGGCCCGATGCCCGACAGCTGCAGCAGCTGCGGCGACTGGATCGAGCCCGCCGACAGCAGCACCTCGGCGCGGCAGCGCGCGGTCTTGAGCACGTGGCCCTGCCGGTAGGTGATGCCGACCGCGCGGCGCCCGTCGAACACCAGCTTGCCGGCCATGGCCTCGGTCTCGATGCGCAGGTTGGGCCGCTGCTTCACCGCGGGCGTCAGGTAGGCCTTGGCCGTGCTGCAGCGCCAGCCCTTGTGCGTGGTCAGCTGGTAGTAGCCCGCGCCTTCCTGCGCGGCGCCGTTGAAGTCGTCGGTGCGCGGCACGCCGGTCTGCTGCGCGCCGCCGATGAAGGCCTCGATCAGCTCGTGCTTCGCCGCGATGTCCGACACCTTCAGCGGCCCGCTGCCGCCGTGGAAGGCGTTGGCGCCGCGCTGGTTGCCTTCGGACTTGACGAAGTAGGGCAGCACGTCGTCGTAGCCCCAGCCGGCGTTGCCGAGCGCGGCCCAGTGGTCGTAGTCCTCGCGCTGGCCGCGGATGTAGATCAGGCCGTTGATCGCGCTGGAGCCGCCCAGCGTCTTGCCGCGCGGCCAGTAGATGCGCCGGCCGTTCATGTTCGGGTCGGGGTCGGTCTCGAAGCGCCAGTTGTAGGTGGGGCTCCACATCGTCTTGCCGTAGCCGATGGGCAGGTGGATCCACAGCGAGCGGTCGGCCGGCCCGGCCTCGAGCAGCAGCACGCGCGTGGCCGGGTCTTCGCTGAGCCGGGCGGCCAGCACGCAGCCGGCCGAGCCGGCACCGACGACGATGTAGTCGAACGCTTCTTCAGACATGCAATGGGCGCCTGTGCTTCGGGGAGTGGAACAATCGCTTCGCTCGGCCGCATCCTAGGCTAATGATTTTCGGAACGCAATGTTCCATTTTTAAGGTTTACCCGCATGCCCCGTTCCGCGCGCACGCCCGCTGCAGTGAGTCCAGTCGTGATTTCCCCGGAAGAGCCGGAGTCCGCATCCGCCTCCGGCTCGTCGGCCGAACGCAGCCTGCGCCTGCTGGCGCTGCTGGCCCACGAGGGCCGCCCGCTCACGCTCGCCGACCTGGCCGCGCAGCTGGGCCTGCCCAAGGGCACCGCGCACCGCATCTGCACGCAACTGCTGGCCACCGGTTTCCTGGCGCGGGATGTCGACGAGCGCTCGTTCAGCGTCGGCCCCGCGCTGCGCAAGCTGGCTTTCGACACGCTCAACCACGGCGTGGTGCGCGGGCTGCGGCATGAGGTGCTGTCGGAGCTGGTGCGCCAGGTCGGCGAGACCTGCAACCTCACCACGCTCGACGGCGCGCAGGTGCTCTACCTGGACCGCGTGGAGGCGCAATGGCCGCTGCGGCTGACGCTCGACGTGGGCTCGCACGTGCCGCTGCACTGCACGGCCAGCGGCAAGCTGTTTCTGGCGCAGATGCCGAAGAAGGCGCGCGACGCGCTGATCGACAACCTGCCGCTGGAGCGCATGACCGCCAACTCGATCACCACCGCCGATGCGATGCGCGCCGAGTGCGACGCGATCGCCAAGCTCGGCTATTCGTGCGACCGCGAAGAGTTCATCGCGGGGCTGGTGGCGGTGGCCGTGCCGGTGTGCGATGCGCAGGGCGCGGTGCGCGCCGCGCTGGCCGTGCATGCGCCGACCGCGCGCATGTCGATGGACGATGCGTTGAAGCGCATCGATGCGCTGAAGGCGGCGGCCAGGAAGATGGGTGGGCTGCTTTAAGCGCGCCGCCCTTGTACCTGGTCTCTGCTGTCATCGTTCACTTTTCAACCCGCAATCTTGGATCGATATGTCGCCACGCATCTTCGCCGCACTGCTGCTCGCCGGCCTGGCCATGCTTTCTGCAGAGGTGAGCGCAGCGGACGCGCCGATACGTTTTCCTGACATCGAGGCTGCGAAGAAGTGGTTCTCCAAGGAGTACAGCGATCACGAGTTTCACAAGTACACCTTGAAGATAAAGAAGAGCCCGAGCCTGGGTATTGAGAAAGAGGAGGTTGGCGATGTGTATGCCTTCTATGGCGTTACGGGGTCGGGCGTCACCCGCGCCGAGGGGTGGTTCTATACCTGCAAATCGAAGTCGCCCTGCGTACTTCAGGGCATGACGAAACTGGGGCGAACACGCGACATCAAGGAGCTCCCCCAAATGTCCTTCGAAGGCTTGACGCTCGTCGTCAGATCAGGGGGCGAGGACGTTCTCAAGATGAACTTCCGCTGACTACGCGCTGGTCTACGGGCGTTGCGCGCAGGGTCAGGGTTCAGAATCCTCCATGTCATGGCGCGTGCCGCGCGCTCACGAAAGGGGAATGCAAGCATGCCGAACGTCGACGAGACCATCCGCAACTACAACGCCGGCCGCGACCCCGAGCGCCTGGCGATGAAGTACGCCAACCTGCGCACCAACGCCTTCGTGTTCCTGCGCGGCACCTGCCACCTGTTCTACGACCGCCTGCCGAAGGACCCGCTGTTCGCCGGCAAGGCTCCGGCGGGCTGGCTGTGCGGCGATGCCCACCTGGAAAACTTCGGCAGCTACAAGGGCGACAACAGCCTCGTGTACTTCGACCTCAACGACTTCGACGAAGCCGCGCTCGCGCCGGTCACGTGGGAGCTGGTGCGCTTCCTGTCGAGCATCCTCGTTGCGCGCGACAGCCTCTGCGCGACGCCCGCCGATGCCGATGCGCTGTGCAACACCTTCCTCGATGCCTACGCCGGTGCGCTGACGCTCGGCAAGGCGCGGTGGGTGGAGCGCGACACCGCCGACGGGTTGATCCAGCAACTGCTGGACACGCTCAAGGCGCGCACGAGGCCGGCCTTTCTCGACCGGCGCACCGACCGCAAGGGGCACGGGCGCGTCATCCGCGTCGACGGCAAGCACGCGCTGGCCGTGAGCGACGCGCAACGCGACCGCGTGACCCAGCTCGTCGGCGCCTTCGCCGCGACACAGGACAAGCCCGGCTTCTTCAAGGTGCTCGACGTGGCGCGGCGCATCGCGGGCACCGGCAGCCTGGGCGCGGAGCGCTACATCGTGCTGGTCGAAGGCAAGGGTTCGCCCGACGGCAACTACCTGCTCGACCTCAAGGAGGCGCTGCCGTCCTCGCTGGCGCCGCACCTGAAGCTCGCGCAGCCCGCGTGGGCTTCGCAGGCGCATCGGGTGGTGGGGCTGCAGCGGCGCATGCAGGCTGTGTCGATGGCGTTCCTGCAGCCGATCGTCGGTGCCAAGGCTTCTTCGGGCACCTCTTATGTGCTGCGCGGCCTGCAGCCCAGCGAAGACCGCGTGAACCTGGACGTGAAGCGCACCTCGCTCGGCGAGATCGGCGGCGTCATCGATGAAATGGGGCAGCTCATGGCATGGGCGCAACTGCGAAGCTCGGGGCGGCAGGGCTCGGCCATTGCGGATGCCCTGATCGACTTCGGGAGCTCGGCGAAGTCGTGGCGCAAGGACTTGATGGACGCGGCGCATCAGTGCGCGGCGCAGGTGGAGACGGATTGGAAGGACTATTGCGGGGCTTATGACGCGGGGACGATGGCGTCTGCTCGATCACATCATTAGTTGCGAGTGGCCGCTGTGGCCGATCTGGATAGTTCTAGGAGCCAGGCGTCTTGCTGTTCCGCCTCAAATGGGCGATGGCGATCGAGTCGCCTCGATTCAACATGGGAGGAACAACCAAGGTGGGGCGGAGCAACGAGATTTGGAATTCTTCTAATGAGTTCTGAAATCGTTCAGTCTCAGGATTGAATTTTTCTGAATTGAGCTCCATTCGGGCAGGAGTCGTTTTTCATAATTTAATGTCAATCGAGTTTTCAATCCATCGATTTGCAAATAGTGTTTGCAGAGGGATTTTTCGCCACGAGAATTTCCACAGCGTATAAAAGCCAAAACCTTCTTGTCTGAGGCGGTTTGAATGTATATGTCAATGTTCTTCATCGCGGGAATCTTCTTCGAATTGTCATCCTTTTTTAGAGAAAAATGGCGAAGCCCGTAAACGGGTTTTTGTGCCGTGTAGCTGTATTGAGGGTCATGATTCATTTCTTTGAAGCTTCTCTCCATGAAATTTCCATCCCCATAATACGAGTTTGCCGTCAAAGTGACTCCAACGGTCGATTCGCTTGAGCTTGTTTTGTTCTTCATGACGTTGAAGCTCGGAAGGTCAATTCTGAATCCCAAGCTTCTGAAGTTTTTGTTGGGAGCGTCGGAGTTTTATTTCAGCCTTTGATCTTTCGCCCCAGCCTGGATCGCCGTCATATTCAACATTTCTCACTACATCGATTGGAAATGAAAATGGAATTTCATTTATAAGGCCGGAAGATTGATTTTGAGAGATCCTTTCGGCGAGGGTTTGAGCGTGTCCCGTCTGCACGCCAGCTAGGATTGCAAAAAGCAATGGAATTTCAATTGCAAGTGGGTGAAATGAAAATCGCATGCTCAGTGGATTTTTAAAAATGGTCTGATCACCCGTCGATTGCCCATCCTGGTGTCCGCCGTGAGATTAGAGCCGGGCCTGGTCGAGCTTCAGCCGCGCCAGTAGTTGTTCGCCACCGCAATGGTCGCAAACTCCAGCGCCACCACTTGCCCGACCTGGATCAGGTCCGACGCGCTGTTCGCATAAACGTCGCGCAGCTTGCCGCGCACCGCGTCGTCGGGCTGCGTGGCCCTGATGACCAGGCGGGCCATCTTGATGGCGAGATGCCGGCCCTCCTCAGGCGTGGCGGTGATGAGCGAATTGCCGGGGACGAGTGTGATGTCCATCGTGGGGTTCTTTCTGTTGTTCGAATGACTGCGTTCTCCGGGCAGGTGCGCCGCGGAGGCATCGAGCGTGCCACGACGCGGCCCCCGTTCGCGGAACCGCACGCGCTTCGCGGCCTGCCAATCGAGCAATCGTTCGCAAGAACCGCGCGCCAACAACCATACGACTCAGCCGAGCAACCCGAGCACGGAGCGCACCACGCTCACCGTCGCCAGTGCAATCAGCAGATTCAGCACATGCTTCCTGAACTGCTCCGGCGACACGCCCTTGAACGAGCGTTGCCCGTACCAGATGCCCGCGAGCATCGCCGGTGCGAGCCACAGCGCCCACTTGAGCGTGTCGGGCCCCAGCAGGTTGCCCGACGCATGCACCGACGACGGCATCAACGCCGCGCAGGCCAGCGACACCACGTCGCTGAACAGCAGCAGCGCAATCAAGGTGGCGCGCAGCGTGGCCGGCGCCATCTTCGCGGTGCTCAGCAGCACGGCGATCGCAATGCCGCCGATGGCCGCCACGCCGTTGATGAAGCCCGACGCCAGCCCCGCCGACAGCCGCACGCCGCGCGTCGGCACCAGCGTGACGTGCGCGCCGCCGCGCAGCAGCAACGCGGCCGACATGAGCAGCGCACCGATCAGCAGCCGCAGCGGCGTCTCGGGCAGCCACGCGAGCAACGCCACGCCGACGGGAATGCAGATCAGGTTGCCCAGCATCAGCCAGCTGAGCCACGGCATGTCGATGTCGCGCGCAATGCCGCGCAGCTGGCTCAGGCTCGCGAGTACTTCCAGCATGAAGATCGCGGGCACCACCAGCGCGGGCGACACCACCAGCGACATGCCCGCCACCGTGATGGCCGAGAAGCCGAAGCCGGCAAAGCCGCGCACGATGCCGGCCGCGAACACCACGCACAGGCTGTAGACCAGCGTGGCCGGTGCCAGCGGCGGCACCAGGAGTTCGGCCACGGTCATGCGCCGAACAGCGGCAACAGCTTCAGGCGCTGCACCTTTCCGGAAGGGCCGCGCGGCAGGTCGCTCACGAAGCGGTAGTGGCCCGGCGTCTTGTAGCGGCCGAGCACTTCGGCGCCGAAGGCGCGCAGCTCTTCTTCGGTGCAGGTGCAGCCTTCGCGCAGCACGACGCACACGCCGATCTCCTGGCCGTAGTGGCGGTCGGGCACGCCCACCGCCGCCACCTCGCGCACGGCGGGGTGGCGCAGCAGCGCCTCGTCGATCTCGCGCGGCGCGATGTTCTCGCCGCCCTTGATGATCAGCTCCTTGATGCGGCCGGTGACGAAGAAGAAGCCGTCTTCGTCGCGGTGGCCGAGGTCGCCGGTGCGCAGCCAGCCGTCGGGCGTGAAGCTGGCGCGCGTGGCCTCTTCGTTCTTGTAGTAGCCGAGCATGACGTTGGGGCCGCGAATCACCAGTTCGCCGGTCACGCCGCTGGGCACGGCGGCCAGCCTGGTGTCGACCACGCCGGCGATGCAGCCCGACGCGCGCCCCACCGAGCCGAGCTTGCGCGCGGCCGGGTCCATGGGGTTGGAGAACGAGGGCGCGGCGGTTTCGGTGAGGCCCATGGTCTCGACGATGCCGATGCCGAACATCTGCTCGAAGGCGCGTAGGTGCTCGGGCGGCAACGCGGCCGACGCCGAGCGGCAGAAGCGAATGGCCAGCGTCTGCGCGAGCGGCGGCTTCGGCCCTTCGAGCAGGTACGAGATCATGGTGGGCACCACGTTGATCCAGCTGCACTGTGTTTGCGTGGCCTGTTCCCAGAAGCGGCCGGCCGAGAACTTCGGCGGCATCGCCAGGCTGCCGCCATGCGAAAGCGGCGCGAGCATGGTCACGGCAAAGGCGTTGATGTGATACAGCGGCAGCACCGCGAGCACGCGGTCGGACGCGCGCAGCGCGTGCTCCGCGCTGATGGCGTGCGCGTTGGCCGCGAGGGCGCGCTGCGACAGCATCACGCCCTTGGGCATGCCGGTGGTGCCCGAGGTGTACATCAGCAGCGCCACGGCGTCGGGCGAGGGCGGCGACGCAGCCGCCGCCATTTCTTCTTCGCCCGGCAGTGCCTCGGCCTCGGGGTCGACCACGAGCAGCGTCACGGGCCGGTCGATGTCTTGCAGGATGTCGCGCACGCGCGCTTCCCATTCGGGCGCGACGCAGACCACGCGGCAGTCGGAGTGCGACAGCACATGGTGCATCTGCGCCGGCTGCGACAGCAGGTTGACGGGGTTGACGCAGTAGCCGCCGTGCATGGCACCCAGCAGCAGCCGCAGCGTCTGCAGGCCGTTGGGCATGACGACGGACACCGTGTCGCCCGGCCGCGCGCCCAGCCCCTGCAGCACGGCCGCGACACGGCGGCAGCCGCGCGCCAGCTCGCCATAGCCGATGTGCTGCCCGTTCTCGGTGGCGCGCGCGTACACCGCGTGCGGCTGCAGCAGGGCCTGCTGCTCGATCAGCGCATGGACCGTGGACGGTGCTTGCTCTGCCATGGCGCTCACTTCCCGCCGTGCGCGGCGAAGAAGGCGCCGAAGATGTCTTCCTCGCTGGGCACCGTTTCCGGAATCGGCCGCGACACGCGCGTGATGTTCAGGTAGTGGCGGTAGTTCATGTTGTCCGAGAAGTTGTTCTTGCCCCAGGTGCCGCAACCCATCGACAGCGAGAACGGCAACCCGTTGTCGAAGCTGCCGCCGGTGGCGATGCAGTGCGCCTGGTCGACGATGACGCGCGACACCGGCAGCGTGAGGCCCAGCGTCAGCGCGCGCTCGGGCACCGCGCTGTGCAGGCCGACCGAGTGGCCCGCGCCTTCGAAGGCGTAGATGCGCTCGACCGTGGCGGCGGCCTCGTCGAAGTCGCGCGCGGCGTACACCGCGAGCACCGGGCTCAGCTTCTCGCCCGAGAACGGGTGTTCGTGGCCCACGCCGTCTTCCGCGACCATGAGGATGCGCGGATCGGCCTCGGCGATGGCCTGCCATGCTGCGCGGTTGGCGCCGTCCACCTCGGCGGCGCGCTCGGCAATCGTGCGCGCCGACTGGCCGATGACCGCGGGCGAGAGCTTGCCGCCGGGCCACATCAGCGCCTGCAGCGTGGCCTTCTGCGCGGCCGCGAGCATCACGGCGCCACGGTCCTTCAAGGCAGACAGCATCTGCGCGCGCACCGCATCGACGATGAGCAGGCTGTTCTCCGACGAGCAACTGGTCGCGTTGTCGAAGGTCTTGGAACGCACGATGCGGTCGGCCGCCGCCTGCACGTCGGCCGTCTCGTCGACGATGCCCGCCACGTTGCCCGCGCCCACCCCGAAAGCCGGCGTGCCGCTGGCATAGGCCGCGCGCACGTTGGCCTGCGAGCCGGTGGCCACCACCAGGTCGCACAGGCGCATCAGCTCGGCGGTCGATGCCTTGGTGATCGGTTGCGGCAGCAACTGCACCAGGTCGCGCGGCGCGCCGATGCGGTCGAACTGCTGGTGGATGAACGCGATGAGCCGCGCCGCCGTCGACCAGCCCTTGGGCGAGGGCGCGACGATGACCGCGTTGCGCCCCTTCAGCGCATTGATGATCTTGTTGGCCGGCGTGGCGCCCGGGTTGGTCGAGGGCGTGACGGCGCACACCACGCCCACGGGCCGCGCGATCTCGACGATGCCGCGCGCCGGATCTTGTGCGATCACGCCGACCGAGCGCGCGCCGTGCAGGTCGCGCAGCAGGCCGAAGGTCTTGCGGTGGTTCTTGCGCACCTTGTCCTCGACGTTGCCCACGCCGGTGTCGGCCACGGCCAGCTCGGCCAGTTCGCGGTTGCGCGCGGGCTCGATGATGGCCCAGCCCGCCGCGACCACGGCGGTGTCGACCTGGGCCTGCGTCCAGGTTTCGTAGATGCGCTGCGCGGCGCGCGCGCGCGCCACCAGTTGGGCAATGGGGGAGTCGTTCGGTTGTTCCATGGGGTTGCTGTGTTGTCGGTCAATCGACCTTGATGCTGGCCTCTTTGGCCAGCTTTTGCCAGCGCGCGAGTTCGGTCGCCACGACCTTGCCGAGTTGCTCGGGCGTGCCGCCCACGCCTTCGCTGCCTTGCGCCAGCAGCTTGTCGCGAATCTCGGGCTCCTTCACCACCGTGTTGATCACGCGGTTGAGCTTGTCGATGGCGGGTTGCGGCGTCTTCGCGGGCACGAACACGGCGTACCACGAGTCGACGTCGAAGTCGGCAATGCCGGCCTCCTGCATCGTGGGCACGTCGGGGAAGGCGGCGCTGCGCTTGGTGGTCGACACCGCGAGCGCCTTGAGCTTGCCGGCCTTCACGAACTGCGCAGCAGCCGGAATCGACACCCACAGCAGCGGCACCTGCCCGCCCATCACGTCGGTCACGGCCGGGCCGCCGCCCCGGTAGGGATGTGCGTCATCTGCGTGCCGGTGCGCAGCTTCAGCAGCTCGCCGGCCAGGTGCCCCGGCGAGCCGTTGCCCACCGACGCGAAAGAAATGCTGTCGGGCTTGGCCTTGGCCATCGCGACCAGTTCGGCCACCGTGTTGGCGGGAAAGTGCGTGTTGGCCACCAGGATCTGCGGCAGCGAGGCGACCATGCCGACCGGCGCGAAGTCTTTCGCGGTGTCGAAGCCCAGCTTCGGGTAGATGGCCGGGTTGATGGTGTGCGACGACAGCGTGAACAGCACCGTGTAGCCGTCGGGCGCCGACTTGGCCACCACCTCGGTGCCGATGGAGCCGGCCGCGCCGCCGCGGTTGTCGATCAGCACCTGCTGGCCCAGGAGCGAGGAGAAGCGCTCCTGCACGATGCGCGCGATCACGTCGGTGCCGCCGCCGGGCGGGTAGGGCACGACCAGCCGGATCGGCTTGTTCGGGTAGTCGCCGCCGTTCTGTGCCAGCGCGGCAAAAGGGGCCGACAACGCGGCGGCGGCCAGCAGCCCCGCGCGCAGCCAGGGGGCGAAGAACAGGTTCATTCAAGTCTCCTTCTCTTTGTGGTGTTCATGGGCGCGGTGGCGCTTGCGCGGTAGCCGAGCGTGATGCTCGCGTCGCGCGCGCAGGCCGTGATGCGGTCGGCGAGTTCGCGTGCCTGCGTGCGCGCGAAGCGGATCGAAGGCACGCTCATGCCGACGGCCGCGACCGCCTCGCCGCGTGCGTTGAACACCGGCACGCCCAGGCCGCAGACGCCCAGGCGCCATTCCTCGCGGTTCTCGGCGTAGCCGCGCGCGCGTGTGCGCTCCAGCTCCGAGAAGAGGGCGTCGAACTCGGTGATGCTGTTCCTGGTGTGGGCCGCCAGCGTGCCCAGGCGCTGGCGCAGCGCGGGCACGTCGAGCGATGTCGCAGCGAGCAGGGCCTTGCCCGAGGCCACGCAGTACGCCGCCGCCCGGCCGCCGACGCGCGAGTAGGCGGCCACGGGCAGGGGGCTGTCGAACTTGTCGAGGTAGACGATCTCGGCGCCGTCGAGCACCGCCAGGTGGATGGTCTCGCCCGTGGCCTGGGCCAGCGCCGCCAGGTGCGGGCGCAGCAGCGCGCCCACGTCGGCCGCCTCGCCCACCAGCGCGCCGAGTTCGAACAGGCGCAGGCTCGGCCGGTAGGCGCTGGTGGCCGGGTCTTGCACGGCCCAGCCGCACTCGACCAGCGTCTGCAGCGTGCGGTGCGCGTTGCTGCGCGCCATGCCGAACGCCTGCGCCAGGTCGGTGACGCGGCAGTCGCGCTGCTGGCGCGCCATCCACTCGATGGCGGCCAGACCCTTGGCAAGCGTTGAATCCATGAGACTTCCTGGTTGTTCCAAATATTGGAACGTCGTTCTCGGATGTGAAACGCAATGTAAGAACCCTGGGTGCCCTTTGTCAATCAGGGACTTGGATGTAATCCGAAACGCTTCAGCGGCGGTGCCGCCCCGCCATCAGGTCGATCACCTCGCGAAAGATGGCGTTGCCGCTCGACGTGGCCAGGTCGAGCACATGGCTGCGGCTGTAGTAGGGGCTCAGGTCCAGGCCCACGCCGATGCCCGCGATGGCGATGTCGCCGCGCTGCTCCTGGCGCGCGACCACGTCGCGCAGGTGGTGGTCCAGGTAGTGCGCGTCGTTGGCCAGGTGCGTGGCGCTGTCCATCGGCGAGCCGTCCGAAATGACCAGCAGCAGCTTGCGCGCCTCGCCGCGCTGGCGCAGCCGCGCGCAGGCCCAGTCGAGCGCCTCGCCGTCGATGCCTTCGCGGAACAGGTCGGCCTTCAGCAGCGCGGCCATGGCCGGGCGCGCGCGGCGCCACGGTGTGCCCGCGCTCTTGAAGACGAGGTGGCTGCGCTCGTTGAGGCGGCCGGGGTGGGGCGGGCGGCCCGCGCGCACCCATTCGCGCTGCGGTCGCCCGCCGTTCCATGCGCCGGTGGTGAAGCCCAGCACCTCGCTGGTCACGCCGGCCTGCTCGAGCGCGCGCGCGAACACGTCGACCATCATCGCGACCGATTCGGCGTGCTCCTTCATCGAGCCCGAGCAGTCGATCAAGAACGTGACCATGCAATCGGCCAGCGGCTCCATGCGTTCGGTGCGGAACAGCCGCCGCTCGGTGGGCGAGGCCACGAGCTGCGCGAGCCGGCGGCCGTCGATGTGGCCTTCTTCCTGGCCGCCGTCCCAGCCGTCGCGCGCGGGCTCGGCCAGCAGGGCGCGCAGCTCGCGCGCCAGGCGGGCGATGTTCACGCCCTGCGCGGCAATGCGGCGGTCGAGCTTTTCGCGGTGGCCGGCGAGCACTTCCTTGCGCGCGAGCGTGGCGGCGGCGTGCTCGCGGTCGTAGGCCGTGGTGAAGACGCGGTAGGCGCCACCCGCGCCTTCGAGCACCGCGCTGCGGCCCGACTCGGCGGTGGTGAAGCGCTCGACGATCTCCTGGTCCATGTCGGCGACGAGGCTGAACACGCTGCGCTTGTCGTCCACGTGCGGGTCGCGCGCGGCGCTGCCGCCTTCTTCGCCGGCCTCGTGCAGCATCGCGGCGACGGTGCGCGCAATGGCCAGCGCATGCACGGCATACGCGGCCTGGTCGGCGCGGTCGCGGCGCAGGCCCGCGAGTGCATGGCCGATGAGCGGCGCGAGCGCGAAGCGCGTGGCCTCGAGCATGTCTTCGGTTTCTTCCACCACCTGCTGGCCGCTCACGCGGGCGCGGCAGATCTGCGCCACGGCATAGAGCAGCAGGCCGCGCGCGGTGTCGGTCAGGCCGGAGTGGTGGAAGGCGAGCGACCACTGTTCATGCCGGTGCCGCAGGTTGCGGCGCATGCCCACCATCGTTTCGGGCGCCATGGCCTCGGCGCGGAACTGCTCGAGCATTTCGAACAGCATGCGTTCGACGGGCTCCTGCGGCCGAAGGCTTTCATGCAGCGCCGCATCCGATGCGGTGAGCCGCAGCGCCAGCCCGTCGGCCACGCCGCGGAACGACGCGAAGTCATCGGTGTCGGGCGAGGGATGCAGGTGCGGCGCGAACCACGGCAGCGCGACGCGGCCGCGATGCAGCCGGCGCCCGCGAAAGTGCAGGTCGCGCTCGCCGCTGAAGGCGCGCACCACGCCCGCGCACAGCTCGGCCACCTGCTCCTCCTGCCGCACCTTGCGCTGCATGGCGCTGGCGGTGGCAGGCGCGTCGGTCATTCGCGCGGGCCCGGCGACGTGCGCTGGTGCGACTCTTCGAGCTCGCGGTCGAAGCAGCGCTGGAAGTACTCTGCCACCAGCGGGCGTTCGGCGTCGTCGCACTTGTTGACGAAGGACAGGCGAAACGCCAGTGCCGGGTCCTTGAAGATCTCGACGTTCTCGGCCCAGGTGATGACGGTGCGCGGCGACATCAGCGTCGACAGGTCGCCGGCGGCGAAGCCCTTGCGCGTGAGGTCGGCCACGGCCACCATCGACGCGACCAGCTTCGTGCCGGCCTCGTCGGCCAGCGACGGCACGCGCGCCTGCACGATCGCGATCTCTTCCGCGGCCGGCAGGTAGTTGAGCGAAGCGACGATGTTCCAGCGGTCGATCTGCGCATGGTTGAGCCGCTGCGCGCCGTGGTACAGCCCGTTGAGGTTGCCCAGGCCCACGGTGTTGGCGGTGGCGAACAGGCGGAAGAACGGGTGCGGCCGCAGCACCTTGTTCTGGTCCATCAGCGTGAACTTGCCGTCGCGCTCCAGGATGCGCTGGATCACGAACATCACGTCGGGCCGGCCTGCGTCGTACTCGTCGAAGATCAGCGCCACGGGGCGTTGCAGCGCCCAGGGCACGATGCCTTCCTGGAACTCGGTGACCTGCTTGCCGTCGCGCAGCACCACCGCGTCCTTGCCCACGAGGTCGAGCCGGCTGATGTGGCCGTCCAGGTTCAGGCGCACGCAGGGCCAGTTCAGCCGCGCCGCCACCTGCTCGATGTGCGTCGACTTGCCGGTGCCGTGCAGCCCCTGCACCATCACGCGCCGGTCGCGCGTGAAGCCCGCGAGGATGGCGAGCGTGACGTCGGGGTTGAAGCGGTACACCGCATCGACCTCGGGCACATGGTCGTCGCGTTCGGTGAAGGCGGGCACGCGCAGGTCGGTGTCGATGCCGAACACCTCGCGCACGCTGAGCATCCGGTCGGGGCGAAGGTCGGCGGTGTCGGTCACGGTGGGCTTTCCTGAAAGAAGGAGAAGGGGTCAGGCTTGCGCGCGGTCGGAGGCCGCGGCGGCGTCGATGCGGCTCAGCGCCTGCGCGGCGCGTTGCAGCGCGGGCAGCAGCGCCTTCGCCTTGGCGGCGTCGAGCCGCATCACGGGCGCCTGCACGGCAATGCACAGGTTGGAGGGCGCGTCGTCGTTCGAAGGCACCAGCGTGGCGATGCACAGCAGGCCCGGCAAGAACTCTTCGTGGTCGATGGCGTAGCCGTCCTTGCGCACGCGCTGCACTTCTTTTTCGAGCACGTCGCTCGGTGAGCGTGCGGGCCGTGTAGGCCTCCAGCGGCGCGTTCGACAACAGGCGGCGGCGCTGCGCCGCGCTCATCTGCGAGAGAAAGATCTTGCCGCTGGCCGAGCAGTGCACCGGCACGCGCGAGCCCGAGTGCAGGTAGAAGCGCAGCGGCGCGGCGGTCTCCACGCGGTCGAGGTACACCACCTCGCTGCCCGACAGCGCCGTGAGGTTGCAGCTCTCGCCGATCTCCTCGACCAGCTGGCGCAGCACCGTGTGGCGCGCGCCGTGCAGGCTGTCGTTGAGCAGCAGGTTCTCGGCCAGGCGCCGCAGCCGCGTGCCGATGCCGTAGTGCCGGCCGTCGCCTTCGCGCTGCAGCAGGCCCGCGCCTTCGAGCTGCTGCAGCATGCGGTGCAGCGTGGGCTTGGGCAGGCCGGTTTCCTCGACCAGCCCTTGCAGCGAATAGCGCTGGTCTTTCGCGGCCATGACCTCGAGCAGCGCGAACAGGCGCAGGGTGGGCGAGTCCGCGCTGGCGCCCGTGGCTCCTGCGGCGGCGCGTCGGGGATGTGCCCTTTGACGATCTTCATGGGGCCGGATGATAGTCTTTTTACAAAAAACAAGACAATACGTTCCGTTTTTTGTAAATTGTTTGACGCCGCGCCGATGCCGTCCTATATTCCGCCGAAATGATTTCCGGAACAAGTTGTTCCGACTTTTAGAGCGCAAGCCACCGCCCTTCATCCTTTCAGGAGACGCCTTCCATGAGCCAGAAGCAACCCGCCGCACCCACCCGCGAAGCCGTCACCGGCGTGCAGAAGATGACGCCGTCCGAGGCCTTCGTCGAGACCATGGTCGCCAACGGCGTGACCGACATCTTCGGCATCATGGGCTCGGCCTTCATGGACGCGATGGACATCTTCGCGCCCGCCGGCATCCGGCTGATTCCGGTGGTGCACGAGCAGGGCGGTGCCCACATGGCCGACGGCTATGCGCGCGTGTCGGGCCGCCACGGCCTGGTCATCGGGCAGAACGGCCCGGGCATCAGCAACTGCGTGACGGCCATCGCGGCCGCCTACTGGGCGCACAGCCCGGTCGTGATGATCACGCCCGAGACCGGCACCATGGGCATGGGCCTGGGCGGCTTCCAGGAGGCCAACCAGCTGCCGATGTTCCAGGAGTTCACCAAGTACCAGGGCCACGTGAACAACCCCAAGCGCATGGCCGAGTACACGGCGCGCTGCTTCGACCGCGCCATCTCCGAGATGGGCCCGACGCAACTGAACATTCCGCGCGACTACTTCTACGGCGAGATCACCACCGAGATCCCCAAGCCCATGCGCGTGGAGCGCGGCGCGGGCGGCGAGAACAGCCTGAACGCGGCGGTCGAACTGCTGGCTTCGGCCAAGTTCCCGGTGATTCTGTCGGGCGGCGGCGTGGTCATGGGCGACGCGGTGGCCGAGTGCCAGGCCCTGGCCGAGCGCCTGGGCGCGCCGGTGGCCAACGGCTACCTGCGCAACGACTCGTTCCCCGCGAGCCATCCGCTGTGGGCCGGCCCGCTGGGCTACCAGGCTCCAAGGCCGCGATGAAGCTCATCGCACAGGCCGACGTGGTGCTGGCGCTCGGCTCGCGCATGGGCCCGTTCGGCACGCTGCCGCAGCACGGCATGGACTACTGGCCGAAGGACGCGAAGATCATCCAGGTCGAGGCCGACCACACCAACCTGGGCCTCGTGAAGAAGATCACCGTGGGCATCCATGGCGACGCCAAGGCCACGGCCAAGGAACTGCTCAAGCGCCTGCAGGGCAAGACGCTGGCCTGCGACGCCACCAAGGCCGAGCGCGCCGCCAAGATCAAGTCCGAGAAGGCCGCGTGGGAGAAAGAGCTCGACGAGTGGACCCACGAGCGCGACCAGTTCAGCCTGGACGCCATCGAGGAAGCCAAGGGCGAGAAGACACCCACCGGCGGCAGCTACCTGCACCCGCGCCAGGTGCTGCGCGAACTCGAGAAGGCCATGCCGCCGCGCGTGATGGTCTCCACCGACATCGGCAACATCAACGCCATTGCCAACAGCTACCTGCGCTTCGAGGAGCCGCGCAGCTTCTTCGCGCCCATGAGCTTCGGCAACTGCGGCTACTCGCTGCCGACCATGATCGGCGCCAAGTGCGCCGCGCCCGACCGCCCGGCCGTGGCCTACGCCGGCGACGGCGCCTGGGGCATGAGCATGGTCGAAATCATGACGGCCGTGCGCCACGACATTCCGGTGACGGCCGTGGTCTTCCACAACCGCCAGTGGGGCGCGGAGAAGAAGAACCAGGTCGACTTCTACAACCGCCGCTTCGTGGCCGGCGAACTCGAGAGCGAAAGCTTCGCGGGCATTGCCAAGGCCATGGGCGCCGAAGGCATCGTGGTCGACAAGCTCGAGGACGTGGGCCCGGCGCTCAAGAAAGCCATCGACATGCAGATGAACGAAGGCAAGACCTGCGTCATCGAGATCATGTGCACGCGCGAGCTGGGCGACCCGTTCCGCCGCGACGCGCTGGCCAAGCCGGTACGATTCCTGGACAAGTACAAGGACTACGTCTGAACCCCACATGACCGATTCGCTGCTGACGCTCAACGCGGGCTCGTCGTCCATCAAGGTCGCATTGTTCGATGCGGCACACCCGGGCGGCGCCGACGACGCGTTGCCGTCGGCGCGCTGGTCGGGCCAGGCCGACGGGCTGGGCGCGGGCCTGAAGGCGCGGCTGCGGGTGCGCGACGCGCAAGGCAAGACGCTGCTGGACGAAGCGCTCGACGGTTCGCACGCCTCGCACGCCTCGCATCAGGGCGCGCTGGCCGCGCTGCTCGAATGGCATGCGCAGCAGGGCGAAGGCAGCCGCATCGCGGCGGTAGGGCACCGCATCGTGCACGGCGGCACGGACTTCGTGGCGCCGGTGCGCATCGACGCGGCCCTGCTCGACGCGCTCGCCAGGCTCGAGCCGCTGGCGCCGCTGCACCAGCCGCACAACCTGGCCGGCGTGCGCGCCGCCATGGCCGCCTTCGAGGGCGTGCCGCAGGTGGCCTGCTTCGACACGGCCTTTCATGCGGTGCAGCCCGAGGTCAACCGCCGCTTTGCATTGCCGCGTGAACTGCACGATGCGGGTGTGCGGCGCTATGGCTTTCACGGACTTTCCTATGAATCGATCGTTGCGCAGTTCGGCGGCATCGCGCCGGAGCTTGCGCAGCGGCGCGTGATCGTCGCGCACCTGGGCAACGGCGCGTCGATGTGCGGCATGCGGCATGGCCGCTCGGTCGCGACCACCATGACGTTCTCTCCGCTCGACGGGCTCACCATGGGCACGCGCTGCGGCCACATCGACGCGGCCGTGGTGCTGTACCTGATGCGCTCGCGCGGCATGTCGGCCGACGCGGTCGAGAAGCTGCTGTTCCGCGAGTCGGGCCTGCTCGGCATCTCGGGCGTGTCCAGCGACATGCGCGCGCTGGAGGCCTCGGCCGAGCCTGCGGCGGCGCAAGCATCGGGCATTTCGTCGAGCAGGTGGTGCAGCACATGGGCAGCCTGGCGGCCGCGCTGCGCGGTGTCGACGCCATCGTCTTCACGGGCGGCATCGGCGAGAACTCGGTCGCGCTGCGCGAACGCATCCTGGCCGATTGCGAATGGCTGGGCGTGCGCGCCGACACGGCCGCCAACCGCGAAGGCGCCGCGCGCCTCACCACGGCCGACAGCCCCGTCAGTGCGTGGGTGCTGCGCACCGATGAAGAGTCGGTGATTGCGCGGCACACGGCGCGCGTGCTCGCCTAGCCTTGCTCACAGAACGAGCTCGATGAGCCGGGGCCCGTTCGATCGAAGCGACCGCCCGAATGCCGCGTTGAACGCGTCCATGGTGTCCGCGCGCTCGGCATCGACACCGAAGGCGTTCGCCATGCGCACCCAGTCGATGGCCGGCCGGTCGAGACTCAGCATGTCCTGCGCGGTTTGCGTCGCCGTGGCACCCACGCGGGCCATCTCGTCGAACAGGATCGCGTAGCGCCTGTTCGACAGGATGACCGTCGTGACATCGAGGCTTTCACGGGCCTGCGTCCACAGCGACTGGACGGTATAGAGCGCGGAGCCGTCGGCCTGGAGGTTCACCACCCGGCGGCCCGGCGCGGCCACGGCGGCACCGGTCGCCATGGGCATGCCCGAGCCGATGGCGCCGCCGGTCAGTTGCATCCAGTCGTGAGGGGCGGCGCTGTGCATGCGGGGGAAGATGTCCCGTCCGAAACTCACACTCTCGTCGACGACGATGGCGCCTTCGGGCAGCAGCGCGGCCAGCGACTGCGCGAAGGCCTGCGCATTCACGGGGCCGTGGGCCGGATCGTTCGGCTGCGCGGTGTCGCCGGGAGTAAATGGCACGCAGTCGAGCATGGCCGCCAGACCTGCCAGGCGCCGGGAATGTCTTCCTCGGCGTGCGCGAGCACGGCGACCTGCACGTCCAGCGGTTCGGGCCTGGACCGGCCGTCGGGCCCCGCGAACGAAAACACCGGGCGACACGCACCCACGAGCAGAAGCCTCTTGACGTTGGCCAGCGCCTGGATCGCCGCCACGGGGGCATACGGAATCCGCTCGATCGCCGGCCGGCCGCGTCCGCGCTCGATGCGCGCAAGGGCGCTCTGCGCCATCAGGCGAACGCCCGTGCGCCGGGCGATGGCTCCCGCGAGCGCCAGGCCCGGCCCGAACAGCGCGTCGCCGCCCAGCAGCATCGCCGTCTCCGGCCCCAGGCGCGCCCAGGCGGCACCTTGCTCCAGCGCAGAAGCATCGGCGGGGCATGCGGCCGCCGCGACGCGCGGTGCAGCGCACTGCGCCCCCTCGCTCCAGCACACATCCGATGGAAGAATCAGGCTGGCGATGCCGCCGCCGGGTGCCATGGCCGCAGCCACCGCCGCCGCGCCGTCCCCGGCCACCGCATGCGCGTCGAGCACCGTGCGCGTCCAGGACGAGACGGTGCGCGCCAGGCTCTCCGTGTCCGCGGCCAGCGGTGGATCGGCGGGCCGGTGGCCGTGCGACAGGTCGCCGATCAGGTTCACGATCGGCGACCGCGCGCGGCGGGCGTTGTGCAGGTTGGCGATGCCGTTGGCCAGGCCAGGTCCGCAATGCAGCAGCGTTGCCGCCGGCCGGCGCATCATTCGCGCGTAGCCGTCCGCCGCACCCGTCGCCACACCTTCGGCGAGCGCCGGAATGCCGCGCATGCCGGGGACGCGGTCCATGGCCGCGACGAAATGCATCTCGCTGGTGCCGGGGTTGGAGAAGCACGTGTCGATGCCAGCCGCACACAAGGTGCGCAGCAGCGCCTCGGCGCCGTTCATCGGATACCCGCTCGTGTATCTGTCCGCATATCTGCCCGCGTACCTGTGCGTGTGTGCGCGAGGTGTCTCATTCGAGCTTGAGCCCCAGTTTCTGCACCAGCACCTTCAGCGTCGCCGTCTCCGAGCGCAGCACCTGGGCGAACTCGGCGGGCGTGCTGCCGTACGCGGGCATGCCGCGTTCTTCCAGCTGGCGCGCAAAGTCCGGCGCCGACAACGCCGCGGCCACGTCGTCGTGCAGCGACTTGACGATGGATGCCGGCGTTCTGGCCGGCGCGAGCAGCCCGAGCCACGACTTCATGCCGATGTCGGGATAGCCCGCCTCCGCCATGGTCGGCGTGCCGGGCGAGAGGCGAATGCGCTCGGCGGAAAGCACCGCAAGCGCCTTCAACTTGCCGGCACGCACCAGCGGCATCAGCACGGCTGCGTTGTCGAACATGAACTGGATCTGCCCGGCCATCAGGTCGTTCCAGGCCGGCGCGCCGCCCTTGTAGGGAACGTGGGTCGCCTGGATGCCCGTGGCCGCGCAGAACTGCGCGCCGTAGATGTGGTTGGTCGTGTTGTTGCCGTAGGACGCGTAGTTGAGCTTGTCCGGATGCGATTTCGCGTAGCTCACGAGTTCGCCCAGCGTGCCCACCCCGAGGCGCGGGTCCACCACCAGCATGAAGGCCCCGGACACCACTTGCGTGACCGGTTGCAAGTCTTTGAAGGGGTCATAGGGCAACGACAGTACCGTGGCCGCGGCGATGGTGAGTTCCGAGGGCGCGCCGAACAGCAGGGTGTAGCCGTCGGGGTCGGCCCGAGCCACCTGTTGCGCGCCGATCCTGCCGCTCGCGCCCGGGCGGTTCTCGACGATGACGGGCTGGCCGATCCGCCGGCCCAGTTGTTCGGCCAGCAAGCGGGCCACCACGTCGGCGCTGCCACCGGGCGGCCAGCCGACGACGAGCCGCAGCGGCTTGTCGGGCCAGCCGCTTTTCTGCGCGACGGCCATCAAGGGCATCAGGGGGATCAGGGCCAGGGCAGCTGTCACATGCCGGCGACGAAGCGGGGAAATTTCCGTAACCACTGGATGCTCCTTTGAAGTCATTTCAGGCCGGTTTGCAGATCGATGCAAGTCGTTCGTTCGTCGTGGAATCTAGGCGCCTCCCTGTGTCTCGGCAATCATCGATTCCGCATATTTGCGTTCTCGAAACGAGAACACGAAAAACGGCGAAAGCGTCATGATCCCGATCGGTGTCCGCGGTTCGCGGCACCACCGCACGCGGCCCGGCGCCGCGGTTGTTCATTCGATCCGAGGTACCTCATGTCACGCGAATCCTTCGTTCCGCTCAAGCATCCGCTCTCGCTGCGGTACTTCTTCGAGGTTGCCAAGGCCGGGTCTTTCCGCAAGGCCTCGACGCAAGTCCACATCGCCGCCTCGGCCATCAACCGGCACGTCAAATACCTCGAGGAGGAAATGGGGTCGCCGCTCTTCGAGCGCGGCCGCGGGCGCGAAGGGCTCAAGCTCACGGCGGCGGGAGAAATCCTCCTGTACCGCCTCAAGCGGGCCATGGCCGAACTGGGTGCGGCAGGTACCGAGATCGACTCCCTGCTCGGGCTCGAGCGGGGCACCGTGAACTTCGGGGTCAACGAAGGCATCTGGCGCGAGATGCTGCCCGGCGTGCTGACGCAGTTCCGGCGCAACTATCCCGGCATCCAGTACCACGTTGTGGCCGCCAACTCGCCGCGCCTGGCCGAGATGGTGCTGGCCGACGAAGTGGACTTTGCGCTGGCCTTCAATCCGTCGCCTCACGAGGGGTTGACGCTGGCCGCGCGGCGCGATGTCGGGGCCTGCGTGATGGCGCGGCGAAACCACCCCCTGGCCGCGCGTCGCGCGCTGCGCCTGCGCGATTGCGCGCAGTACGAACTGGTCATGCCCGACGAGTCGCTGGCGCTGCGCGCCACGCTGGACAAGATGTTCTCGCAGGCCGGCCTGGCGCCGCGCGTCGCACTCACCACCAACTCCTACGAGGTGATGCGCTCGGCAGCCGAGGCGGGCGTGGGCATCGCGATCCTGACACAGCAGGTCTTTGCGTCGAACCCCAAGGCTTCGGGCGTGGTCTACCTTCCGCTGCGCGACAGCAGCATCTCGCCGCAGCTCCTGGCGTGCTGCACCCGACGCGGCCGCGTGCTGTCGGCCGCCAGCGCCGCCATGGTGGGGAGCATCGCCAGCGTGCTCGAGTCCGCCGCCGCATCGGGCTAGCCCGCGCTTTCTTGCGTTCTCGCAGCGAGAACGCAGGGGCGACAAATCGGTGCTTGTCGCGGACGACTCCGGCTTCTAGATTTCCCCTGTGCCGCGGATGTCCCGCGGATGAACGAAGGAGATCACCGTGCCAAGGGCCATCCTGCTGAGCAAGCACAACGACCGAATCGGCGCCGTCGTGCGCGAGCTGTCCGACGCGGACTTTCCGGAATCGGAAGTCCGGCTCCGGGTGGCGTATTCGTCACTCAACTACAAGGACGCACTGGCCATCGCGCGCGGCGAACCCGTGGTACGGCAATGGCCGATGGTGCCGGGCATCGACGCGTCGGCGTGGTCGAACGCAGCACGAGCCCGCTGGTTCGCGAAGGCGACCGCGTGCTGCTGAACGGCTGGGGGGCCGGCGAGCGCCACTGGGGCTGCCTCGCGCAGTGCGCGAGCGTGAAGGCCGAGTGGCTCGTGGCGTTGCCCGATGGGCTGGACAGCCGCGCAGCCATGGGCCTGGGCACGGCCGGGTACACCGCGATGCTGTGCGTGCTGCAACTCGAACGGCACGGAGTGCGGCCTTCGGATGGCGAGGTGCTCGTCACCGGCGCGGCCGGCGGCGTCGGCGGCATTGCCATCGCCCTGCTGGCGCGGCGCGGTTTTACCGTTGTCGCGAGCACGGGCCGTCCCTCGGAGGCGCCTTACCTCCGGCGCCTGGGTGCGTCGAGCGTCATCGATCGCCAGGAGTTGTCGGCGCCGGGCAAGCCGCTGATGCGTGAACGCTGGGCCGCCGTGGTCGATTCCGTCGGCAGCCACACGCTGGCCAACGCCTGTGCATCGACGCGCTACGGCGGTGTCGTCGCTGCCTGTGGCCTGGCGCAGGGGATGGACCTGCCGGTGACCGTTGCGCCTTTCATCCTGCGCGGGGTCACGCTGGCGGGGGTGGACTCGGTCATGGCGCCGCTTGCCGTGCGCAAGCACGCCTGGGAATGCCTGGCCGCGGAGATGGACCGCGATCTGCTGGCGCAGATGTCCAGCGAGATCGGGCTGGCGGAGGCGATCGCCGTCGCACCCTTGCTGCTGGCGGGCCAGGTCCGCGGGCGGACTGTCGTGAACGTGAACGCCTGAAGGGAGCACGCCATGAACCTGAATGCATTGTTGAGCCCCTCTTGCGTCGCCATCGTCGGCGCTTCGTCGCGCCCCGGCGCCCTCGGCCAGCGAGTGCTGGACAACCTTGTGCGCGGCGGGTACGAGGGCCGCGTCTATCCCGTTCATCCGAGCGAATCGCGGATCGCGGGCATCGCCTGTCATCCCGGCCTGGACGCGCTGCCGGAGGTGCCGGAGTGCATCGCCGTGGCGCTGGCCGCAGACAAGGTGCTGCCCATCCTGGAGCAGGCCGCGGCGCGCGGCACCCGGGCCGCGGTGGTGTTCGCCAGCGGTTTCTCCGAGATCGGCGAGCAGGGCGCGCGCCTGCAGCGTTCGCTGTCCGACTTCTGCCTCGACAGCGGCATGAAGGTCTGCGGACCGAACGTGCTCGGCGTGCGCAACCTGCATCGGCGCTTTGCGCTCTACAGCGCGCCGCTGCCGGCCGATCCCCCTCGCGGAGGCGTGGCGATCGCCGCGCACTCCGGCTCGGCCTGCATCGCGCCCAGCGGGACCGGGCGCTTCGGGCTGAGCCACGTGGTCTCCATGGGCAACAGCGTGGCCCTCGACGTGGACGACTACCTGGACCACTTCGCCGACGACGAGAACACGCGGCTGGCCTGCCTGTTCCTGGAGACCGTCCGCGGCCGGACCGGTTGGCCGCCGCGGCCGCACGCATGCGCGCGGCCGGCAAGCCCGTGATCGCCCTGAAGGTCGGCCGCACGGCCTTGGGCGCGGCGGCATCGGCGGCGCATACCGGTTCGCTGGCGAGTTCGCATGCGGCAGCGAGCGAGTTCTTTGCGCAGGCCGGCATCGTCGTGGTCGACGACCTCGACGAGTTGATCGAAGCCTGCGTGCTGTTCAACACCGTGCGCAAGCCGCCGGCGGGCGACGGCCTGGCCGTCATCAACATCAGCGGCGGCGAAGTCGCGTTGACCTGCGACCTGGGGCAGGAACTCGGGTTGCGGCTGCCAGCGTTGGGTGAAGCCACGACGCGGGAACTGACGGCCGTGCTGCCGGATTTCGCCACGCCCGCCAATCCCCTGGACGCCACGAGCGCCGCGCTGGCGGACGCGCAGGTCTACGAATGCGCGGTGCATGCGCTGCTGCGCGATCCGGCGGTGGGGCTGGTCGCGATCTCGCAGGACTGCCCCGCAGGGCTGAGCGACGGCGCAGCCGGCGGCTACCGCCGGCTGGCCCAGGCGGCGGCGAAGGTGGACCGCACCACCGACAAGCCCGTTGTCTTCTACAGCAACGTGGCAGGCCCGCTGCATGCCGTGACGATCGAACCGCTGCGCGACTCGCAGGTTCCGGTGCTGCAGGGCGCGCGCCCCGCGCTGATCGCCATTCGCGCCTACCTGGCGTGGCACCGCTGGACGCCGACCCCGAGCGCGCGGGTCAGCGGCGTGCAAGTGCTCCCCGCATGGCACGAGCGCCTGGCCAGCGGGGCGGCCCTGTCGGAGAACGAGGCCAAGCGATTCCTGCAGGACCATGGCGTGCGCATCACGCGAGAGACACCGGCCGCGACCGCGCAAGCCGCCGTTCGCGCGGCCGAGGAGATCGGCTTCCCGGTGGTCCTCAAGGTGGACTCGCCCGACATTGCACACAAGAGCGACGTAGGCGGCGTGGCGCTTTCGCTTCACAGCGCGGCGGCGGTCGCGCAGGCGTTCGACCGCATTCTCGAAAGCGTCGCGAGGCACCGGCCCGACGCTGCGCTGCACGGTGTCGTCGTGCAGGAGATGGTGACCGGCGGCGTCGAGATGATCATCGGGTCGGCGCAGCACCCCCCCTTTGGAACCGGCATCGTCGTCGGCGCCGGCGGCGTGCTGGTCGAGTTGCTGAACGACGGTGTCTTCGCGTTGGCACCCGTGGACGCCGCGCGGGCACGGCAACTGGTCGGCAGCACGCGCGCGAGCAAATTGCTGGACGGCTACCGCGGCAGCGCCGCCGCTGACCGGCAGGCCCTGGAGGCCGTGGTGGTGCGCGTGAGCGAGATCGCGCACGCCTATGCCGACGTCGTCGACACCATCGAACTCAACCCCGTTGCCGTGCTCCGCCAGGGGCACGGCGCCTGTGCGCTCGACGCACTGATTCTTCCGCGTCAACCTTGAGGAAACCTGCACCATGACCAACCACCCGACTTCCGAAGACAGCAACGGCTATCGCTGCATTCGCCTGGACATCGACCGCTGGGTCGCGACGATCACGCTGGCCTTGCCGGAAAAGATGAACGCGCTGGGCGATGAAATCCTGCTCGAGATGCAGCACGCGCTCGACGCTCTCGAACGGAACCCGGCGATCCGTGCGCTCATCGTCACCGGCGCCGGGCGCGCCTTCAGTTCCGGGTTCGATCTCAGCCCGCGCGAGAAGCCGTTCACGACGGTGCAGGACTGGCGCGAGCATGCCCGCCTGGGCAACGAGACCTTCCTGAAGATCTGGCGCTCGCGCCTGCCAGTGATCGCGGCGGTCAACGGCTTTTGCCTGGGCGGCGGCTGCGAGCTGTCGATGGCGTGCGACTTCACGCTCGCGGCCGACGATGCGCAGTTCGGCGAGCCCGAGATCCAGTTCCAGTCGGCGCCCCCGTTGATGATCATGCCCTGGGTCGTGGGGATGAAGAAGACCAAGGAGTTGATGCTCACCGGCGATCGCATCGGCGCGCGCGAGGCCTGCGAGGCGGGCCTGGCGACCCGCGTCGTGCCCGCAGGGGCGTTGATGGACGAGGCGCGCAAGCTGGCGCTGAGGTTCTCGATGATCGCCCCCGACGCCATGCAGATGAACAAGCAGACGATCAACCGCAGCTACGAGATGCGCGGCTTCCAGTCGACCATTGACTACGGGGCCGAGATGTTCGCGCTGATCCATCTTCTGGACTCGGAAGAGAAGCGGGAATTCTTCGGCATCGCCCAGGACAAGGGGCTCAAGGCGGCCTTCAAGTGGCGCGACGAGCGGTTTTCCGTGGGCGGCGCCTGAGGCCACCGAAGCCCGGCCGGCGCGGGCGCCGCATGCCGGGTTTTTCCCCCGCGCGGCTAGCCCGGCTGGATGTCCGCTGCCTTGATGACGTGCGCCCAGCGCGCGATCGCCTCGGTGAGAAAAGGCGCAAAGCGCTCCGGCCCGCGCGCATCGATCACGAAGCCCTGCTGGCGCATGCGCTCGTCCAGGCCGGGCTGCGCGAGGATCTTCACCACCTCCGCGCCAAGCTTCTGCACCGCGGCGTCGGGCATGCCGGCGGGCGCCATCATCCCCGTCCAGTTCTCGACCTGCAGCGTGGGCATGCCGGCTTCGGCCGTGGTCGGCACGTCGGGCAGCAAGGGGTAGCGCACCTTGCTCGCGATGGCGAGCGCGCGCAGCTTGCCGCCCTTCACATGCGGGATCGATTCGGGGATGTTCGAGAACACCACGTCCAGTTGTCCGCCGATGAGGTCGGTCATGCAGGGCGCACCGCCCTTGTAGGGCACGTGCTGGATGGCTGACTTGTTCAGCTCGTTGAAGAGCGCCAGCGTCAGGTGCGGCGGCGTGCCGCTGCCGCTGGAGCCGGCGTTGAGCTTGCGCGTCTTCGACTGCGCCATCAGGTCCTTCAGGTCGCGGATGGGGCTGGCGGCGGGCACCACGATCAGCATCGGGCTGCCGGCCATCAGCGCCACCGGGCGCAGGTCCTTCTGAAAGTTGAAGGGCGACTTCGGAAACAGCGTCACGTTGGCCGCGTGCGTGAGCGTGATCGCCAGCAGCGTGTTGCCGTCGGGCGGCGCCTTGGCCACGAGGTCGGCGCCGATCTGGCCGTTGCCGCCGGGGCGGTTGTCCACCAGCACGCTGACCTTCCAGCGCTCGCCGAGCTGCTGGCCGATCTGCCGCGCCATCACGTCGGTGAGGCCACCCGCCGGAAAGGGCACCACGTAGCGCAGGGTCGCGTCGGGCCGGGGGTAGTCGGCCGCCTGCGCCCAGCCCATGGCGGGTGCCAGCCCGCCCATCGCCCCCATGGCACTCACCGTTGCCGCGTGCCGCAGCAGCTCGCGTCGTTGCATGCTTCTCATCGTCTTGTCTCCTTTTGTTGTGGGGAAATCAGCGCGGCCGGGTTCAGGTCAGCAGCGCGTCGGGTACGTCGATTCCTTTCTGCTCCGCGTCCAGCCGCAGGCGTTCGCGCCGCGCGCCGGGCAGGCGCACGCCGTCGTCGCGCAGCATTTCCGTCACCAGCACCTCGATGCGGTCGAGGTAGCTCGCCGAGCCGGTCAGGGCGCCGGGGTCGATGACGATGAAGGCCTGGCCGATGCGCGGCCGGTTGCCCGCGTCCTCGAAGAAGCTCGAGGCCTCGAAGCCGAACTGCGCGCCGACCAGCGCCGTCACCAACAGCTCCACCACCAGCGCGAGCATCGCGCCCTTGGGGCTGCTGGCGGCGCCGACCGGCAGCATCGAGCCCTCGAGCGCGGCCTGCGCGTCGGTGGTGGGGCGGCCCTCCTTGTCGAGCGCCCAGCCCACGGGAATGGGCTTGCCCTGTTTCGCCGCGACCATGACCTTGCCGCGCGCCGCTTCGGAAAGGCTCAGGTCGATCATCAGCGGCGCGGCGTCGCGCCGGGGGAACACGGCCGCCACCGGGTTGGTGCCGAAGATCGGGTGGCGGCGCCCGCCGCCGGCATCGCGGCCGGCGAGTTGGCGAAGCCGAGCCCGACCATGCCGGCCGCCGCCGCCGCGCGCAGGTGGTCGACCACCACGCCGCAGTGGTGGCTGTTGGCCACGCCCGCGATGCTGATGCCGAAGTCGCGCGCCCGCGTGATCGCCTCGGCGACCGCCATCTCGCAGGCCGCGAAGGCCAGCCCTTCGTGCGCATCGATCAATGCCGCGCCGCCCTTGGCGTGGCGCAGCGTGGGCACGGCGTTGCCGTTGACGCGGCCGTTGCGCAGGTGGGTGGTGTACTGGCCGATGCGGCTCAGGCCGTGCGAGCCCAGCCCCTGTGCCTCGGCCAGCACCAGCGCGCGTGCCGTGGCGTCGGCCATCGCGGCGTTGGCGCCCGCCGTGCGCAGCGCCTGCGCGACCGCGTCGCGCGCCTGTTGCAGTTGCAGCGTGGCCATCAGTGCAAGGCCTCCAGGATCCTGTCGGCGACGAGGCCGCTCACGCGCTCGTTCGACTCGACCGTCACGCCCGCGATGTGCGGCGTGAGCAGCAGGTTGGGGCAGTCCTGGAAGTGCGGCGCGGCCGCGAGCGGCTCGCTGTCGAACACGTCGAGCGCCGCGCGCCGAGCCGGCCCTCGCGCAGCGCCTGCGCCACGGCCGCCTCGTCGACGATGCCGCCGCGCGCGCTGTTGACCAGCACGGCGCCGGGCTTCATGGCGGCGATGCGCGCCGCGCCGAAGAGCCCGCGCGTGGTGTCGACCAGCGGCAGGTGCAGGCTCACCACGTCGGCCTGCGCAAGCAGCGCGTCGAGCGTGGCGCAGCAGCGCACGCCGTGCTGCGCAAAGGCGGGGTGGCCCGCGCCCATGGCCGCGTCGAACGCCACCGCGTGCATGCCCAGCGCGCCGGCCAGCCGCGAGGTCAGCTGGCCGATGGCGCCGAAGCCCACCAGCCCGAGCGTCTTGCCCGACAGCTCGCGCCCGTTCGACAGCGCGTTGCGCGGCCAGCGGCCCGCGGCCACCTCGGCCGTCGACGCATAGGCGCCGCGCAGCAGCAGCATCGCGCTCGCGATCACGTACTCCGCCACGCTCAGCGCGTTGGCGCCGGTGGCCGGAATCACGCGCATGCCGCGGGCCTCGCAGCCCGGCACGTCGATGTTGTCCAGCCCCACGCCGAGCCGGCCGACCGCGCGGCAGCGCGAGAGCGCGTCGAGCAGCTCGCCGCGCACCTGCGTGCGGTTGCGCACGATGAGCGCGTCGGCGCCCGGCGCCTCGCGGTGCAGGCGCGCGCCGTCGTCCACCAGCCGGGGGTCGTACAGCACGTCGTGCCGCGCGCGAAGCCGCGCGACCGCGGCCTCGTCCATGAATTCCGCAATGACGATGCGCTTCATGGCGCGCTCAGGCCGATTCGTACAGGCGCGTCATCACGAACTCGCGATGCCCCAGCGCCTCGGCCGCCGTGAGCCGGCCGTTGGCGGTGCGCAGCATGCATTCGAGCAACTGGTCGCCGGCTTGGTCGAGCGTCATCTCGCGCTGCAGCAGGCCCGAGGTGTCGACGTCGACGTGCTCGCTCATGAGCCGCACCGTGCGCGGGTTGGCGCAGATCTTGATGACCGGAAGAATCGGGTTGCCGATCACATTGCCCTGGCCCGTGGGAAAGAAGTGCACCGCATAGCCCGAGGCCGCGCACAGCGTGACCATCTCGGCCGCCGCGCTCGAAGAATCCATGAACCACAGGCCCGAGCCGGTCGCACCTCGGCCTTGTCGAGCACGCCGTCGACCAGGCACTTCTTGCCGATCTTCTGGATGTTGCCCAGCGCCTTTTCCTCGATGGTGGTGAGGCCGCCCGCGATGTTGCCCTTGGTCGGCTGCGAGTCCGACAGGTCGCTGGTCTTGTGGCGGTTGATCATGGCCTGGTAGCGGTCGAACATGAACATGAAGCGCTCCTTCACCTCCGGCGTGCGGCAGCGGTCGGCCACGATGCGCTCGCCGCCCGTGATCTCCGAGGTTTCGCCGAACACCAGCGTGTTGCCGGTCTCGTAGAGCTTGTCGAAGGCGTTGCCCACGGTGGGGTTGGAGCCGCAGCCCGAGGTGGTGTCGCTCTCGCCGCACTTGGTGGACACCCACAGCTCGTGGATGGCGCAGGGCTCGCGCTGCTTCTCGCTGGCGGCCTGCACGAACTGGCGCGCCACCTTGCTCGCGCGCAGGATGGTGTCGTGGTCGCCGTGGCCCTCGATGCCGAAGCCCACCACCGGCTTGCCCGTGGCGGCAATGCCCTCGACCACCTTCTGCGTCCAGCTGTCCTCGATGCCGATGACCACGACCGCCGCCACGTTGGGGTTGCAGCCCGCGCCGATCAGCGTGCGAAAGTGCAGGTCGAGGTCGGCGCCGAACTGCAGGCGGCCGTAGGGGTGGGGAATGGCGAGCGCGCCCTTGATGTTGTGCGCCACCGCTTCGGCGGCGGCGTTGGACAGGTCGTCCAGCGGCAGGATGACGACGTGGTTGCGAATGCCGACGCGGCCGTTTTCGCGGCGATAGCCGAGGAAGGTGGTGTCTTTGGAAATGATGGACATGCTGTGCTTTCGGGTTCGTGGGTGAAAGACCTGGGGGCGTTGCGCTGCGGCGCGCCTACCAGCGCTTGGTCTTGATGTTCTGCACGTGGGCGTGCTCGCCGGCCTTGATGGGCGCGACCACCTTGCCCATGTCGATGCCGTACTTCCACACCGTGTCGCCGGGCGCCATGTCGCGCAGCGCGACCTTGTGGCCGATCGGGATGTCCTGGCGCGCGTCGACGCTGGTCATCCGGTCTTCGTCCATGATCCAGCCGCTGAGCGACATGCCGGCTTTCACGCCTTCCACCACCACGACCGCGACCGTGTCCTTCGCGTCGTGCAGTACGAAATGAATCATCGTTGTCTCCTGTTTGGACTCGCTGAAAATTTGCAGCGAGGGCAGTGTCCGAGCGGGCCTCTCCGAGTGTCAAACAAGTCATTTGAATGACTTGAATGAATCGGCAAGCGGCCTCAACATCGCCCCATGCGCCAATCGACCCCGTTGTCTTCGCTCTCTGCCTTCGAGCCGATTCCGCCCGATGCGGCGGGCGCGCCGCTGTACCGGCTCGTCAAGCGTTCGCTGCTGCGCGCCATCGAATCCGGGCGCTGCGCGGCGGGCAGCGCGCTGCCGAGCGAGAGCGCGCTGGCCGGCGCGCTCGGCGTGTCGATCGGCACGCTGCGCCACGCGACCGACGACCTCGTGGCCGAGCACATCCTCGTGCGGCGACAAGGGCGCGGCACTTTCGTTGCGGTGCACAACGCCGACCGCTTCATGTTCCAGTTCTTCCACGTGGAGCGCAGCGACGGGCTGCGGCAGGCGCCGCAGGTGGAACTGGTGGCCTTCGAGCGCGTGCGCATGGACGAGGAGCCCGCGCAGGCGCTGGGGCTGAAGACCGGCGAACCCGCGATCCAGATCGACAACCGCCTGCTGCTGCAGGGCCGCGCCGTGATCCACGACCGGCTCACGCTGCCGGCCCTGCTGTTCAAGGGCCTGACCGAGAAGCGCTTTCGCGAGCGGCCCAGCACCATCTACCACCTCTACCAGACCGAGTTCGGCATCACGGTGACGCTGGCGCGCGAGCGGGCGAGGGCGATCACGGCCGACCGCGGCGTGGTGCGCATCCTGGGCGTGGCCTCGGGGGCGCCGGTGATGGAAGTGCGGCGCACCGCGCTGACCTTCGGCGACAAGCCGGTGGAGTACCGCGTGTCGACCATCAACACCGCGCACTACGAGTACGTGCACCTGCTGTCGCGGCCGGCATAGGCCGCCGGCGCGACAGGCGAAGCGCTAGCGCGCTTCCGCCGCGCGCGGCACGATCGCGCCGCAATGCCGCAGGAAGTCGGCCGTGGCGCGGCCCAGCAGCTTGTCGCGGTGCATCACCGTCGCCAGCCGCCGCATGCCGGCCGGCAGCCGTGTGCGCAGCTCGACGAGGTGGCCGTCTTCCAGCGCCTGCGCCACCGTGTAGCGCGACAGGCATGCCACCCCCGTGCCAGCAGCCACCACGCGCTTGATGGCCTCGGTGCTGCCCAGCTCGAAGCCCACGCGCACCTGCTCGAGGTTCTGGATCAGCCACGCGTCGGTGACTTGCCGCGTGCCCGAGCCGTGCTCGCGCAATACCCACGTGGCCTGCGACAGCTGCTTGTGCGTGGCGACGCGGCCCGCCAGCGCGTGGCCGGGCGCGGCGACGATGACCAGCTCGTCGTCGCGCCAGGCGCGCACCACGAGGTCGGGGTGGGTCTGCGGGCCTTCGATGAAGCCCACGTCCACCTCGAAGCCCGCGACCGCCTCGATCACGTCGTGCGTGTTCGCGATGTGCAGGTGCACCTGGCTTTGCGGATGCTGCTGCGTCCACTGCGACATCTTCTCGGGCAGCAGGTATTCGCCGATGGTGAAGCTGGCCGCCACGCGCAGCGGCGCCGCATGCTCGCCGCTGAACAGCGCCTCGACCTCGGCGGCCTGGTCGAGCAGCGCCTGCGCCTTGGGCAGCAGCGCGCGGCCGTTCTCGTTGAGCGCAAGGCGGCGGCCGATGCGGTCGAACAGCAGGGCGCGACGGACGATTCGAGGTCGGCCAGCGCGCTGCTCGCGGCCGACTGCGAGCGCGCCACGCGGTCGGCCGCCGCGCGGGTGCTGCCCTCGCGCGCGGTGGCCACGAACACCTCGAGCTGGCGCAGGTTCAGGCGCAGCCGCTGGCTCTGGAGCTGATCTGTTTTTCCGGTCATGGTGAGCGATATTCTCTGCTTTTCCGCTTGATGGCGGGTGCATAACATCGCACGGCCCACGCTTGAAAACAAAGGACCGCCAGTGTTCAGTTTCCTGTCCCGCGAGCCCGTGCATGACCCGCTGCATGCGCCCACGCCCACGGCCGACACCACCGTGAAGACCACCACCTGCTACATGTGCGCCTGCCGCTGCGGCATTCGCGTGCATCTGCGCGAAGGCGAAAAGGGCCCCGAGGTCCGCTACATCGACGGCAACCCCGACCACCCGCTGAACCAGGGCGTGATCTGCGCCAAGGGCTCGTCGGGGATCATGAAGCAGGTGTCGCCCGCGCGCATCACGCAGCCGCTGCTGCGCAAGGCCGGCAGCGAGCGCGGCGCGGGCGAGTTCGAGCCCATCAGCTGGGAGCGCGCCTACGGCATGCTGACCGAGCGGCTGGGCAAGATCCGCGCGACCGACCCGAAGAAGTTCGCGCTGTTCACGGGGCGCGACCAGATGCAGGCGCTCACGGGCCTGTTCGCCCGGCAGTTCGGCACGCCCAACTACGCGGCGCACGGCGGCTTCTGCTCGGTCAACATGGCCGCGGGAATGATCTACACCATCGGCGGCAGCTTCTGGGAGTTCGGCGGGCCCGACCTGGAGCGCGCCAAGCTGTTCGTGATGATCGGCACGGCCGAAGACCACCACAGCAACCCGATGAAGATCGCCATCAGCAAGTTCAAGCGGGCGGGCGGGCGCTTCATTTCGATCAACCCGGTGCGCACGGGCTACTCGGCCATCGCGGACGAGTGGATTCCCATCAAGCCAGGCACCGACGGCGCGCTGTTCATGGCGCTGCTGCACGAGCTGATCGGCAACGAGCTCGTGGACCATGCGTTCCTCCAGCGCTTCACCAACGCGCCTCAGCTCGTGGTGCTCGACGACTGCGAGCGGCAGGGCCTGTTCGCGTTCGACCCCGACCCGCAGCGCGGCCCGCCCGGCGACGGCCGCAACCCGCACAACAAGCTGGTGTGGGACAAGGCCAGTGGCAGCGTGAAGAACGCTTATCCCGAAGGCATTGCCGACGGCTGCGACCCGGCGCTCGAAGGCCACTACACATTGGCCGACGGCACGCGCGTGGCGCCGTCGTTCCAGCTGCTGCGCGAGCGCGTGGCCAGCTGCACGCCCGAGTGGGCGCAAGCCATCACCGGCATCGACGCGGCGCGCATCCGCAAGCTCGCGCGCGAGATGGGCGAGACGGCGCTGAAGCAGGCCTTCGAGCTGCCGATTCCATGGACCGACGCGTGGGGCAAGAAGCACCCGAGCACACAGGCGCGCCCCGTGGCCTTTCATGCGATGCGCGGGCTGGCGGCGCACTCCAACGGTTTCCAGACGGTGCGCGCGCTGGCCGTGCTGATGAGCGTGCTGGGCACCATCGACGCGCCCGGCGGCTTTCGCCACAAGGCACCGTACCCGCGCCACATCGTGCCGAACTACCGCGCCTTCAACGACCCCGGAATGATCCAGCCCAACACGCCGCTCAATGCCGCGCCGCTGGGTTTTCCGGCGAGCCCGGACGAACTGGCGATCAACCCCGACGGTTCGCCGATCCGCATCGACCACGCGTTCTCGTGGGAGCACCCGCTGTCGGCGCACGGGCTCATGCACAACGTGATCACCAACGCGGCGAAGGGCGACCCCTACCGCATCGACACGCTGCTGATCTTCATGGCCAACATGGCGTGGAACTCCAGCATGAACACCATGGGCGTGCGCGAGATGCTCAACCGCAAGGACGAGAAGGGCGAGCACATGATCCCGTTCCTGGTGGTGTGCGACGCCTTCCAGAGCGAGACCGTGGCCTTTGCCGACCTGGTGCTGCCCGACACCACGTACCTGGAGCGGCACGACGTGATGGGCATGCTCGACCGGCCGATCTCGGAGTTCGACGGGCCGGTCGATTCGGTGCGCGTGCCGGTGGTGCCGCCGACGGGGGAGTGCAAGCCTTTTCAGGAGGTGCTGATCGAGCTGGCCTCGCGGCTCAAGTTCCCGGCCTTCACCACGCCCGAGGGCGGGCGCAAGTACAGCGGCTACCCCGACTTCGTCGTGAACTTCGAGCCGCAGCCGGGCATCGGTTTTCTCATGGGCTGGCGCGGCAAGGACGGCACCGAGCACCTGCGCGGCGCGCCCAACCCGAAGCAGTGGGAAGCCTATGCGCAGAACAACTGCGTGTTCCAGTACCACATGCCCGAGACCATGCACTACATGCGCAACTGGAACCGGGAGTACCTCGACTTCGCCAAAGACAAGGGCTGGCGCCAGCGCAACGACCCGGTGCAGCTGGCGCTGTACTCCGACACGCTGCAGAGCTTTCGCCTCGCGGCGCAAGGCAAGAGCCCGGGGCGGCAGCCGCCCGATGCGCTGCGCGAGCGCATCGACACGTATTTCGACCCGCTGCCGTTCTGGTACCCGCCGCTGGAAGAGGCTGCGACCGACCTCGAGGCCTATCCGCTCAACGCGCTGACGCAGCGGCCGATGGCGATGTACCACTCGTGGGACTCGCAGAACGCGTGGCTGCGGCAGATCCACAGCCACAACTATTTGCACGTGAACCCCGTGACCGCGCAGGCCGCGGGCATTGCCGACGGCGGCTGGTGCTGGGTCGAGAGCCGGTGGGGACAGGTGCGCTGCATGCTGCGCTACAGCGAGGCGGTGGAGCCCGGGACCGTGTGGACGTGGAACGCGATCGGCAAGGCCGACGGTGCGTGGCAGCTCGCGCCGGGCGCGGACGAGGCGCGCAAGGGCTTTCTGCTGAACCACCTGATCAGCGAGGAGCTGCCTTGCGAGGGCACGGCCAGCGGAACCATCAGCAATTCGGACCCGATCACCGGGCAGGCCGGGTGGTACGACGTGCGCGTGCGCATTCGGCCGGCGGAGCCCGGGGAGCCTGAAGAAAGCTACCCGCAGATGGCGAGCATGCCGGCGGTGCCCGGGGTGCTGGGGAAGGCTGCGAGCGTGTTGACTTACTTTGCGGGGAGGGGGAAGAAATGATGCAGTGGCTGAAAGACCTGATGGCCCCGGCATCGCTCCCTCCCCTCCCGGGGG
>NZ_MOWM01000063.1 GCF_016082275.1 Variovorax sp. E3
GGCCCCGCCATGCAGAAAGCCTGGCGCGCCGCGCTGGGCACGCGCGAGACCGACCGCTGGCTGGTGCGCCGCGAGGGCCCCGCGCCCGAGCCGCAATGGGTGACGGTCGAGGGCACGCGCTACCTGCTGCACGCCTTCTGCAAGCCGCACGACTGCTACGACAACAACGCCATCGCCCTGTACGACCAGGGCTCCGGCCGCATCTACGGCCTGGTGCAGCGCAGCGGCAAGAACAAGCTGGTAGGCACGCCGCCCGCCGCGCTGGCGCCCCAGCTCGACACGCTCTGGCGCGAGCAGTGGCGCAAGAAGAACTGAGCGCCCGCCTTCCCCGGCCTGCGCCGTTCAGGCCAGCTTGAACATGCGCACCGCGTGCACCAGCCCCGCCGCCTGATCGTTCATCGACTGCGCGGCGGCTGAGGCCTGCTCCACCAGCGCCGCGTTCTGCTGCGTGGTGCGGTCCATCTGCTTGATGGCGTCGTTGACCTGCTCGATGCCGGCCGACTGCTCCTGGCTGGCCGCGGTGATCTCGGCCATGATGTTCGTCACCCGGCGCACGCTGCCCATGATTTCCTCCATGGTCTTGCCGGCCTCGTTGACCAGCGTGCTGCCCGCGTCCACCTCGTCCACCGAGTCGCCGATCAGCGTCTTGATTTCCTTGGCCGCCGCCGCCGAGCGCTGCGCCAGGTTGCGCACCTCCGACGCCACCACCGCGAAGCCCCGCCCCTGCTCGCCCGCGCGCGCCGCCTCCACCGCCGCGTTCAGCGCGAGGATGTTGGTCTGGAACGAAATGCCGTCGATCACGCCGATGATCTCGACCACCTTGCGCGACGAGGCGTTGATGGACGCCATCTTCTCCACCACCTGGTCGACCACCGCGCCGCCGCGCGAAGCCACCTGCGAGGCCGAGTCGGCCAGCTGGTTGGCCAGCCGCGCGTTGTCGGCGTTCTGCTTGACGGTGGACGTGAGCTCCTGCATCGACGCCGCCGTCTGCTCCAACGAGCTGGCCTGCGCCTCGGTGCGCGACGACAGGTCGCGATTGCCCGTGGCGATCTGGCTCGACGCGGTGGCGATCGAATCGGTGCCCTCGCGCACCTGGCCCACCACCTTGGCCAGCTCGTCGTTCATGGAGCGCAGCGCGCGCATCAGCATGCCTGACTCCGAGGTGTCGGCCACCTCGATGCGCGCCGTCAGGTCGCCCGAGGCCACCTGCTGCGCCACCGTCACCGCCTGCCCGAGCGGGCGGGTGATGGAGCGCGTCATGCGAAACGCCAGCAGCAGCCCGCCGACCAGCGACGCGCAGCTGATCCACAGGATCATCCACTTGGCGCGCTGGTAGGCCGCCTGCGTCGACGCCGTGCTCTCGTCGGCGCTTTTTCGCAGCAGCGCCTGAAAGGCCGAGACGTGCGCCAGCACCTGGTTGAGCAGCGGCATGCACTCCTGCGTCAGCACCTTGACGGCCGCGTCGGTCTGCTGCGTGGTGGCCAGCGCCACCACGTTCTTGGCGATGGGCAGGTACTGCGTCTCGAGCGCGCGCAGCTTCTCGAGCATCCGGCGCTCTTCGGCGCTCGCGGAGGCCGGGTCGGCCATGACGGTTGCCAGGCTTTGCAGGCCGCTGTCGATCTCGCGCTGCGAGCTGCCGACGAGTTCGATATCGCCCTTTTGCGCCGCCGGCGCCGTCACCAGGGCCAGGTTGCGCGCCGCGATGGCGCGCTTGCCGATGGCGGACTGCACGTTGTTGAGCTCGTCGAGCTTGCGCTCGCCGACCTCGGTCGCAAAGGCCACGCGCTCCGAGAGGTGCGCCATCTCGTGCAGGCCGATGCCCGTGATGACGAGCTGCAGCAGCAGCAACAGCGCAAACCCCAGCCCCAGGCGGGCACCGATCTTGAGATTCGAGAGAGCGAACATGAGGCGAACTCCAAAGTGTTACGGGTCTTTTCGGTCATCGGCAGCCTCGCCCCACGCCACCCCACCCGAGAAGGGTGGGCTGGGCAAACCCTTGAACATGGGATGCGATTGGCGCGCGGGATGAATGAAAATTCGCACGGATGCAACCTGCCGCCTCCTCCGGAACACCAGCGCTGCGCACCCGAAGCCACCGCCTGCTGGCGCGCCCGGGCCTGCTCGATCGGCTGGCCGGCCCGCACGAGCGCCGTTGCGTGGTCCTGCGAGCGCCCGCCGGCTTCGGCAAGAGCTCGCTGCTGCTCAGCTGGCAGCGCGAACTGGTCTCGGCGGACACCGACATCGCCTGGGTGCGGCTCGCGGACCTGCCCGAGGGCGACCTGCATTTCATGACGGCGCTCATGGCGGCGCTGGGCGACATCGACGCAGCCATCACCCGGCACGCCATGGCGCACGCCCGGCCCGACGCCGACGCGATCGAGCGGCTGGTCATCGCGCTGGTGCGAGGCATTGCCGCGCGCGGCCGCAGGCTCGTGCTGATCGTGGACGACGTGCACTGCGCGCAAAGCGGCAACGTGCTGCACGCGCTGCAACTGCTGGTCGAGTACGCGCCGGCGAACCTGCTGTGCGTGTTCGCCAGCCAGGACGACCTGCCCATGACCCTGGCGCACGCCCCCGCCTCGACCACCGTGCTCGAACTGCGCAACGACGACCTGCGCTTCAGCTTGCCGGAGTCGGTCGCCTACCTGGGCATGCGGCTGCCCGACCTCGCGCGCGCGCCGCCGCCGCCATTCACCGGCTGACCGAAGGCTGGCCGGCGCTGCTGCGGCTGGCCAGCGTCGACGTGCGCCGCCGGCGCGGCGTGCGTTCGCCGCTGGCCCACGGCGTGCCCGACCCCGAGCCGTTTGCCGCGTACTTTCACGCGCATGTGTTCCCGCGCCTGTCGGCGACGCAGCTGCGCCTGCTCACCTGCTGCGCCCCGCCCACCCGCTTCAGCGCGCCGCTGTGCGCCGACCTCGCGGCGCGGGCGCCGGCTTCACCCCGACGATGTGCGCGGCGCTGCTCGAGCCGCTCGCGCGCGAAGGCCTGCTGTCCGAAGCGCCGCAGGCGCGTCCGCGGCCGGCGAGCGCTGGTGGCATATGCACCCGCTGCTGCGCAGCGTGCTGCTGTCGCAGTTCGCGGTGTGGCCCGAGGCCGAGCGCCAGAAGCTCCATGCCACCGCCTGCCAGTCGTTCGCGGTGCGCGGCATGCATCACCAGGCGGTGCGGCACGCGCTGGCCGCCGACGACCGCGAAACGGCGGCCCGGCTGGCCGAACACGGCGCGGTGACGCTGTTCGTCAAGGGCGGCTTGAACGAAATGATCGCGCTGGTGCGCCAGCTCGACCCCGCCACGATCGGCGACAACACCCATCTCAGTCTCTGGATGGCCTGGGTCGAACTGGCCGACTACCGGCTCGACGACTGCGCCCGCAGCATCGCGCGGCTGCGCGCGGCGCCCCGGCGCCTCGCGCTGGCCATGCGCTACCGGCTGACGCTGCTGGACTGCCTGCTGGCCATTCGCAGCGACGACAACGAGGCGCTGACGCGGCTGCTGCCCGAGCTGCTGGCGCCGCCGGCCGCCGCCGACGACTTCGCGCTGGCCGGGCGGCGCAACGTGCTGACCTGGCTGTACCTCCACACCGGCGAGTTCGAGCAGGCGCGGCGCATCCAGCGCGACGAGCCGCTGCCACGGGTCGACGGCGAACCGGTCATCGGCACCCTCTTCGGTTCGCTGGTGGGCCAGTGCCTGGTCGGGCTCTCGTTCGCCATCGAAGGCCAGATCCACCGGGCGGAGCGCATCTACCGCCAGGTGCTGCGCGAGGCGCAGGAGCGCGGCGCGCGCTGCGCCGAAGCGGCGCGGCTGACGGCGCAGCTGCTGGTCGAAGTGCTCTACGAGCAGCACGGCCCGCTGGTGGCCGCGCGCTTCATCCAGGAGCAGCTGGGCACGCCCGACGGGCTGATTCCCGACACCACGCTGCGCATGATCCTGGTGTCGAACCGGGCGCAGCAGGCCGCCGGCAGGTTGCCCGAGGCCCTGGCCCACCTCACCGACCTGACACGGGTGGGCGGCTTCCTGCAGCGCTTTCACATGGACCGCGCGCTGGCCTGCGTGCTGCTGGAGCAGCTCCGGATCCAGCTGAAAAGCAACGACGCCGACGCCGCCCGCGCGACCCTGCAAGAGATGGAGGCGCTGCAGTCCCGCCGCCCGGACGCCGAAGCCGGCATCCTGCGGCGGGTGGCCGACGTCGGGGAGCGCGCGCGCATTCACCTGGCGATGCACGACGGCGAGCTGGCGCCCGCGCTGGCCCGGATCGAGGCGCTGGTGGCGCGCTACGAGCAGCGCGGCCAGGTCGGCATCGCGGCCACCCTGCTGCTGCAGGCGGCCGAGGTCGAGCGCAGGCTCGGCCGCGCCGAGGCCTCCAGGGCACGCGTGTGCGCGGCCCTGCGCCTGGGCCACCGCCTGGGCCTGATGCAGACCTTGCTGGGCGCGCATGACAACGCCCTGCCGCTGATCCGCACGGCGACCACCATCCCCCAGCTCGACCCGGTGCTGGCGTTCTTCATCGAGCGCATCGAGGCGCTGGCGCAGTCGCAGCGCGACGAGCACGCCGAGCCGCCGCCCACCCGGCGCTTTCGCGACGACCGCCGGCTGACCCGTCTGCTCACGCTGCGCGAAGCCGAGATCGCCGAGCTGCTGCTGCAATCGCTGCCCAACAAGAAGATCGCGCTGACGCTCGGGCTGTCGCTCGACACGGTCAAGTGGCACCTCAAGAACATCTACATGAAGCTGGACGCGCACGGGCGCAGCGCGGTCGCCGCGCGCGTGCGGCGCGAGCTCGAACGCGACGACGGCGGCAGCGGCAAGTAGCCGCGGCGGGTGTCAGGCGCTCGCCGGATTGTCGAAAGTCAGCCAGCCGCCGAAGGGCATGTCGCCCGCGGGCCAGTCGGCGGCGGTTTCAGCGCAGCGCACACCGCGCTGCAGCAGCGACACCGCGCGCAGCACGCCGGCATGCGTGACCCACAGTGCGTCGCGCTTCGCCGCCTGCCATTCGTCGTGCGCGGCGGCCACGCGCTGCATGAAGACGCGCACGCTCTCGCCATGGACGCCCGCGGGCGCGTCGGCGAAATCGGCGGTCCAGGCCTCGAAGTCTTCGCGGGGAATGGCGGACCACGGGCGCCCTTCCCACGCGCCGAAGTTCATCTCGGCCAGGCGCGCGTCGTGGCGCCACTGCAGGTCCGGACGCAGGGCCGCGATGGCGCCGGCCAGCGCGACGCAGCGCCGCAGCGGCGAACTCAGCAGCACGATGCCGGCCGGCAGCAAGGGCGCGATGCGCTGCGCCGCCGCCAGCGTGGCGTCGGCATGGGCTTCGAGATCCGTCGCGCCGTAGCAAAGGCCGGGTTCGGCGACCACGGGCGCATGGCGCTGAAGCCAGAGCGTGCTCATGCGGCGTGCCAGGCCAGCGCGAGATAGATCGCGAGTTCGCAGACCTGCTGCGTCGCGCCGAGCCCGTCGCCCGTGAAGCCCCGCAGCCGCAGCCAGAAGAGCCGCGCCATCCAGCCCGCCGCCAGCAGGGCCGCGAGCACGGCGGCCCCGACATGCGCCACGCCGTGCGCCTGCAGCAGCAGCGCCAGCGCGGGCAGCGTCCACACGAGGGCGATGAGCAGCGCACCGCGGCTGATCGCGTCCGCCAGCGGCTTGGCCTTGCTCGCGCCGCTGTCGCCCACATAGGGCAGCCAGCGGATCAGAAACAGCGGCATCAGTCGCGACAGCACGTGCGCCCCGACGATGGCGATGGCCACCGCCTGCCACCCGCGCGCCGCCAGCGCGGCGAGCAACGCGAACTTCAGGCCCAGCGCCAGCACCAGCGCCACCGCGCCGAAGGCGCCGATGCGCGAGTCCTTCATGATCTCCAGCGCCCGGTCGCGCTGGGCCGAGCCGCCCAGGCCATCGGCCACGTCGGCCAGCCCGTCTTCGTGGAAAGCGCCGGTCATCATCACCGTGACCACCGTGCTGAGCACCGCCGCCACCAGCGCGCCCGCCACGCCGGGCAACCCCATGGCCACGCCGGTGAACACCAGCGCGGCCACGCCGCCCACCAGCCAGCCGATGCCGGGCAGGTGCGCCGCGCTCGCGCGCAGCATCTGCGGGCTGTAGCCGACCCAGGCCGCGAGCGCGCCCGTCACCGGCACCCGCGTGAAGAACTGCAGTGCCAGCAGGAAGTGGCGAATGCCGCTCATGCGCGTCAGGCGTCCTTGCGCGACACGCCGGCCGACTCGAAGCTCGCCATCTCGCGCAGGATGCGGCAGGCCGATTCGAGCAGCGGCCACGCCAGCGCGCCGCCCGAGCCTTCGCCCAGCCGCAGGTCGAGGCTCAACAGCGGCTCCAGGCCCAGCGCGTGCAGCAGCAACAGGTGGCCCGGTTCGGCCGAACAATGCGCCGCCACGCAGCGCTGCACCACGTGCGGTTGCAGCGCCTGCGCCACCAGCACGGCCGAGCTGGCGATGAAGCCGTCGACCACGATCACGCGCCGCTCCTGCGCCGCCTGCAGCACCGCGCCGACCAGCGTGGCGATCTCGAAACCGCCGAAAGCCGCCAGCGCATCGAGCGGCGCCGTGGCCGACGCGTGCAGCACGAGCACCTGGCGCAGCACCTCACGCTTGCGCACCAGCCCGGCGCCGTCGAGCCCGGTGCCGATGCCCGTGCAGTCGTCGATGCGCAGGCCGCCCAGCCGCGACAGCAGCAGCGCCGCCGACGAGCTGTTGCCGATGCCCATTTCTCCCAGCAGCACGGCATTGCCCGGCAGCGCGCGCACCACCTCGCGCCCGTTGGCGATGGCTTGTGCGCACTGCGCAGGCGTCATGGCCGGCCCGGCGGAGGCGTCGGCCGTGCCCGCTGCAACGCGGCGCGAGACCAGCCCCGGGCGCGGCTGAAAGTCGCGGCGCACGCCGCAGTCGACCACCGTCAGCGCCAGCCCATGCTGGCGCGCCAGCACGCTCACGGCCGCGCCGCCGGCCAGGAAGTTCTCGACCATCTGCCAGGTCACGTCGCTCGGGTAGGCCGACACGCCGCGCGCCGCCAGCCCATGGTCGCCCGCGCAGACCAGCATCTGCGGCGACGCGAGCACCGGCTGCTCGGTGCCCAGGATCAGGCCGATGCGCAAGGCCAGCGCCTCGAGCCGGCCGAGCGCGCCCAGCGGCTTGGTCTTGTTGTCGAGCGCGCCCTGCAGGCGCACCGCCAGCGCGGTGTCCGCGAGGTCGGGGATGGTGGGGATCAGGTCGTTGTCGTTCATGCGATCAGTCCGGCCAACACGCCGGCGTCGAAGTGGGAGTCGATGAAATCGGCCAGGCCGTCGAAGGTGGCGTCCAGCGTGGGCGCCGACGCACCGAACAACGCATGCAGCGCGCCCGGGTCTTCGAACAGGCCGTGCATATAAATGCCGAGCACGTTGCCGCGCGTGTTCTGCCAGGCCAGCCCGTCGGGCATCACGGCCTGGCCGTCGTGCGCGAGCTGGGGGTGGGCGGCCGTCTGGCGTGGTGGATTTCGTAGCCGGCCACGGGCACGTTGGACAGCGCGGCCCAGGCGCCGGTCAGTTCGGCGAACCTTGCGGTGCGATGCCGCACCGTCTTCTCGCGTGCGAACACCGTCACCAGCGGCAGCAGGCCGAGCCCCGGCGCGTTGCCGTCGATCCCGTGCGGATCGACCAGCGCCTCGCCCAGCATCTGCAGCCCGCCGCAGATGCCCAGCACCGCGCCGCCGCGCGCCGCATGCGCGGCCACGGCGCTGTCGAGCCCCTGCGCGCGCAGCCAGGTCAGGTCGCCGCTGGTGTGCTTGGAGCCGGGCAGCACGATCCAGTCGGCAGCGGCCACGTCGGCCGGCGTGCGGGCCCAGACCAGGCGCACGCCCGGCACGTTCTTCAGCGCCTGGAACTCGTCGAGGTTGCTGATGCGCGGGTACGCCACCACCGCGACCGTGCGGGTGACGGCACCGCTGGCGCGGCTGCGGTCGTCGAACACGCCGTCTTCCTCGGGCAGGCCGTGCTGCCACCACATGGGCAGCGTGGCCACGGTGGGCACGCCGGTCAGTTCCTGCAGTTGCTGCGGCGCGGGCGCCAGCAGCGTGGCGTCGCCGCGAAACTTGTTGAGCACGAAGCCGCGCAGCAGCGCGCGGTCAGCCTCGGGCAGCAGCGCCCAGGTGCCGTACAGGTGCGCGAAGGCGCCGCCCCGGTCGATGTCGGTCGCCAGCAGGCAGCGCGCCTGGGCGTGCCGGGCGATGCGCATGTTGACGATGTCGCTGGCCATGAGGTTGATCTCGGCCGGCGAGCCCGCGCCTTCGATCACGACCACGTCGTTCTCGGCGCGCAACTCATCCAGCGCCTGCGCGATCTGCGGCCACACGCGCTCGCTGCGGCCGCGCCACGGCAGGGCCGAGAGTTCTTCGCTCACCTGCCCCATCAGCACCACCTGGCTGTGGGTGTCGCGCTCGGGCTTGAGCAGCAGCGGGTTCATGCGCACGTCGGGCACGGCGTTGGCGGCCAGCGCCTGAAAGTACTGGGCGCTGCCGATCTCGCCGCCGCCCACCACGCGGGCGTGTTGCTCATGTTCTGGGCCTTGAAGGGCGCCACCTTCAGCCCGCGCCGCGCGTACCAGCGGCACAGCGCCGTGGCCAGCCAGCTCTTGCCGGCCCCGCTGGTGGTGCCCAGGACCATGACGCACTGCGCCGGCCCGTTTTTCGCCTTTGAACTCATCGGCGAATTGTCGTTGAGCGCCGCCATGGGCCCACGCCGGCGCATGTTGACCCACGAAATGCGACATTTTTCACATTCAAAGCATTGCCAATGCCGGTGGACGAATCCAAAAGCAACATTGATGCGTAGACACGACTCAACCACCGCATAGCACCCAGGGACCCATGCCAGTTTTGAATGATTTGGCGCTTGCCGTCGAGGAACGTGATCCAGGCCAGTTTTTCTGGACCCTGCTCGAGGCCCACCATGGTGGCGACGCGTCCGAGACGCTGGACTACCGGGTCTACCGCTCGGCCGCCAAACCGCAGGCCAGCTACTCCACGCCCTGGCCCTGGGCGCGCTGGAACTGCAAAAAATAAGCGCCGCCGCAGGTTCAGCCGGCAAGACCGACTGACCCCACGACGGCGCAAGACCGCCTCGCGGCGTTCAGGCTTTCACTCTTTCCAATCTCTTTTCCGGGTCGTCGTCGCTCAGCGCGCGGCCACCGTCCGCGCGGCGGCCGGTGCCGCCGCCACGGGCGCCGGCACGTCCCAGCCCCCGCCGATCGCGCGGATCAGGCCCACGGCCGCCTGGTACTGGGCCGACTTCACCTGCAGCGCCTGGCGGCGGTTGCGCAGTTCGCTGCGGCGGGCGTCCAGCAAGTCGAGCTGGCTGATGTAGCCGTTGCGGTAGCGCGTGTCCGACAGGCTGGTGGCGCGCGCCGCCGAGGTCACGGCCTGCGCCTGCACCACCGACTGCTCCTGCAGGATGCGGATGGCCGCCAGCTGGTCTTCGACCTCCTGGAACGCCGTCAACACCTGCGTGCGGTAGCTGGCCAGCGCACCGTCGAGCTGGGCATTGGCGCCCTGCACGCCGGCCTCGCGGCGGCCGCCGTCGAAGATCGGCAGCGACAGCAGCGCGCCCACGCCCCACGAGCGGGCCGACCACTTGAAGAGGTCGCCGATTTCGGGCGAGGCGTAGCCGGCGGCGCCGGTCAGCGAGATGTCCGGGAACCACGCAGCCTGTGCCACGCCCACGCGGGCCTGCGCGGCCAGCACGGCGCTCTGCGCGGCCGACACGTCGGGCCGGCGCGTCAGCACCGTGGCGGGCACGCCGGGCGGAATCGACGGCAAGACGGTCGACCAGTCGTCCGAGCGCAGCCCGAAGCTCGACGCCGAATCGCCCACCAGCACGGCGAGTGCATGCTCGACCTGGGCGCGCTGCCGGTCGAGCGCGAGCGCATCGGACTCGGTGGACGACACCTCGGTTTGCACGCGCGCCACATCGAGCTCGGCGATGTCGCCGGCCTGCTCGCGGCGCTGCGACAGGCGCAGCGTGTCGCGGTAGGCCTCGACCTGCTCGCGCACCAGCACGCGTTCGGCGTCGAGCGCGCGCAGCTGCAGATAGGTCTGCGCCGTTTGCGCCTGCACCGCGAGCCGGGTGCTCTGCAGCAGCGCCTCGCGGCCGGCCGCATCGAGCTTGGCCGCGTTGCTGGCGCCCGAGAGGCGGCCGAACAGGTCGACCTCGTACGAGAGCGTGGCGCCCACGTTGGTGATGGTGGCCGGGCGCGTGCTGGCCGTGGCCTTGTCCAGGCCGGCGCCGCGGTTGGCGCCAGCACCCAGGCCGATCTGCGGCAGGCGGTCGGCGTTGGCGCTGCGCGCCAGCGCACGGGCCTCGGCCAGCCGCGCGGCGGCGGCCTGGATGTCGTTGTTGTGCACGTCGCCTTCTCGACCAGCGCATTGAGCGTCGGGTCGTTGAACGCCAGCCACCAGGCGCCGCGCGGCTGCGCCTCGGAAGGCGCGGCCCGCGTGAAACCGGCGGGCGGCGTGGGGCCCTGCTGCTGTTCCTTGAACTGGGCCGTGGTCGTGATTTCGGGCACGCCCGAAGGCACGGTGGCGCAACCGGCCAGCACCAGGGCGGCCATCAGCGGCAGCAGCGCCGCCCTGAACCCGCGAAGGGGCGTCGTCACCAAATTTTGTACTTGGAAATTCATGATGAACTTTCTTGATCAGTCGTCATGCGAAGGACGCGGCGACGCGGGCACCGGGTGCAACCCGCCACCGCCCGAACCGCCGTGCGACGACGGTGCGGGTGCAGCCGGATGGTCGGCCGACACGAAGTCTTCGCCGTGCGGCACTTCGCCATGCAGCTTGAGCGGCTTGTTGCCCGCCAGGCGGCGCAGCAGCACATAGAACACCGGCGTCAGGAACAGGCCGAAGGCCGTCACGCCGATCATTCCGGAGAACACCGCCACACCCATGGCCTTGCGCATTTCCGAACCCGCGCCGGTCGACAGCACGAGGGGCAGCACGCCCATCACGAAGGCCAGCGAGGTCATGAGAATCGGGCGCAGGCGCAGGCGGCTGGCTTCGATGGCGGCTTGTATGGGCGTTCTGCCGGCGAACTCGAGCTCCCGTGCGAACTCCACGATCAGGATCGCGTTCTTCGCACTCAGCCCCACCAGCACGATCAACCCGATCTGCGTGAAGACGTTGTTGTCACCCCCCGAGATCCACACGCCCGTCATCGCGGCCAGGATGCCCATGGGCACGATCAGGATGATCGCGATCGGCAGCGTCAGGCTTTCGTACTGCGCGGCCAGCACCAGGAACACCAACAGGATGGCCAGCGGGAACACCAGGAACGCGGAGTTGCCGGCCAGGATTTCCTGGTACGTCAGCTCGGTCCATTCAAAGCTCACGCCCTTGGGCAGCGTCTCGGCCGCGATCTTGGTGATCGCGTCCTGCGCCTGGCCCGACGAGTAGCCCGGTGCCGGGCCGCCGTTGATGTCGGCGGCCAGGTAGCCGTTGTAGCGCATGGCGCGTTCCGGGCCGAAGGTCGAATTGACCTTCATCAGCGCGGCCAGCGGCACCATCTCGCCCGAGGTCGAGCGCACCTTCAGCAGGCCCACGTCTTCGGCACGGGCGCGGTAAGGCGCATCGGCCTGGACGCGCACGCTGTACGTGCGGCCGAACTTGTTGAAGTCGTTCGCGTACAGGCTGCCCAGGTAGATCTGCATGGTGTCGAAGATGTCCGTCACCGGCACGCCGAGCTGGCGCGCTTGGTGCGGTCGATGTCGGCATACAGCTGCGGCACGTTGACCTGCCAGCTCGTGAACATGCCGGCCAGCTCGGGAGCAGCCTGTGCCTTGGCCATGAAGGCCTTCACCGCCGCGTCCATCTGGTCGTAGCCGACCGAGGCGCGGTCTTCCAGCTGCAGCTTGAAGCCGCCCGTGGTGCCCAGGCCTGCCACCGGCGGCGGCGGGAACATCACGATGAACGCGTCCTGGATGCTCGAGAACGCACCGTTCAACTGGCCCGCCACCGCGCCGCCGCTCTGGTCGGCGCGCTTGCGCTGGTCGAAGGGCTTGAGCGTGGCGAACACGATGCCCGAGTTCGAGCTGTTGGTGAAGCCGTTGATCGACAGGCCCGGGAACGCGATGGCGTCTTCGACGTTCGGGTTCTTCTTCATGATGTCGCCCATGCGCTGGATGACTTCATCGGTGCGGTCGAGGGTGGCGCCGTCGGGCAGTTGCGCAAAACCGATCAGGTATTGCTTGTCCTGCGCCGGCACGAAGCCGCCGGGCACCGCCTTGAACAGGCCGAAGGTCACGGCGATGAGCGCGACGTAGATCGCCAGCATCAGCGCCTTGCGCGAGATCACGTTCTTCACGCCGCCGCTGTAGGCTTCCGAGCCGCGATGGAACAGGCGGTTGAAGCCGCGGAACAGCCAGCCGAAGGCCTTGTCCATGCCGCGCGTCAGCGCGTCCTTGGGGGCGTCGTGGCCGCGCAGCAGCAAGGCGGCGAGCGCGGGCGACAGCGTGAGCGAGTTGATGGCAGAGATCACCGTCGAGATCGCGATGGTCACCGCGAACTGGCGATAGAACTGGCCCGTGAGACCGCTGATGAAAGCCAGCGGCACGAACACGGCCACCAGCACCAGCGCGATGGCGATGATGGGGCCCGACACTTCGCGCATGGCGCGGTACGTCGCTTCACGCGGCGTCAAGCCGGCCTCGATGTTCCGCTCGACGTTTTCCACCACCACGATGGCGTCGTCCACCACGATGCCGATGGCCAGCACCAGCCCGAACAGGCTCAGCGCATTGATCGAGAAACCGAGGATGTGCAGCACGGCGAAGGTACCGATCACCGACACCGGCACGGCCAGCAGCGGAATGATCGACGCGCGCCACGTCTGCAGGAACAGGATCACGACCAGCACCACCAGCATGATGGCTTCGAGCAGCGTGTGGATCACCGACTCGATCGACGCGCGCACGAACTGCGTCGGGTCGTAGGCGATGCGGTATTCCAGGCCTTCGGGCATGTTCTTGTTGAGCTCTTCCATCGTCTTGCGGACGTTGGCCGAGATGTCCAGCGCGTTGGAGCCGGGTGCCTGGAACACGCCCATGCCGACGGCCGGGTCGTTGTTCAGCAGCGAACGCAGCGAGTAGTCGGCGGCGCCCATTTCGAGGCGGCCGATGTCGCGCAGGCGGGTCACGGCGCCGTCGGTGCCGCTCTTGACGATGATGTCGCCGAACTCTTCCTCGCTCTGCAGGCGCCCTTGCGCATTGATCGACAGCTGCATGTCCACGCCCGACAGGCCCGGCGAAGCGCCGACCACGCCGGCCGCGGCCTGCACGTTTTGACCACGGATGGCGGCCACCACGTCGGAGGCCGAGAGGCCGCGCTGCGCGACCTTCTGCGGGTCGAGCCACACGCGCATGGAGTAGTCGCCGCCGCCGAAGATCTGGACCTGGCCCACGCCCTCGATGCGCGCCAGCGGGTCCTTCACGTTCAGCACCGCGTAGTTGCGCAGGTAGTTGATGTCGTAGCGGTTGTTCGGCGAGACGAGGTGGACCACCATCGTCAGGTCGGGCGCGCTCTTGACGGTCGTGATGCCGAGCCGGCGCACTTCCTCGGGCAGGCGCGGCTCGGCTTGCGAGACGCGGTTCTGCACCAGTTGCTGTGCCTTGTCGGGATCGGTGCCCAGGCGGAACGTGACGGTCAGCGTGAGCACGCCGTCGGTGGTCGCCTGGCTGCCCATGTAGAGCATGCCCTCGACGCCGTTGATCTGCTCTTCGAGCGGGGTGGCGACGGTTTCAGCGATCACCTTGGGGTTGGCGCCCGGGTACTGGGCGCGCACCACCACCGAGGGCGGCGCGACTTCGGGGTACTCCGAGATCGGCAGCCCGCGCAGCGCGATCAGGCCGGCTATCAGCATCAATAGCGACAGCACGCCGGCAAAGATCGGCCGGTCGATGAAGAATTTTGAAAGATTCATGTTGGTTCTCCGGTGAGTGCTACCGCACTCCCCTCCGAGTTCAGGACTTCGCGGCTTCTGCCACGCGTTCCGGTTGCTGTTGCTTGGGGTCCGCCTTCGCGTCCATCGTCACTTGCTGCGGCACCACCAGCGCACCCGGGCGGATGTGCTGCAGGCCGTTGACCACGACGCGGTCGCCCGCCTTCAGGCCCTTGCTCACGACACGCAGGCCGTTGATGGAAGCGCCGAGCGCCACTTCGCGGTAGACCGCCTTGTTGTCTTCGCCCACGACCATCACGAACTTCTTGTTCTGGTCGGTGCCGATGGCGCGTTCGCTCACCAGCAGCGCGGTGTCGTTGCGTGCCTGGCCCATGCGGATGCGGGCGAACTGGCCGGGAATGAGCGCGCCGTCCCTGTTGTCGAACGAGGCACGCACGCGCACGGTGCCGCTCTTGGCGTCGACCTGGTTGTCGATCAGCTGCAGCTTGCCGGTGAAGGGCGTGCCGTCGAGGCCGGCGGTGCCCATCTGCACGGGAATGCTCTCGATCTGGCCGCGGGCGCTGGAGCCGCTCGGCAGGTCTTTCAGGGCCCGCGTGATGACTTGCTCGTCGGCATCGAAGCTCGCGTAGATCGGGCTCACCGACACCAGCGTGGTCAGCACCGGCGCGCCCGGACCGGCCGCCACCAGGTTGCCCACCGTCACTTCGAGCTTGCCGATGCGGCCCGACACGGGCGCCCGCACCTGGGTGTAGCCCAGGCTCAGGCGCGCGGTCTGCAGTTGCGCTTGCGCGGCGCGCAGGTTGGCGTTGGCTTCGCTGCCGGCGTTCACCCGCTCGTCGTACTCACGCTGGGCAATGGCCTTGTCGTCCCACAGGCGCTTGGCGCGCTCCTGTTCGCTGCGGCTGAACGACTGGCGCGCCTGGGCCGATGCCACCTGCGCTTCGGCGCGCTCGACCTCGGCCGCGTACGGCGCGGGGTCGATGGTGATCAGCAGATCGCCCTGCTTGACCAGCGCGCCTTCGCGAAAGTGCACCGACTGCACGGCACCCGCGACGCGGGAGCGCACATCGACACGCTCGACGGCTTCGAGCCGGCCCGAGAACTCGTCCCAGGCATTGATCTCGCTCGACGCCACGGTGGCGACCGACACCGGCGTGCCCTGCTGCGCGGCCACGGGCGCGGTCGCCTCGGCCTTGAAACTGTGCATGCCCAGCACCGCGGCCGCCACGGCCAGCAGCGCGGTCAGGCCGGTGACGGCAGGCCAGAGGCCCTTGCGGGCGGCGGAAGACAGCTTTTTCTCGTTGTTCGACATGATTTCGTCCTTCTCGATGACTTTTTGGGATGCAACAGGCCACCCCGGCGCATTTCGGCACCAGGCGGCGGATTTCGGAAAAAAAGGGGCCCTCGCACGCTGCCGCGCTGGCAGCGTGTCGGTCAGGCAGCCGGGGTGGGCTGAGGGGAACTAGCTGGGGTGGCTGAGCGCCGCGGGGGGCGGCGTGGTCGCGCTGAAGAACTCACGGAAGTGCTTCTGCACAGTGGCCTCACAGGCCACGCAACCCGTGTTCTCGGTGTCGTACAGCGCCTTGGGCCAGTCGGTGGCACTCGGCAGCACGCTGCTCGTGACCTCGATGCCGGCGGCCCGCAGGCGACCCGCGAAAGTCAGGGCCTCGTCGCGCATCGCGTCGTCCTGCCCCACCAGCACCAGCGCGGGCGCCAGGGCCGACAGCCGCAGCGAACCGCTCGGCACCGCGTAGGGGTGCGTGGCGTTCGAGGGGCAGCTGAGGTATTTTTCCCAGCCGCTGGCCCAGCGGCATTCCGGCGCGTCGTTCGTGGCCTTGCGCAGCGAGGCGGTGCCGGCGCACGGGTCGAGCATCGGCGACAGCAGAATCTGGCCGGCCACCGGCGGATGCGCGCGGTCGCGGGCGATCAGCGCCACGGCGGCGGCGAGGTTGCCACCGGCTTCCTCACCGGCCAGGTACACCTGCGCGCCCTTGCCGCCGAGCTTGGTGCGCTGCTTGTAGAGCCATTCGAGGGCGGCATAGCCCACCTCGATCGGTTCCGGAAACGGCGATTGGGGCGCCAGCGGGTATGCCAGCGAAACCACTACCGCGCCCGCACCGGCCAGCAGCCGGGCCACGTTGCGGCCGTTGTCCAGGCCGCCGCACACGAAGGTGCCGCCGTGGAAATGCAGCACCAGCGGCGCGACTTCGCCCTTGGCGCGCTGGCCGTACACACGGGCGCCGACCGGTTCGCGGCCGGGCAGCTCGATCGACAGATCGGCTTCCACGCCTTGCGCCGCGGCGCGGGCGGCGGCTTCGGCGGAACGGGACGATGGAACGGGTGACATGGGCGACCTCAGGGGAATAGGCGATGGTTGAAATATAAGGCGCCGCATGTGACATGAAACAGGGAACATGCCCCCACTCTGTTTCCAAACCGACAACAATCCGGGCCACCATAGGGATTGCCCGCATGTGTGAGAATCCGCTCCCCCCGGTGTGGGCCGGGTATCCCAGAACAGGCATTCAATGGATCAAATCCAGGCCATGCGGATCTTTGTCCGCGTCGTGGAGGCAGGTACGTTCACCCGGGCTGCCGACTCGCTCGCCCTGCCCAAGGGCACCGTCACCAAGCAGATCCAGGCGCTGGAATCGCGCCTGCGCGTGAAGCTGCTCAACCGCACCACGCGCCGCGTCACCGTCACCCCCGACGGCGCGGCGTACTACGAGCGCGCGGCGCGGCTGCTGAACGACTTCGACGACATGGAAGCCAGCATGACGAACGCGCAGGCCAACCCCACGGGGCGGCTGCGCATCGACGTCGGCACGTCGGTGGCGAGGCTGATCATCCTGCCTGCGCTGGCCAGCTTCTGCGACCGCTACCCCGACATCCAGGTCGACCTGGGCGTGAGCGACCGCGCGGTCGACCTGATCAGCGACAACGTCGACTGCGTGATCCGCGCGGGCGACCTCAACGACCAGTCGCTGGTGGCGCGGCGCATCGGCACCCTGCACTTCGTCACCGTGGCGTCACCGGCGTACGTGAAGCGCTACGGCATGCCGCAGCACCCGAACGACATCGAGAAGCGGCATCACGTGGTGAGCTATTTCTCGGGCACCACGCGGCGCGTGTACCCGCACGAGTTCCACAAGGGCGACGAACACATCGAGCTGAACGGCGCTTATCGCGTGTCGGTGAACGAGAGCAATGCGCACATCACGGCGGTGCTTGGCGGCTTCGGTATTTCGCAGTGCATCACGTTCATGGCGGAGCCGCTGCTGGAGAGCGGTGAACTCGTCGAAGTGCTGCCCGACTGGAGCCGCGAGCCGCTGGCGATTCACGTGGTGTATCCGCCGAATCGGCATTTGAGTGCGAAGGTGCGGGCGTTCGTGGATTGGGCTGCGGAGTTGTTTTCGAAGATCCGCGGTTGCAGCGGCGGTGAGGGGTGCGGGCGCCAGTCTCACCCGAATTTCGAATTTCTGTCGGCCGCTCGTCTATGGGAGATTCATGGCATCAATCCCATTGACCAATAATTTCGCGCAAACACACGGCACACACAAACTTCAAATCGGGGTCGGAGAATATTTTTCGGATCAAAAGGCGGTCGTTCATTTTTTTCAAATCCTTCTCTCGATCAAGGAGAGATACCTCTGACACACCTGGGTCTTCAAAAAATCGTCTAAAAAAACCTTTGCCCACAAAGGTTTCGGATTTTCTCCCAAAAGAACTTGTAGTTATTTTACAGACATCAGAAGAACTTAGCATTTTCCCTTCATTAATTGCAGCAACCAGATCAGAAGATGTCAGAGCAAAGTTCTGCCCTCCGTGCTTCTTGCAAATTCCCGGCTTCATTTGCACCGCCTCATTTTTACAATCCCTTTCTTTTTAAATATTTGAATTGAGCTCCCGCCTCCATAGGCACATCAGCTCCCCCCGCCCGCAATACATCGGCCACATGAGTAACGCAACTTCTGCTTCTGATGTCATAAGCCCCACCTTCTTTTCCTATATTTTTCTTTTGAAAATTCTGCGCAGCGGTGGCGTCCGGAAGATCTATGACTTTCGATTTTGAAGGGGCAACAACACCTGACAAATTGCTGCTTACCTCCGTTGAGGTTCCTGGCGCACCCAATTGATGGGTATGAATCTCTTCCCCCTGAGATTGAACAGACACCGAATAATGTCCATATGCATTATTCACCGAACGATTGTCATGCCAATGCACGGTGGCTTGCCCTGCAGCCAACCCGAAGGGATCTACCCATCCAACGGGGTTTAGTGAATATTGCTGAAGATTCAACCCGCCAACCAACCCAATCGGATCTTTGGAGATGAACCTCCCCGTCACCGGGTCATAGTACCGATGCCGGTTGTAATGCAGCCCGGTCTCATCGTCCAGATACTGCCCCTGGAACCGGATCGGATTCTTCAGCCCCGCCTTCTGCGCGGCCTTGCTGAGAAGCAATTGGGCCTGGCCCCACGCCTTGTAGTTCGCCTCCCAGACGATATTGCCTTCCTCGTCGGTCAACTCCATCGGCGTGCCCAGGTGGTCGCACTGGTAAAAATGAATGTCGGCCCACGGTGAAGGGCCGCTCGCTCCTCCGGGTTGGTAGCCGCCGCTGTGCAGCGGATCGCGGTCGATGTCGTACTCGCCGCTCTCGCCCATGTAGGCCATGCCGACATGAGCGGGCCGCGTCAGCATGGCCTTGCGCATGTCGGTCTTGCTGCTGGCCTGCAGCAGCGGAACAAAGCCGCCCGGCTCGAAGACGTAGTGAACGGTCTGTCCGCGCTTGTAGTCGCACTCCCAGGCCAATTGGTCGCCGTCCCAGCCGTAGAGCACGGCGTTCCATTGCTCCTTGTTGACTTCGCGCCCGTCCATGCTGGAAGCCTGTAGCCCCGAGGCGCTCTTGCAGATGCGCCGACCCAGGGGGTCATAGAAGTAGCGGGTGCTGCGCAAGCCCGGCTCGATGGCTTCAAGCAACTGGTTGGCGGCACTCCACCTGAACTGGGTCAGCACGCCGTTGTGGCTGCGTTGCGTGAGGTTGCCGCGCGGGTCGTAGCGGTAGTGGGTGCCGGCGTAGTGCTGCAGCAGGTTGTTCAATAAGGCCGGGACGCCATTGATGTTGGGCGCGGCTGCGGAGCGCGCAGCCGGGGCCATCGGATCCAGCAAGTTGCTGGCCGGATCGAACGCGAAGGTCTCGGTGCCGAGGCGGCTGTGCGCCTGCAGCAAGCGGCCCACGGGGTCGTAGCGGTAGCTGAGGTTGCCGCGTCGGCTGTCGCCGATGTCGGTGAGCTGGCCGGCGCGGTCGTAGCCATATCGGCGCTGCAGCGACAAGGCGCTGGCGTTGGAGGCCGGGGCAAAGGCAACGTCCCCGCGGCTTTGGCTCAGGCGCTCGGCACGGCTCAGGGTCTGTGCCTTGAGGCGGCCTGCCGGGTCGTACTGCCGTTCTTCGGCCACCTGGTTGGCCTGGATGCGTTTGACTTCGCGGTGCAGGTCGTCGCGTTCGATCTGGACGGCCTCCTGGTCGTCGAGCATCAGGCCGTGCACATGCCCCGCGCCATAAGTGAGCCATCGGGTGGTGCGGCCGTCGGGGCGCGTGGTCTGGATGCGATGGCCCAGCTCGTCGTAGCCGTGTTGCCAGACCGCTGTACGGGGTCGATCGGCGGGCTGCCCATAGGCGTCGATCAGGTAGTGCTGGTGCTCGGTCTTGAGGTTGCCGGCACCATCACGAAACCACTGCAGATGGATGTTCTGGTTGCGCGCATCGATGAGACGGCCGTAGCCGTCGTAGGCGTAGCGGTCGGTTTGCTGGCTGCCGCGCTCGACCCTGGCGCCCGGGGTGAACGCATGCACGTCGAGCAGCGCGCTGTCGCGCCGCGTGCAGCGGCCCATGGCGTCGAACGCCAGCTCGCTCAGGCTGTTGTCCTCGGCGATCTGGTGGAGCACGCCGCTGCTGGCGTGGTAGCGGTAGTCGGTGCGCACGCCGTCGAAGTGGGTCTCGTCCAGCAGCTTGCCCAACGCGTCGTAGTGGAAGCGATGGGTCTGGGCGTTCTCGTTCTGCAGGGCAACGAGGCGACCCAGCTTGTCCCAGGCGTAGCCCAGCGTGTGGCCGTTGGCGTCGGTGCGCTGGGCGATCAGCCCGGCCTGCGTGTATTGATAGCGGGTTTCGCGTTGCAGCGCGTCGCTGTGGACGAGCAGTCGGCTTTCGGCGTCGTACGCCAGTTGTTCGCGGGCGTGTCGGGGTGGATGACCGCGGTCAGTTGACCATGCGCGTAGACATACCGGGTGACCTCGCCGGCGGAATTGCCAGCCTTGATCAAGCGTCCCCTGTCGTCATACGCCCAGCTCGATGTCTTGCCCGAGCAGTCGGTGTACGCCGTGAGCTGGCCCGCATCGTCATAGGCGAGCGTCTTCTTGCCGCCCTTGGCGTCGGTGATCTCCACCGGTAGCCCGTGCGCGTTGTAGGCGTACTCGGTCTTGTGGCCGAGTGGGTCGAGCTCTTCGACGAGGTTCACGCCGTCGTAGCCGCGCTTCCAGGCATGGCCCTCGGCGTCCAGGATGCCGGTGAGGTTGTCCTTGTCGTCGTAGGCGAAGTGCGCCACGGACAAGTCGGCCCGGACATGGCTGAGGACGTTGCCGCGCTCGTCGTAGCTGTAGCGCTCCTCGCTGCCGTCCGAACGCATGTGCAGCGTGACGTTCTTGTTGGCGTCGCGGATGAACCACTCTTCATGCGCGTAGATGGCCTTGCTGACCGGGTCGCTGACTTCCGGATAGACGATGCGGTAGGTGTAGCCCAGGATGTCGTAGTAGCAACGGGTTTGCGCGCCCAGTGCGTCGATGACGGTGACCAGGCGGATGTTCTTGTTCCACACCAGCGTGGTGTCGAAGCTGCCGTCGTCCGCCCATTCGCGGTACGCCTTGGCACTGGCGCTGTTGGCGGGAGTGATGGCCACCCCGAGGCCGTCTTCGTGCATCCATTGCAGATGAATGCCGCGCCCGGTGCGGTCGCTGTAGCGGTTCACCAGATGGGTGTCGCCCTGATAGGCGTAGGCCCACGCGTGCCCGTCTTCGTCGCGCGCGGCAACGAGATCGCTGCTGCCGTCCGCGCGGTCCTGGTAGCTGTAGCTGGCCAGCTGGCGCACAGCCTCGCCGCCCTTCACCAGCCACAGGCTCTCGATGCGGCCCGCCGCGTCCAGCGCGGTGCTGACATGGGTGTCGCCGCTGACGATGTCGGAGAGCTGGTCGCCGGCATGCCGGTAGCTCAATTCGGTTTGCTGGCCCGCCCGGGTGCGCTGCGAGGCCAGTCGGTACACGGCCGCCTTGTTGCGCGTGTCGGGCTTGCCCTTTCGCCAGAAGGCGGGGGTGAGCTCGAAGGTTTCGACGAGGTCACGCCCGACGCCGAGGATCAGCAGCCCGTCGTTGCCACGGCCGAGGGTGAGGTGTTCGATGGGGTTGTGGTGGGTCTGTCCGGTGGAGGCCGGTTGCTCCGGGTCCGGGCCTGCGAGCCTGGGGAACCGATGGCCACGGCCATCGACGCCGAAGTAGGTCAGGCTGCCGTCCGCAGCCTGCTCGATGCGGGTGGTGTAGGGCGTGATCCACCGCGCCCCGAGACCGGCATGGGAGGGCTGGTCGTACGAGCCCAGCCTCGAGTAGTAGGTCCGCCGCCAGACGATGGGCATCAGCCCGGGCAGGACGAAGTCGGTGTGTGCGATCGTCTCGCTGCCGGAAGCAAAGCCGATGGAATGGGGCGTCGCGACCTTGGGTCGAGGGTAAGGGCAGGTGCCGGGGTCCGGAATCCCCTTGTTCACCTGCGCCCCGACACCATCGAGCTCAGGGGAGCCCTTCTTCCGGTCGTGCCGGGACTGGGTCTTGTCGTTGATCTGGGCGCCGCCCTTGTTACGCCCGAGCTTGCGGGCCACGGCCTCCGAGATCTTGACCAGCAGCCAGCCAATGCTCTTGACGGTGTTCTTGTTGGCATGCGCCAGCAGCTTTTGCCTGACGGCGCCGCCCAGGGTCGTGAGGGCCGTGGCGGTGCTGAGCAACTGGACATCGGCGCCCACGCTCTTGATGCCGGCAGCGAAGGTGGCGTTGCCTTTCTTGCGCAGTTCCAGCAATGCCGCTTGCCGCAGCCTGGCGGCCTTTTCTCCAAGGGCGCCGACCATGGCCGCCCAGTAGTTGCTGTATTCCTTCCTGGGGTCATGCAACGGCGGCTCGGGCGGCGGGTTGTCGTCGAAGAGCTTGCCGGCCGCGAGCTTCTCGAGGCCTTGCGCCCAGTTGCCGGTGAGCGCCTCGGCCTTGACGCCGGCATCGCCCAGCATGCTCTCGAGCTTGGCGCTGGCCTCGTCGATGAACTTGTCGATCTCGCCGGCCAGCGTGGCGTTGAGGTGATTGACGATCATGCCCACCAGCGCATCGCTGATGGCGTGGGCCGCGGTTCGCAGGGCGCCGCGCGCCAGGTGCAAGGTGGGGCGCAATGCGGTGCGCGCCGCATTGCCGGCGCCGGGAACGATGCCGATCAGGTTGATGCCCAGGCTGGCCCAGGTCAGAAACGTGTCGACTTCGTCCCTGGCTTTGTCGGTGATCAGCGAAATGATGTCGCACAGCGCGTCGATCAGCGCCAGGATATTGCCCAGCACCGGAATGGCGCCGCCACCGTCATCACACGCTCCAGCGTGACCCAGTCGCGAGTCATGCCGCGCAGCCAGTTGTCCACGACACGTGCGGCGGCCCCGACGTCCTGCGCGGAAATGGCGGTCAGCGGAACGATGGCCGTTTCTTTCTCCGAGGCTATTTTTTCTATCTGGGCCGGGGTCAAGGGCGCTGCCATTCGAGCTCCTGGGAATCTCTGGATTGGCGGGACTGGCCGACAGCAATGCGTCGCGCGGGCATCGAGGGCCTCAGGCCAGGTTCTTCAAGAGGGAAATGCCAGGAGGCAGTCGGGCCAAGGCGGCCCCCGTCAGTGCGGCCCCCATCGACTGGCCTGAGCCCAGGGCATGAGTCATGCCCTTGACGCCGCTGCCCAGCCCCGCCTGGGCCTGCTTCATCAAGCCGGCCAGCATGTCGCTGCCCGCGGGCGCGCTCTCGGTCCCCGGGAAGGCTTCTTCGCCCTTGCGCTCGGGCCAGGTGGCCTTCCCGAAGTAGCTGGCGTCGTCCCACGGGTTGCGCGGGTCCTTGCCGAAATTGACGATGGCGCCCCCGGGGGCCAGGCCGGACACCAAGGCCTTGCCGGCGCTGTCGAGCCTGCCGCTCTTGACCTGGCCGGTGGAGTCCGTGACCTTGTAGGCAGCCCCCTTGAGACCTTCCGCCGCGCCGTTGTAGGCATTGCTGAGTTCGAGCTGGCCCTTCCCCGGCTTGCGCCCCTCCGGCAGGCTGCCGCTGCCCGTGCTGCTCGGCCCCGTCAGGCTGTGAACGCTCGCATGGCACACGTGCGCCCCCGTGGTGCCGCTCTCGATGCGCCCTCCCCGGTACCGCGTGTAGCTGCCACCACCGCTGACCAGCAACTCGGTTGTCGCTTCGACCCTGATCTTGTCCGCGCGGATCGTGATCTCGTCCTTGGCCAGCAGGTTGATGCAGGTCTTCAGTGCCTGGATGTCGATGTCCGCCTGCGCCGCCACGACCTTGATGCCTTTCTGCGCGGCAAAGAGCTTGATCGCCTGCAGCGCAACGCCGAGCAGGCTGTCCCCGCTCGTGATGCTCGTGTGCTTGCCGCTGGTGATTGCCGTGTGTTCGACACTGGCGACGTGGGTGCTGAACTGGCTGGTGGTCTCGATGCCCGCCGGCGACGCCAGCACCAGGTGCGGCATCGCCAGTTCCGGGAACTGCCCTTCGGCCGGGTTGCCTGCCCCATCGCCCCGGACCTCATCGTTCTGGTGCTTGAGCGCCTCGGCGACGACCGCCTGGTCGTCGCCTTCCTGCGCCTTGTTCTTCCGCGCTTCCTGGGCCCCGCTGTCGTGAAGGTCACGTGCCTCGGTCAATCGCTGCCGTGTCTCGCCGCTGTCGAGCAGATGGGCTTTGGCGTCGGGCCTGGCCTCGGTCGTGATGAGCAAGCCCTGTCGGGCCCGGATGGCGCCGTGGGCATCGGTGCGCAACTCGAAGCCTTCGCCGCGCGCGTCCTGCCGCCCGGCATTGCCGTCGATGCGCGTCACGTGGCCCAGGCTCAACGAGCTGCTCTGATGATCGCTCTTGAGCTGCGCCTGAATCTTCTGGTCGGTGTCGTCCAGGATCAGGTGATTCGAACGGCCGCCAGAACTGTTTCCCCCTTGCTTGACGAGTTCCCGGCTGCGAAACCCCGACAGCGCGACCTGCCCCGGCAATTCCCAGGGCGGCAGGTTCATCTGGTTGTGCACCCGCCCCGTGCAAATGGGCAGGTCGGGGTCGCCGCCGATGAAGTCGACGATGACCTCCTGCCCGATGCGCGGAACCTGCACGCCGCCGAGTTGGTTGCCCGCCCACGGGGAACTCACGCGCAGCCAGCACGTGGAATGCTGGTTCTTCTGACCCAGGCGATCCCAAGGGAACTGCACCTTGATGCGGCCCAGCTCGTCGGTCCACAGGTTCTCGCCCTCCGGGCCCACGACCAGCGCCACCTGAGGGCCTTGCGTGAACGGCTTGGCCCGCAACAGCTGCGGACGCAAAGGCTCGGTGACGGGGTGCGCGGTGAAGTCGACCTCGACACGCCACGCCTGCTTGCGGTGCGCCGCCGCATCGATCCCCTGGCTTTCCTGCGCAACGTTCTCGATGAGGAACCGGGTGTCCAGCACCAGGTACTGCACGTTCACCGCTTCGCGCGGATGCTTCTGCAGCCTGAAGGTCCGCCCCGGGACCATGCCGCGCAGGTGGCCGCTGGCCTTGGCCCTGGCGCCGTGCGTACGCAGGGCCTGCATGCGCAACAGGGCAAGACGCTGGCCTTCCGCGAGCGGCTCGTTCGTACCCGTGCCGGCGCCCGGTTGGGCATAGTGGCTGCCCGCCCGGCCTTCGTGCCACTGGTAGACCTCCTGGTCCGCATGCCCCGTCGAGCGGGGATCGGCGCGCTTCACGCTAAGGTCGGCCTTGGGCCGGGTGTAGTCATGGTCGCGGCTGGCATAGCGGCCGCTGGTGAGTTGGTGATGCGGAACGAAGCTGTGGATGTATTCGGCATCGACCTTCCATCCGGGCGCGTGGTACTCGACGCTCCGGTACGCGGCGCTCGCCATGGGTTCGTGCGCGCCCATGCTGTCGGTGAGCACGAGGCGGTGCTTGCCGTCGCCATGCCGAAAGTAGAAATTGATTCCCCATTCCTGGCACAGCCGCTCGAAGAAGGCGAAGTCGCTCTCGTTGAACTGCGCCTGGTAGTCCCTCGGCGGGTACGTTTCGATGAGGTGCTTGTCGACGGGGAACGAGTAGTCCGCAAGCAGCGCGTCGAGGATCTCGATGGCGCTCTTGTTCTGGAAGATCCGGCAGTCGCTGTTCAGCGTGCCCAGGTGCAGCCAGGGACGCAGGATGAGCTTGTACTGGACGCTGCGCCCCTCCTCGCCCCAGAGCTGGGCATCGGTGATCAGCGCGTTGATTTCGCGCACACCGGCGCCAGCCGCGGATTCTCCGGCGCCGTCGAGCTCGATCAGGCAACTGACTTCGCGGCCGATGAAACTGTCGAGATCGATGTCCGCCGCCGCACCGAAGCTGAAGTTCAGCGCGTCGGGGGTCTTGAGCAACAGCTCGTATTCGAAAAGCGCATTGACGCCTTCGGTGCCCGACAGCCGGACCGGTTCAAGTGAATCGGGGATCGCGGGGCTGGAAACAGTGAGGGTTTGAGGCACGCGCGGGACCTGATGGATGGCGGTCCAAAAAGTCTGCGGTACCCGCGCGCTGCACCTTTGCAAACAATAGTCAAACGACCGTCGCCCCCGGAATCAGCCTGAAAGACTGCGAAAAATTCACGTCCACGGAGAAGTCGCCCGCGCCCCGGTCTTCGCCGCATGCAGCAAATAGTTCACCGCGAGCCTCTAGAATTTCGGCCGGACGATCCCGTCACTCAATGAGCCAGCGCCGATTCCGGCGAGCCAAGCACACAGATATGAACCAGTCGACCGGCCAGACCGACGCGTCCGGCCCCGCGGATGCCGCGCCAGACGAAAGCAAGAACGGCGACGCACGAAGCACCACCGATTTCGCTCGCCGCTCCCCGTTCGAGATCGGCGGCCAGCTGCGCAGCCTCGTCAGCAGCGGCGACTTCCTCACGGTCGTCTACGCGGGCGGCCAGTTCGTGACGCAGCTGCTGGACGTGAACGTGCGCGGCCGCACCTTCATCTTCGACTGGGGCGCCTCGGAGGCGCAGAACCAGGCCCTGCTGGGCGCGCCGCGCAGCCACTTCCATGGCCAGCCGGACGGCGTGCGCGTCGAGTTCGCCACCAATTCGCCGCGCGAGACCCGCTACGAAGGGCTGCCCGCCTTCGAGGCCGACTTTCCCGAGCTGCTGTTCTACGTGCAGCGCCGCGAATACTTCCGCGTCGACGCGCCCATGCGCGGCTCCTACACCTGCACGGTCCGCCTGCCCAAGGGCGACACCTTCCGCCTCGAGGTGCAAGACCTGTCGCTCGGCGGCGTCGGTGTTCACACCGCGGACGAGCGCATCGCCTCATTGCCGATGGGCACGTTGCTGAAGAATTGCGAACTCTCGCTCGGCACCATCGGGCGCCTCTCGCTCGACCTCGAGCTGATGTCGCAGCGCTCCATCGCCCTGCCGCACGGCACGCCGCGCTATCACATGGGCTTTCGCTTCCTCACGCTGCCGGGCAGTGCGGAAAGCCAGCTGCAGCGCCTGATCACGCAGCTTGAACTGGAGCAGCGCGCACCAGAGCGCTGAAGACGCCGGCCGGACAGAACACCGGCTCGCACCGCACCTCGGTCTTCACCGAGTTGGCAATGAAGCACTCGTCGTGCGCCCGGTGATGCATCTGTTCGATCTGCTCTTGCGTGGGCAGCTTGTCACCCGAGAACGTCACCTCCGGGCGCAGCGTGACCACCGTCATCGCCATCTTCCCCTCGGCGTTCTTCTCCATCACGCCCGAGGCCGCGTCGAAGTACCGGTCGACCACGAACTTGCGCTTCACCGCCATCGTGAGGAACCACAGCATGTGGCAGTTCGACAGCGAGGCCACGAACAGCTCTTCCGGGTCGACCGCCGAAGCGTCGGACATGGGCAGCGGCACGACGTGCGGCGACGACGAGCCCGGCAGTTCCACGCCGCCGTCGAAGCGCAGCGTGTGGCGCCGGCTGTAGCCGTTGCCCAGAAAGTCCTGCTCGCCTCTGAGCCAGAGGAGCTCGGCGGTGTAGTGGGCCATGGCGTGTGCTCCTTGCTCGCGGAAGTCAGAGATAGATGAAGTAGCGGAACTTGGTCAGGCTGCCCTGGCTCGGCAGCGTGAGGAAGGTCTCGGCATGCACGCCGCCGTTGGCCACGATCACTTTCTGCGACCCGAAGTTGTCGGGGCTGGTCGTGATCTCGATGCGGCTCAGCCCTTCGCCGGCGGCCAGCGTGAGCATGGCGCGCAGCGCGCGCGTGGCGTAGCCCTTGCGCTGCTTCCACGGCACCACGTGGTAGCCGATGTGGCCCAGGCAGTACACCGGCAACGCAATGCTGCCGGGCTGCCAGCGCAGGTCGATGCTGCCGCAGAACTCGCCGTCCCACATCCAGAGCTTGTAGCCCGGCAGCCGCGGCACGCGCGAGCCGTCGGGCAGCGTGACGGGCGGGCCCTTGGCCTCGCGGTCCACCAGGTTCGCGAGGAACAGCGCGGCATCGGACTCGATGGCCGCTCGCTCCTCGGCGCCCGATTCGGGCCGCGACTCGTCGCGCGCCCAGCCCCGATTGAGCGCCGACACGTAGGCCGGCAGATATGGCTTCGCAGGCCAGACGAGCTCCATCGGGCGCGGTTCGGTGATGGGGCGTGAGCGGTACAGCGGCATCCGCCTCAGGCCCCCATGAGCTTGACGATCAACGGCACCAGCAACGCGGTCGCGATGCCGTTGAGTCCCATGGCCAGCGCCGAGAACGCGCCCGCCGTCTCGTTGACCTGAATCGCCCGCGCCGTGCCGATGCCGTGCGCCGCCATGCCGACCGCAAAACCGCGCACCGCCGGCTCCTTGATGCGCAGCAGGTTCAGCAGCCCGGTCGCCATGATCGCGCCCGAAATGCCGGCAATGGCCGCCGCCACAGCCGCGAGCGACGGCAGCCCGCCGATCTTCTCGGCCACGCCCATTGCGATGGGCATGGTGGCGACTTGGGCGCGAGCGACATCATCAGCTCGTGCGAGCCGCCCAGCACCCACGCGATGCCGATGGCCGACACGATGGCCGCGACCGAGCCCACCAGCAGCGCCACGCCGATCGGCAGCCACAGCCGGCGCAGGCGGCCGACCTGGCTGTAGAGCGGCACGGCCAGCGCCACGGTGGCCGGCCCGATCAGGAAATGCACGAACTTCGCGCCCTCGAAATACGTGTCGTAGGGCGTGCGCGTGAGCAGCAGCACCGAGACGATGACGATCACCGACACCAGCACCGGGTTGACGACCGGGTTGCGCCCGCTGCGCGTGTGCAGCCACAGCGCGCCCAGGTACGCCAACAGCGTGAGCGACAGCCACAGCAGCGGCGACTGCGCGAGAAAGACCCAGATCTCCGACAGCTTCGCGGGCGCGCTCATTCGGCGTCCTTGCCGGTGATGCGGATCATCCAGCGCAAGGTGAGCGCGGTGACGGTCATGGTGAAGGCCGCGCCCACGATGCCGGCCGCCAGGAACGGCAGCCACTCGCGCCCCACTCTTTCGAAATGCAGCATCACGCCCGTCACGGCCGGAATGAACAGCAGCATCAGGTTGCGCAGCAGATGGCCCGACGTGTCGGTCAGCGCCTGCGGCACGCCGCCGCGCACGAGCAGGCCGACGAACAGCAGCAGCATGCCGATCAGCGGCCCGGGAATCGGCAGGCTGAGCCACTGCACGAGCAGTTCGCCCGCGAGCTGGCAAAGAAAAAGCGTGGTGATGGCGTAGAGCATGGTTCTTGTTGGAGGCAGTGCGCTCAGTACGGATGTTCGGGGGAAGCCGCCGCGTTTGTCCACCCCTCTTCGAGGGCCCGTTGGCTCGCCGGCGGCTGCACGCCGAGCCGGACGTGGCCCGGCAGGCCGAAGGAGGCGCAGTCGCGCAGCTTGATGCCCTGGGCGCGCAATGCGGCGGCGACGTGGGGGTACGGCTTGTCGGTGCGGGCGCAGAAGAAGTTCGCGTCGCCGGGCAGGCATTGCCAGCCGAGGGATTCGCAGACGGCACGTTGCTGCGCCTTCCATTCGCGCAGCGTGTCCAGGCTTTGCGCAAGCCAGCGCTGCGCTTCATCGCCGCACCATGCCTCGAGCAGCGCCACGCCGTGCGTGCCCAGCGGCCACGATGCGGCCAGTTGATCGAGGCGCGCCATCAGCGGCGAGGCCGCGGCGTCCGCCGGTGCGATGGCATAAGCGGCGCGAATGCCGGTGAGGCCCATGGCCTTGTTAGGCGTCCACATCTGCCAGACGCGATCGCGCTGTGCGGCGTCCAGCGACGGCCGGCCTTCGAGGCGCAACGGCTCGTAGGCCATGTCGAGCACGCAGGGGCCGCCGCTGCCTTCCGCATGCGCCACGAGGTCGGACTGCGGCTGGCCGAGCGGGCTCGACGGCTCGCAGCACCAGCGCAACGCCGCCGGCTCGAACGGCGCCGGCGCGCGCAGCACCTGCAAGCCCCAGGCCTGCGCGGCGCGCTCGTAGTCGCCGTAGCTGTGCGCGGGCAGCCAGGCCGTGCGGCCGCCGCCCTGCGCAACAGCGGCGCTGATGCGATGGATGAACTCGCTCGCGCTGGCCGCGATCACGATGCGCCCGGCCGCCACGCCATGAAAGCCCGCGAGCCGAGCGCGCAGTGCCGTGTAGCGCGGGTCCGGGTAGTGCGCGGGATCGGCGTCGCGCAGCGCGGCCAGCACGGCGGGGCATGCGCCCACGGCGTTGCCGTTGGTCGAGAAGTCGTGCGGCGCGGCGCCCGATGCGTCGGGGCCGCCGTGGATCAGGTCGCCCGTCATGCCCAACTCACCCCCATCGCCGCCACGATGACCAGCGACGCGCACACAGCCCACGCCAGCACCGCCCTTGCACCCAACTCCGCGGTACGCCGCGTGTCGCCCCCAACTGCAGCGCGACCTTCGGCATTCAGCGCATACACGCCGGGCTTGGCCAGGCGCACGCCCAGCAGCAGAGCCATCGCCGCCATCGGCCAGCCGCTGTTGGGCGACGGCGTGCGCTGCGCCTCTTCGGTCAACCCCGCAGGCCAGCACCCTGCGGCCAATGCGAGCAGCAGCGCGGTGATGCGCGCGGGCAGCCACGACAGCACGTCGTCGGCGCGCGCGGCCCATTTGCCGAACCACGTCCAGTCGCGACCGCCGCGCTCGCCGCGATAGCCCCACATCGCGTCGGCGGTGTTGGCGAAGCGGTAGAGCGCCGCGCCCGGCAAGCCGAACAGCACGAACCAGAACACCGGGGCCACCAGTGAATCGTTGAGGTTCTCGGCGAGCGACTCGATGGCGCTTTCTCGCACCTCGCGCTCGCTGAGCTCGGCCACGTTGCGGCTCACGAGCCGCGCGAGCTGCGCGCGGCCGGCGTCGAGCGACACGGCCAGTGCGTCTTCGACGGCCAGCACCTCGTCGCGCAGCATGCGCCACGCGAACAGCGGCTTGAGCAGCAACCCGAGCACGATGGCCATCGCCCATGCGGGCAGCCACACGGTGACGGCGCCCTGCAAGGCCGACGCCACGCCCCAGACCGCGAGCGCGCCCACGCACCAGGTCAGCGCGCCCATGAAGAAGACCGGCAGGTCGCGCGGCTTGGCCTGGTGATGGCGCGGCGCGAGGCGCGAGCCGATCCAGCCGAGGTACTGCCCCATCCACACCACGGGGTGCAGGCGCGCGGTCGGCTCGCCGAGCCAGCGGTCGACGGCCAGCGCGAGCCACAGCGCGGCGACGAGAACAGGGGGGTAGGTCAGGACTGCATCAGGCATGGGAAGCCGCCATTCTCGCGAATCAGGCGACCGCCCTTCCCCGCCGCCACTGCACCAACGCGCCGAGCGCGACGAGCAGCGCGGCACCGAACGCAACCCACAAGCGCAGCATGACGGATTCGGCCTTCGGCGCCGGTGGTTGATCCGGCGTGGGCTCGAGCTTGAGACCGCTCACGGGCTGTGCGGCGTCCGGCGCGGGCTCGGCTGCCGGAGCCTGCGCAGGTGCGGGTGTCGGCGACGCGACCACCGGCGCGACCGATGGCGCCGGCTTCCGTGGCACCGGTGCAACCGGCGGCGCCAGCTCCGCCGCCACGAAACGCTGCACCCCGGCATTTCGCTCGCGCAACCCGGTCGCGCGCACGGCCTCGGCGTAGGCTTTCGTCAACTCACGCTGGGTCGCTGCATCCGGCTTCCAGTAGTTCAGTCGCACCGCGTCGAGCATGCGTTCCAGCGTCTGCGCGAACGCGGCGCGGTTGTCGCCCTCGAGCCATTCGCGCGTCCCCAGCTTGTACCTGTCGCGCACGTACACATCGTGCAGCGACTGCCACTGGTCTTGCCGCACCGCGTCGGGTGCGGTCACCTGCCAGCCCCAGAGGAACTGCGCGGTCTTCAGCACCTGCAGCGTGCCGCTGTAGCCCTCGGTCTTCTGCGCGGCGATCCACTGCGGATGCAGATAGCGCGTCTGCATCTCGCGCGCGATGGCGCCGGCGGCGGTGTCGGTGCGCACCGCCGCGCCGTCGCGCAGGTTCTGCACGTACAGCGCCGGGTCCTTGCCCGTGAGCTGCCGCACTGCCTGCGCGATGCCGCCCAGGTACTGGAACGGATCGTCGTTGGTGAGCACGCCATAGAGGTTGGAGCTGCGCGCCATCAGCGCCGCATCGACCTGCATGAGGTTGCCCGCATACGCGCCCGGCCGCGCCGCGCCGTCGAGGCCCTTGCCGTAGGCGTGGCCCATGCGGTCCATGTAGAGCTGCGCCATCTGCGCGTCGCCGCCGCCCTTGCGCTGGCTGGCCCATGCGTCGCTGGCCAGCGCGGCTTCTTCGAGGCCGGCGCCGTAGCTGCCCTGCTCGTTCGAGAACACGCGCGCGGTCGACCAGCGTTTGGCCTCTTCCGGCGCGGCACCTTCCGCGCGCAGCTTGCGCGCCAGCGCCTCGCTGTGCTGCGCCACCGCGTTGCCGGGCTCGGGCAGCGCGGCCACTTGCTGCACGGCCTCGTCAAGCCAGCGCATCACGTTGGGAAACTGGTCGCGGTACGAGCCGGTGACGCTGATCAGCACGTCCATGCGCGGACGCCGCAGCACCTGCGCCGGGATCACGTCGATGCCGGTCATGCGCCCCGCGTCATCCCAACGCGGCTTCACACCCATTGCGTAGAAGGCCTGGCTTTCGAGCACGCCTTGATGCCGCGAGGCCTCCCCGGCCCATAGCGTGAACGCGATCTTCCCGGGCGCCTTGCCGCCGTGGCTTTTTGCGTGCCCGGCGATCCAGGCGTCCATGGCCGCGACGCCCGTGTCCCATGCGGCGCGCGTCGGCACGCGGCTCGGATCGAAACCGTAGAGGTTGCGGCCGGTCGGCAAGCTGTCGGGGTTGCGCACCGGGTCGCCGCCGTAGCTGGACTTCAGGTAGCGGCCGTCGAGCGCCGTCAGCAGGCCTTCGATTTCTTCGTTGTGTGCGAGCACCGCATCGAGCTTCTGTGCGCGCTGCGCCAGTTCGCCCAGCTTCTGCACATCGGCCGGCGTCTTGCCCATGGCGCTCGCGGCCGGCGCATCAGTCAGCGCCAGTTCGACCCAGCGCGCGGGGCGCGACGCGGCGATGTTCTTCGCATCGATCAGGAAGGCCTCGTCGATGTCTTCGCCCAACGCTTCCACCAGCGGCTTGCCCAGGATCTGCAGGATCGTCATGCGCCGGCGCTGTGCATCGGGCGCCTGCCCGAAGGTGGCCAGCCCCAGCGGCTGCGCGGTCTGCGCGAGCTCGTCGAGGTACGGATGCAGCACGGCGATGAAGCCCGCGAAATCGGCGCGGATGCGCGCGGGCGTCCACCTCAGGTCGCGGTCGTAGTGCTGTTCGACGAACTCGCCCGTCAGTTGCTTTTCCATCGCCGTCTTCACCGGCCCGGGCGACAGCGTTTCCCAGTCGTGCATGCGTTCGTGCATTGCCTGCACGCCGGGCCGGAAGCCCGCGGGCGCGAACATCGGCGTCGAATGGCTCACCATCGTCGCGCGGCCTCGCCGCTTGGCGGTGGTGGCCTCGCCGAGGTTGTCCATGATGTACGGGTAGACGTTCGGCAAGTCGCCCAGCGCCAGCAGCGGATCGTCCTGCACCGACAGCCCGCGCTCCTTGCCCGCCGACCATTCAACCGTGCCGTGCGTGCCCACATGCACCACCGCGCTCGCGCCGAACTGCGTGCGCAGCCAGAGGTAGGTGGCCAGGTAGCCGTGGCTCAACGGAATGGCCGAGCGGTGGTAGACCTGCCCGGCCTTGTCCGCCACCTGCGTGCCGGGTTCGAAGCGCGGCGGCTGGCGCAGCACGACGACGTTGCCGAAGCTCACGCGCGGAATGACGAAGGCTTGTTCACCGGCCACGGACCGCAGCATCGTCGACTTTTCCGGCGGCCCCCAGTACGCCTCGATGCGCCGCTGCGTTTCCGGCGGCAGCGCGCGAAACCACGCGACGTAGCGCGACAGCGGCAGCGCATCGGCCAGCCCGCCGTCGAGCAGCGGTTGCAGCGCATCGCCCTGCCCGGCCGGGTAGTAGGCCTTCATCGTCGCCTGCACCTGCGCGATCAGCGCGTCGGTGCCCGGCAGTTCGGTGCGGTAGCCCGCGGACTTCATCGCCGCGAGCATGTTGTTCACGCTGCGCGGCACGTTGAGGAACGACGCGCCGAAGTTCGCCTCGCCCGGCGGGTAGTTGTAGACCAGCATCGCGACCCGGCGCTGCGCCGTCGGCGTGCGTTGCAGCCGCAGCAGCGCGGCGGCCTTGGCGGCCACGGCGTCGATCTGCGCGGGCAGCGGCTGCAAGGAGCCCGAGACGCCATCGCGTGCGCTCACGAGCATGGGGTCGGTCATGCCGGCCAGCTCGCTCGGGCTGTAGTACGAGGCAATGTCGGTCTGGGCCAGGCCGTCCTTGCTTTGCGCCCACTGCGAGGCGCTCATCGCCAGCGAAGGCAGCGTCTGCAGCACGGGCACGCCGATGCGCTCCAGCTCGGCCTTGCGCTCGTTGGGGCTGAAGACCAAGGAAGCGTTGACGATGACGTCGGCTACGCGCCGCTCGCCGTCATGCGTCATGCGAAAGAACAGGTCCTTCTGCTGGCGCGGACCGTAGAAGGCGTAGGCGCGCAGGCCGCGTTGCTCGAGCGAGGCGGTCAGCGCATCGAGCCAACCGGTGTCGTCGCCGGTGACGGTGGCGGCGTTGATCGCGATGGCGACCGTGCCGTTGCCCGGCAGGCGTTCCACGGCGGCGATATCGGTTTCGACGCGCGCCCAGCCCGGGTGGTACAGCCCGGCCAGCGGCAGCGATACCGGCGCGGGCAAGCCCGTGAGATTGCCGACCTGCGTCAACACTTTCATGGCCGCGCCCAGATTGGCCGCGCCAGGGAAGCGCCAGTATTCGCGCAGCCGCTGCGCCCACGCAGCGTCGACGCCGCGTTCGGCCGCCAGCGGCGCGGCGGCCGAGGTCTGCCCTTTGGCGACGAGCGCGAACTCGCCGATCAGCACGTAAGGCACGGCCCCGCGCGAGATCGCATCGCCGAAGCGCCCGGCCGCTGCTTGCGCCACGCTGATATGCGGTGCGTCGATCAACAGCAGCCGCGCGCCGTCGAGTGCGCCGGCCAACGACTCCGGCGAATCCTTCGAAGCCGACACCACCTGCAACGGCAGCCCCGCTTCGCGCGCCGCGGTCTCGAGCCGCACCACCCGCGCCGGCGACACCAGCGACGTACTCAGCACCACGACGCGCCCGCCCGCAGGCTGTTGCGCATGCGCTGGCGCCAGAAACCCCAGCCCGCCCAGCAACAGCCAGACGAAACAGAAGAAAACCCGCGTCACTTCCCGCCCTGCGCAGGCACCGCATCCGCCGGTACGTAGACCATCGTTCCGTCCTTCAGCCGCCATGCGGTACCGGCCTTCTCGCCATCGCCCTGCCCCGTCGCGCCGCTGGCCTTGAAGCGCGTGAGCTTCTGGCCTTCGCGCGTGATGATCTCCATGTCGGGCTTGCCCTCGTTGCGAATGATCGTCACCTTGTCCTGCGCGAACGGGTTCATCGGGTTGTTGATGACCGCGATCATCAGCATGCCGATCACCACCATGAACACGTCGATGAGGTTGATGGTCGACAACACCGGATCGTCGTCGTCGCTGTCCAGGCTACTGAGAATGGAAAACTGCCGACGGCTCATTGGTGCACCCTTGGCGCTGCGCGCCTTCCCGCCAGGCGGGAGCGAGCTTGCTTGGGGCGGCCCGGCGCGGCGCTCATGACAGCCGATCCCGCGCGTCGAGCACCGTCACCAGCTCGCGCATCAGCCAACGCCGGCGCACCGTGTAGACCACGAAGGTGATCGAGGCCGAAGCCAGCGCAACGATCACGCTCGCGAACGCCGGCGCCAGGCTCTGCGCCACCCCTTGCGATTCACCCGAAGCCACGGCCACCAGCGCCGGCCCCATCGGAATCATCGTGGCGATCAGCCCCAGCATCGGCGCCACGCGGCTGCACAGCCGCACGCCTTCGAGCTGCTTGAGCACGACCAGCTCCATCTGCTCCTGGCTGGCCGCGACATGCCGGTGCAGGACCAGCGCACGAGAAGGGTCGCGGCGCCGCTGCACGTACTCGATGCCGAACGCGCCAAGGCAATACACCGCATAGACAAAAGACAGCAGCACGCCCAACGTCACGGGCCAGAGGAACAAGCGCGCAAGCTCGAACAGAACGGTGTCGAAAGCCAGCATCAGGTGGGCTCCGAAGTTGAAGAGGATTGATCGAACAGGTCCGAAGCCTGGCCCCAGCATTCATCGAACATCAGCGACGCCAGCGGCGCGCGTTTCGCCCAGCGCTCGCGCTGCAGCATCGGCTCTTCATAGAACTGATGCACCGGCCCAAGGCACAGCAAGGCGATGGGCTCAGCGCCTTCAGGCAACCCGAGCAGCACCGCCACTTCAGCCGGATCGAACAGCGACACCCACCCCATGCCCAGCCCTTCAGCCCGCGCCGCGAGCCAGAGGTTCTGGATGGCGCAGGAGGCCGAGGCCAGATCCATTTGCGGCAGCGTCCGGCGACCGAACACATGCTTCTCACGCCCGTCCGCCAAGGTCACGACCAGCAGTTCGGCCGCGTCGAGCAGCCCTTGCACCTTGAGCCGCATGAACTCGTCTTCACGCTCGCCGAGTGCGCGGGCCGTGAGCACGCGTTCCTGTTCGACCACGTGGTGCAGCTGCTGCCGCAACGCCTCACCGCGAACGCGAATGAAGCGCCACGGCTGCATGAAGCCGACGCTGGGTGCGTGGTGCGCCGCATCGAGCAGCCGACGCAGCACTTCAGGCGCTACCTGCCCGCCCGCGAAGTGGCGCATGTCGCGACGTTCGTGGATGGCGCGGTAGACCGCCCGTGCCTCTTCTTCTGTAAAAGCTGGACTGGCCACGGTGGTCATTCGGGGTGCGTGCACTGGACACGCCGCTGGTGCTCGCCGATCAACGACCGTTCGACATCACGCTCACGTCGATGGTGTGCTCTGCGCAGCGAAATAAAGGAGGAGGCCGCAGGCCGGGGGACATTCGCGGAGCAGAGCACACCGTCGGCGTGAGCGCGCCCTGAACAACTATTCACGTCAGTCCTCGATCCCGCGTTGCGCAGGAATCCCGGCCTTGAACGCGTGCTTGATCAACGTCATCTCCGTCACGGTATCGGCCAGCTCGATGATCTCCGGCGGGCAACGACGACCTGTGAGCACCACATGCACATGCTTGGGCCGCGCGCGCAAAGTTTCGAGCACGCCCTCGAGCGGCAACCAGCCGTAGATCAGCGGGTACGTGATCTCGTCGAGCACCACCAGGAAGAATTCGCCAGACATGATCGCCGCCTTGGCCTTTTCCCAGCCGTCGCGGGCGAGTTGGCCCGAGCGTTCCAGGTCCTGGCTCTTCCAGCTGAAACCGTCGCCGAGCCCTTCGATCGGAATGCCGATCTGCTCGAACATGCGGTGCTCGCCGAAACGCGCCGAGGGCACCTTCATGAACTGGTAGATCTTCACCGCCTTGCCGCGGCCATGGGCGCGCAGCGCCAGGCCGAAGGCGCCGTGCTCTTGCCCTTGCCGTCGCCGGTGTTGACGATGACGATGCCGCGGCGCTCGCCCTCGGGCTTTTCGTAAGGCTTTTCGCTGGGAGGGGTTTCGATCTGCATGGTTTCTCGATTCGTAGGTTCTTGGTTACTTCGGCAGCGCGATCCACTGGTCCGCGACGCGGTGTACGCGAATGCGGTGGTCGAACACCTGCTCGAGCGCGGTGTGGGTGGCGGGGTCGCTGCAGCCACCGTGGTGAATGACGCGGCCCTGGTTCATCACGACCAGTTCGTCGGCGGCCAGCGCCATCGGCAGTTCGTGCAGCACGCTGACCACCGTCTTGCCTTCGGCGACGAGGGCGCGCGCGTCTGCATCCAGTCGGCCTGATGCGGCGGGTCGAGGTTGGCGAGCGGCTCGTCCATCAGCAGCAACTCGGCCTCGACCGCGAGCGCGCGCGCCAGCAGCACGCGCTGGCGCTCGCCGCCGGAGAGCTGCCCCAGCGGGCGGTCGCGCCAGTCCCAGGCCTGGGTGGTGCGCAACGCGCGCTCGACCGCATCGCGATCGGCCGCGCTCGGGGCCGCGAGCCAGCGCTGATGCGGCAGCCGGCCGAGCATGGCGACGTCGTAGACCATGAGGTCGTCGGCGCTGCCCTCTCCCGTGCCGCTCTGGCCGAGCCACGAGAGGCGCTGCGCGCGAATGCGCGCCGGCATCTTGCCCTGGGCCTCGCCGAACAGCCGCACCTCGCCGCGATGCGCGAGCAGTCCCGCCAGCGCCTTGAGCAAGGTCGACTTGCCCGCCCCGTTCGGCCCGACGATGCTGGTCCAGCGGCCGGACGCCAGCGCCAGGTCGATGCCGTGCAGCACCTCGGTCGTGCCGAGCGTGGCGCTCAGGCGGCGCGCTTCGAGCGCCGGGGTGTTGTTGTTCACCACGCTGCTCATGCCACGCCGCTCCGCGCGCCGCGCCGGTGCATCAGCCACAGCAGGTAGCTGCCGCCGAGCACGGCCGTGAGCACGCCCACGGGCAGCTCTTGCGGCGCGATCAGCCAGCGCGCCAGCAGGTCGGCCGCCATCAGCAGCAGCCCGCCCATCAATGCCGACAACACGATCAGCCGCGCGTGCGTGGTCTTGACGACCGAGCGCACCAGGTGCGGCGCCGCCAGGCCGACGAAAGCGATCAGTCCGGTCTGCGCCACGGCCGCGCCCGTGGCCAGCGCGAGGACCACCACCAGCGCCGCGCGCATCGCGCCCAGCGGCAGGCCCAGGCTGCGCGCCGTGG
>NZ_MOWM01000064.1 GCF_016082275.1 Variovorax sp. E3
GGTGCGTGGCGGTGCGTGGCGGTGCGTGGCGGTGCGTGGCAGTGCGTGGCAGTGCGCGGCTATGGGGAGCCGCGAAGGGCCGCGCCGCGCGCGGCCCCGTGCGATCACGCGTCCTGATCGTCGTCAGGCCCGTCGCCGTCCGGCTGCGCCCCTTGCGCCCCCTCCTCTTCGTCACGCGCGGAACGCTCGTCCTCGTCGGGGGCCGCCGGCTCCGGCTGCTTCGCGCGCAGCGCGGGCGGCAGCCAGCGCGTGCCTTCGAGCAGGCCCGCGCAATGCGCGGCGAGCTCGTCCTTCTTCAGCCCCGCGAGCACCGGCGGCGCGTCGGTCCCCGTCGCCTCGCACACCGCCTGCGTCATCGCGGCCTTGCTCACATGGCGCAGGTAGCGCCGCTGCGTCGGCTGCCACCAGTCGGCCATGTCCAGCCCGAGCGCCTGCGCGAGTGCATCACTCAGGTCGGCGCGCCGCTGCGGCCGGACCCCGATCGCATCGACGCTGCGCGCGGTGCAGTACGCGAGCAGTTCGATCACCACCCCCTGCGGCTGCGCCAGCAGCCACGCGAACAGCGTGTCCGGCCGGCCCGGCAACCGGTCGTCCCACAGCTCTTGCGCCTGCCCGAGCGCGGCGGCGGCGCGGCTGTCGCCGTAGTCGCTCGCGGCCTGCGCGAGCGTGCCGTCGCCGCACACATGCGTGGTGACGCGCACGATGTCGTTGCCCGGCCCGTAGAGGCCGAACACTGTCTCCGCCATGCGGTGCGCAAGCGCCGCGAGCGCCACCCCGGGCGCCTCCAGCAGCGCCGCCTGCAGGGCGGCGGTGCGGTGGGCATTCAGGTCGCGCAGCAGCCGCTCGGACAGCACAGGCCGCGCGGTCGCGCAGGCGCCGGCCTCTTCCTCGGCCCCCGCGCGGACGGCGTCGCTGGGCCGGTCGGTCCGTGCCTCGGGTCGCAGCAGCCCGCGCTCGACGACCACCACGCCCCGGCTGTCCAGCCGCACGAGCGCCCCGGCACGGCCCTGCTGTTCGGGCGTCCACTGCAGCAGCGCGGCGCGCGCGGTCGCTAAGCTGTCTTCGGCCGTCGCCAGCGCCTCGTCGAACTGCGCCTCGCGCGCATCGAAGCCCTCGTCCTCCGGGTCGCCCTCTTCGCGCAGCGCATCGAGCGCCTGTTCGCAGGCGCACTGTGCGGCCTCCAGTTCGTCGATCGCCGCCGCCTCCTCGGCCGTCGGCGTGCGCGGTTGCGGCGCCTCGCAACCGAAGCCGCGCCATGCCGCGCGTTCGCCGTCGAGCGTGCCCTCCACCCACGACCAGCCTTCGGCGCGCACCGCCTCCACATGGCCTTGCAGCCTGTCCATCGCAAGCGTGTGCAGCATCGGCAGGTTGTCCAGGTAGATGCCCGACAGGTCGTCGCCGGTGGCGAACAGGTCGCGGCGCACCGCGCCGCCCTCGGCCTCGTAGGCATCGAGTCCCACGAAGCGCGCAAGGCGGCTGTCCGCGCCGCACGCCTGTTCGGTGGCGGTCTCGCGGATGCGCCACGCGCTGCGGTCATGGGGACGCAGGCCGTCCCAGATGGCCTCCTGCGCGGCGGGGTCCTCGATCAGCGCCAGCGCCTGCAACTGGTCGTGGTCGATCTCGCCCTCGCGGTACATCGCGATGAAGCGCGGCGACAGACGCGCCAGCCGCAGCCGGCGCTCGACCGTCGACACGCCGACTCCGAAGCGCGCGGCCACCTGCGCGACGCTCAGATGCTCGTCCTCGATCAGTTGGCGGAACGCGACCATCTGGTCGGCCGGGTGCATGGCCTCGCGCCCGGAGTTCTCTGCGAGCGAGACCTGCCGCGCCCGCGACGCCTCGCACAGGCGGCACTCCACAAGCTGCGCGGCGGCCCATCGCCCCTGCGCGGCCAGCAGCTGCATCGCGCGCAGCCGCCGCCCGCCCGCGACCACGCCATACCGGCCGTCGTCGCGCGCCACCACGCTCAGGCGCTGCAGCAGCCCCTGCGCCTCGATCAGCGCGGCCAGTTCGTCCAGCCCCTCGGGCCGGTGCACGCGCCGCACGTTGGCCTCGTCGAGCACGAGCTGCTCGAGCGGCACCAGCAGGTCGCGGGGAAAGGAGGAAGGCGGCGCCTTCGCGGGGACGGGCGCCTTCTTTCCCCGCGCGGCGTTGACGGCGGGCGCGCTGGCGCCGGGCTTGGCGCGCTTTCCGGGCGCACCCGCGCGGGAACGGGAACGATCACGGGGCGCGGCCTTCGCATCGGCGCGCGCATTGGCATTGGCATTGGCATTGGCATTGGCATTGGCATTGGCATTGGCAGTCATTTCGGTGTCCTTTGCATGAGTGAATGGATGAACAAATGAATCGGATCAAGCGATGCCGGGTTCCTAGATTCCGAGCCCTTCCACGAAGGGCCCGGGGGCGTGTCGGCCTCCTACCCGGAGCTGGCCGCCGTTTTCCTGAGTTCGTCGCCCGGTGAACGAACGCGACGGCGCCGACGGGGGAGCCAGGGGGAAGCCTTCGTCACGCGCCAGCGTTACGAACACCCCCTTGCAGGCGCAGCCGGTCCCCCGGCGCCGCCGGCGCAGCGTCACCGGACAAGGCGATGAACACAGGACCACGGCGCACCCGAGCGGGGCCGATGCGCCCCCGGCGTCGCCGCGCGGCGAGCGCCCCCACGTGCCGCAGGCACGTCATGCATCGGAGGTCAGGGGACGAACGTCCCCGCGCCAGGGATGCACAAGGGCGGCGCCCACGCCGCTCCCCGCCAGGGGATGAGCGCGCAGGCGCGAACCTGGCGCAGCCCGACGGCGGGCAAGGCCGCCGGGGCGCCCGCAGGCGCAGGACGACGCTCCCCGTGGAGGGCCACCGCCGGATGCGAAGGCCAAGCGCTGCGCGCACGAGCCCGTGGCCTGGGCCCGTGCATCACGCAGGATCCCGATCACTGCGCACATGCGCTTCGCGCGGGTGCCCTGCCCCATGTGCTGTCCGCCGCACGGCACGGCGCGACAGAGGCGGTGTTCTGAACGGCGCAGGTCACGCTGCGCGGCATCGACGCCCCGACATCGCGACCACGGCGATGTCCGCCCCCACCGCGATGCACGCACCACACATCACACATCACAGCTAAGATCACCGCCTCGGCCGGAGGCTCGTCAGAAGCCCCGCCCCCTCGAACACCGGCAACTGCAGGAGCATTCCCCACGAAGCGCCAGACGTCTCCATGCCACCCGCCGCGCGTGAACGCGCGGCCCCGCGGGGCATCGCCCCGCGGTTGAATCCGCAGCGCCCCTCTTGCGCCCCTGCCGCGTCAAGGCCACCGAGGCGACCCGGTGCGCCCTCGACCAAAGGGCGCAGGCGCAAGCGCCGCTGACCTTCGACGCCGCGTCTTCAACGCCCCCTCGTGCGGGCCGCGAAGGGATCGAAAGAACCCAAGCACCGAAAGCCGAAGAGGACGCAAGCGCACGCCAAGGGCACCGGTCCGACCCGAAGGAAGGACCGATGCCTCGCGCGCCCCGGCTCAGGCCAGGATGCGCTGCGCCAGGCGCGCCTCGCGCGCATACGCGCTCAGCGGCTGGTGCGCGACGAAGTGCGCGTCGCACGCGATGGGCAGCCCCCAGCGCCCGCGCAAGGCCTCCAGTTCCGCCAGGCTCACGAAGCCCAGCTCGGGACAACCCAGGCCCAGGTCGCACAGGCCGAACGCGATGCCTTCGGCGTCCAGCTCGCTCAGCAGCCAGGTCGCGTTCGCATCGGGCGTGAACAGCTTGACCACCGGCGGCGGATCGAAGCGGGGATCCTGAGCCGAGGCTTGCGCATTGGCCCGCAACTGCGCGCGCTGCGCGTCGCTCAACAGGGTCGGTACGGATGTCGTCATGACGGTCGCTCCTTGAAAGGATGAAGGGCGGGATGGCCCGGGACCGACACCGGCACGCCGCAGCGCAGCCGTCAGGGTTCGCAGACGGCCGCAGGCCGCCAGCGCACACGGTGCGCGCAGACCTTGACGGCGAGAACGACGTGCAAGGATGCGAGGGAACAGCACAGCACGCCCCTTCTTTCAGGCCTGCACAGGCAAGCAGGCAGGCAAGCAGCGCGAAGATGAACACTCCACGCGAACGCCGCGAGTTCGACGCTCGCGTGCGTTCGGCATCCGCGACGGAAGGCGTTCTGCGGACGGCCCCGCCTCGACGCGGCCGGTCGATGGCCAAGGACCACGCGGTCCAAAGAAAAGCCGCCCGAAGGCGGCCTCTGCCAGTCCAGGCGTGACGTGTGGACGCGCCGCGCCTGCCAGCGCACCTTTACGCCAGGGCCTGCATCGCCGCTGCCCTCGGCCCGGCCCCGCCGCAGGAACGCCGGCGCTCGCCGACTTTCGCGTGCAGGCGCACGCCGCCGATCACCTGCAGCGTGGCGTCGCCCCGCCGCCCGCCCGGTCGGCGCGGGTGCCACCGGTTCGCAGGGCGATGGCAATGCCGAGGTCGGTGGGATCGGCCGGGCGGCGAAGCGCGCACCGTCGGCGCCGCTGCCGCTGCCGCTGCCGCGGTCGACGTTCATGCGAACGTGCGGCTGCAGCAGGCCGGCGCCCCGTGCCGGCAGCGACCGTGCCCGCGCCCCACGCGCAGGGGCGGGCATGCAGGCGCGAACCTCAGGTATGGCAGGCCGGGGCTGGCCGCTCGTCCTCAGCACCCCAGGTCTGCACCCAAGCCGTCACCTCACGGCCCGAGACATGCAGACCGGTTGCCCCGAAAGCTTCCCAGGCGGCCGCAGCCTCCCGGTGCAGGGCGTGGCGCCTTTCTTCGCGATCGACATACTCGGCAATGGCCTCGCGCATCAGCCAGTGCGGCGTCCGATGGCGCGCCGCAGCCAGGCGCTTCAGGCGCGCCTGGAGCGCAGGATCGAGCTGGACGAGCGTCGGGAAGGCGGGCAAAACCATGGACACGACGTTAGCAGCGAAGCGCCGTGGCGCCTAGGGGCGCTGCAGCGTCCCGAGCGGCGGCAGTTGCCGGGCCACCAGGAAATCGAAGGCCTCGCTGGCCAGCCGCGCGGCCGTGAAGATCGCCGTGCGGTCGCGGCGCAGCACCGCGAGCCAGGCCTGCAGATACGCCGCGTGCCCCTCGATGGTGGCGTCCACCAACCCGCAGTGCCCCATCAGGAAGGCCGAGCCAAGCTCCGCCACCAGCTCCTCGAAGGCATAGGCCGCATCCCCGAAGCGCTGGCCGAAAGCGCGCGACAGCCGCTGCGGATGGCCCGTCCAGTGCACGAGCTCGTGCAGCAGCGTGGCGCAGTAGTTCTCGCCGTTCACGAACTGCCGCGGCAGCGGCAGGCGGACTTCATCGAGCCCCGGCAGGTACACCGCCCCCGAAAAGCCGTGGCGCACGACCGCGCCGCAACCCGCCGCCAGGCGCAGCGCTTTTTCCACGGCGTTGGCCGGCTCGTCCGGTGCGCCGCCGGCCTCATCCGTCGCCCCCGGCGCACCCTTCCCCATCGCCTCTGCCACGCTTTCAGGCAACCCGTCGACCTGCGCGACGTTGAACAGCCAGAACGGCCGGCAACGCAGCACCAAGCCGGCGCGCGCGTCAGCGCCCTCCCCGCCCTCGCCATCCTCCGCGTCGGGTCCTCCCTCGATGACCCCACCCGCCGCGCGGGCCCCGCGCACGACATCGCGCGCCACGCGCTCGAAATGCGCGCACATCACGCCATGCTCGCCCTTGCGCACCTGGGCGCCGAGGGCGCACGCCTGCCGGTAGGTCAGCCACACGTTGCGCACATAGCCGCCCGCGATGGCCGCGTCCCACAGCAGCAGCACGTTCACGCCGCGGTAGGCCTGGCCTGTGCAGCGGTTGCGCGGCATGCCGCGCGAAGCCGCCGCGACCCAGCGCGCGCGGAACACATGGCCGCCCTGCGCGAGCATCGCAACGATCCGGTCCGTGACCGCCTGCCGAACATCCGGCCGGTCGCCACCGTGCGCCCGTGCATGACCCGCCTCCCCTCGATCTGCTGGCGGTGGGTCCTCGGGGGGTGCGGGGGGAACGCCCGCAGGCATCGATGCCTGCGCGGCCCGGCGGGATCGCGCGGGTCCTGTCGGCGGTGCGGAACGCGCCGTGCGCGCCGCGCGGCGAAGGGAGCGGGAGGGTGCGGTCATGGCGAAGCCTTTCTGCGGCATCTGCCGCGGTGGTGGAAAAACGATCTGCTGTCGGAGCCGCCTCGACGCAGACCCGGCAAGGGGCCAGCGAGACGGTCCAGGGCCCGCCCGCAGGCCGCAGCCGAGCACCGCGAGGACCGGGCGAGGACGGGGGCAACGCCTTCACCCTGGAGCGGGGAGCGACCCGCGCCATGCGTCGATCCAGAGGCGGACCGAGCGCAGACCGCCACCATCACGGCCGCAAGCCGCAGGACCCTCGCCAGGGCCGCGTCGCCCCGGGCATCACCGCACGCCACTGCCTGGGGATCCAAGCGCCGCAGCGCTTCAGCGCGCAGCGCTCGCGACGCCTTCTCGCGGCCGGGGCCGCGCTGGACAGGCTGCGCCGCGAAGGCGCGGCCAACGCGCCACTGCGCATACAACACACCTGCGCGCGCAAACCCTCGGCCCGGCGCAAAGCAAGAAAAAGGGGCGCCGAAGCGCCCCCGGGCCGCACAGGCCCGCGCACAGCCGCGCTCAGACGAGGCCGCGTTCGGCCATCGACACCGCCCGGTTCCCCGCGACCACGATGTGGTCCCCCATGCCGCATGCTGAAGCACCACACGGTAGCCATCGAAGTCTGCAAAGGTGCGACCACGGCGCAGGAGGTGCACCGACTATCTCGCCGCGCTGATCAATCATTTGGGTTCGCCCTGAACCGTCGAACACCGCCTGCGTTGACGCCCATGAGCCGTGCGCCGCAGACGGCCCCGCCAGCGAAAGCGCCACGGGGGACAGGGAAGAAGCAGCCGGGGAAACGGTGGAAGAAGAGGAAGAGAAAGAAGCGGTCATGGTGGACTCCTGCGGATGACACAGGCGGGATTGCCTGCGAGACCCCGCCACCCCGTCGCAGCGCAGCGCTCCAGGCCGCCGCAGCGCGCGGCACGCGCAGGGCCTTGAACGCGAGAACGAGGGGGTGAGCCTCAGGGCTCACAGGCAAGCCCTCCCCCACCCTTCGCAGCGGCCCCGAAGCGCCCGCGCCTTCCCCCAGGACCTGGCACGTCGCGCGATGCCGACCATGCGGACCGGCGGACCCGTGGACCGGGCAACGACGATGGGAGCGACGCCTTCGCGCGGGCGCGCGAAGCGATCCGCACCAGCCATCGCTCACAAAGCACGAGTCGGGCCCCATGTTCCCGCACCAAAGGCTCGCTTCAAGGGTGCCACGCGCCGATCGATGAGTCACTTCAATGCAGCATCGACACCAGAAGGTCGTCACATGCGACGTGCATCTCCATTCGCGATGGGATCCGCTGCACGGGGATGGCCATCGAACAATCCGAGCGCAAGCGCCGTCTTGCCAAGGGAGAGCCCATCCGGTACACTGGTATTAACGTAAACATTAATGGATTCCGTATATGCCGCTGCGCGCCTCAGACATCGTGCCCATCAGCGAAGCACGTGCCCGCCTGACGGAACTGGCCGAGGACGTCGTCGGCAGCGGAGCGGAGAAAGTGCTGACCAAGAACGGGGCGAGTTACGTGGCACTGGTCGACGCGCGACGTCTCGATTACTACCATGCCCTTGAAGCCGAGCACGCGAGCCTCGTGCTTGCCAACGACGCAATCACTGGCTTGGAGCAAGCCTTGGCCGGAGAGTTCGTGTCGGACGCCGAACTGGACCGTGCGCTTTCCAGCCTTCCCGCAGCGTGAGCATTCCTGTCAATGCGAGAGTTCGCGCGGCACCTCATTTTCTAGGTTGCCTGCGCGCGGCCTACGCATTCATGCAGCAGCAGGACGCCGCCTCCGCAGCCGTCCGGTTTGAGAAGCTGCAGCAAGAAGTTGTGAGGGCGCGCCAGCTCATTTCTTTTGAGCCGGCCAGCGGACGCCCGGCCCGCTTCCTCGACACCAAGTCCGCCTGGGGTCAATACCAAGCAGCCCAAGCGACACGACTTGCGCGAGCCCTGGGCATGCCCCAACTGCGGGAGTTGGTGCTGGCTCGCCATGTCGTGCTGTACGCGCACAACGCGCAGGAAGCAGTGCTGCTTGCCATGCGGCACGAGCGTCAGCTGACCTATCAGTGGCCCGCCGGTTCGCATCCGATGGACCACTGAGTCGTTTTAGGGGCGACACGTCAGACGCCTTGTCGCTGCGTGCGACTGATCGATAGAGGTACACCACGCGACTGAGCTGAATCACTGCGCAGGCCTTGCGCATGCTGACACCGAATCGCTGCATCAGTTCGGCGGCCAGTTCGCGCTTGCGCGAGGGCTTCAAAGTTTTTTGACAGGACGTCCTGCAGCATGGCCTTGTCCAGGCTCAGATCGGCTACCAGGCGCTTGAGCTTGGCGTTCTCTTCTTCCAGTTGCCTCAACCGTCGTAGCTCCGACGGGCCCAGGCCGCCGTATCGCTGTCGCCATTTGTAGAACGTGGCGTCACTGATGCCCATCTTGCGACAGACCTCATCGACCTTGGTGCCGAGCTCCGCCTGCTTCAGGGCATAGGCGATCTGCTCTTCCGTGAGCCTGCTTCTCTTCATGACATATCCCCCATTTCAACGGGTGAAAAATCATGCCGGAGTTTCTACTTTTCGATGGTCTGGTTTTCTGGGTCAGGGTCACGGCTCTCGAGCATCGTTGAATCTGGCGATGCTGCAGGTGCCACGGCGCACAACGATCAGACATTCTTGTGGGCTCCCCAGCGATCTGTAGGATTGGAAGACGGGAGGCGCAGGTGCATGACTCAGAAGAAGATCTACCAGCGGGATATCAACTCAGGCGCAATTTCGGACATTGCTGAGTTGCTTCGCTTCGTGGCCGACAAGAATCTGGTTTTGGCGCGACGTGGCGCGTCGTACGTTGGCGTGAAGGATGCGGCGGGGCGCAGGTTTAGGCTTTTCTTGCCGGACCATCCAAAGGCCATGAAAGCTGGCATCGCCGGCGTTCATGGTCCGATCTACGACTTTTGGATCTACGCATTGTTTGCCGGCAGCGCCGGCAACGTGGCCTGCTATGTTGGCCAGACGCGAAGCGTTTCTAGGCGCATCCGAGAGCATTGGAAGCATCGATTGGGCACCAGGTCCTCGGGGCCGCTTTTCGGCTGGGCCGAACATCACGAAGCAGAAGTCAACTTTGTTTTGTTGCAGTCGTTGCGCGGCCGGCAGCGTGAGGCGAATCACGCCGAAGCCGAATGGAAGGTGCGGGCGGCGCGGGCTGATTTCCATTTTCCATCTCGTGAGCTCTTGGGAGCAGGGATGCGACGCACTGCCTCTAGCGACCCGTGGCCCTTTGATGCAGCAGCGAACAACTCCCAGCCAATTGAACAGTTGGCGACCGGCGTCATAGCGCTGGCGTCGATTGAGGGGAACTGCATGCTTGGTGAGGAAGGTTATCGAACTTGAAGCAAGAAATCACCGATGGATGACGGCCGACGCCTTCCCGCCATAGTCGGTATGCTTGGCGTGGTGTGCTACGATGCACTTACCGCGTAACACATTGAGGTTGTTGCCATGAGCGAAACCACTTTCACATTTCGGGTCGAAGAAGCCCTGAAGGCAGAGTTTTCCAACGCGGCCAAGGCCAATGACCGTACTGGCGCGCAGCTCCTGCGCGACTTCATGAGGGATTTTGTTCAACGCCAGCAAGATGCGGCCGAGCATGACACTTGGTTTCGGCGCCAAGTGCAGACCGGCTTGGACGCTGCCAATGCTGGCGATCTTGTGTCGGCGGAGGAAGTCGAAGCCGAGGCCGCCGCCTGGCGAGCTGAGACGCGGCGAGGGCTAAATCCCTCTCGCAAGTCGTGAAACTGGTTTGGACCAGGCCGGCGCAGGAAGATCGACGTGCCATCCGCGACTACATCGCGGGCGACAACCCAAGTGCAGCACTGGCAATCGACGAACTGTTCTCGGAAAAAGCTGCGCGCTTGGCCAATATCCCCGAGATGGGCAAGCCGGGCCGCGTGCAGGGAACCCGCGAGCTGGTTGCTCACCGCAGCTATATTCTGATTTACGCCGTCAAGGCCGATCAGGTGCAGGTGCTGCGCTTACTGCATACAGCGCGTCAGTGGCCATCCGCAGGCAAAGGGCGGTAGTCAAGATGCGGCAATGGCGGCCGGCAGTATGCGTGTTGAGCAGCGTCTACCGCCGCGCTGATCAATCATTTGGGTTCGCTTTGAACCGTGGAACACCGCCTGCGTTGACGCCCATGCCTGTCACGCCAATTCCGTAAGGAGCCTGCACCCGCGCAGCGCCCGACGGGCGAGAAAACGAAAAGAAAGGAAAAAGGGGCGCTGAAGCGCCCCTCCGGCCTCATCAAACGAGGCCGCGCTCGGCCATCGACACCGCCCGGTTCCCCGCGACCACGATGTGGTCCAGCACCCGCACGTCGACCAGCGCGAGCGCGCCCTTCAGGGCCTCGGTCACCGCCACGTCGGCCGACGACGGCTCCACCTCGCCCGAAGGGTGGTTGTGCGCGAGGATCACCCCCGACGCGTTGTGCCGCATCGCGCGCTTGAGCACTTCGCGCGGATAGACGCTTGTCTGCGTCAGCGTGCCCCGGAAAAGATCCTCGAAGGCCAGCAAGGCACACCGCGCATCGAGGTACAGGACCGCGAAGCTCTCATGCGCCTGCCCCGCGAAGTGCAGCTTCAGGTAGTCGAAGACGGCATAAGTCGAGCGGAACGTCTCGCTCGGGCGCAGTTCCTCGGCCAGCAGCTCCCGCGCCAGGCGCAGCCCGCACAGCAGCTGCACGCACCCGGGCAGCGACGAATCCCGCGCAAAGCAGATCAGCTTGTGCAGCGAGCGCCCCTGCGCCTCGTACAGCCCCTGGGCATCAGCGCCCAGGAACGGCCGCAGCGCCTCGAGCACGCACTGCTCGCGCGCGGTGAAGCCGTGCGCCGCAGACGGCCCCGACAGCGAAAGCGCCACGGGGGACAAGGAAGAAGCAGCTGGGGAAACGGTGGAAGAGGAAGAAAAAGAAGCGGTCATGATGGACTCCTGCGGATGACACAGGCGGGATTGCCTGCGAGACCCCGCCACCCCGTCGCAGCGCAGCGCTCCAGGCCGCCGCAGGCGCGCGGCACGCGCCGAGCACGCGCCAGCGCGCGCAGGGCCTTGAACGCGAGAACGAGGGGGTAGCCTCAGGGCTCACAGGCAAGCCCTCCCCTGCCCTTCGCAAACGTCACGCAGGTATCCCTGCCCGCATGCAGGCCTGCGCTGTCGCTGGCTACGCTGGCGCCCGGCCAGCGGCCGGGCGCAGCCGCCGTTGCGGTACCCCTGAAATCAGGCTCTCCGCCCCTGGCGCACAAGACGACTCAGCGCCGGCTGGTATAAAAAATCTGACTTGGTAGCGATAAAATGACAAAAATCCTGTAGCAACTCACAAAAATCATGGCGTATGTCGGCTGCGAGCATGTGCGGTCTCACTTGAACCTTGAAGTTTTCGAGGTCAGGCGTCCGGCAATCGTGAAGCCCGTCACCCGAATCATGCGGACCGCGGATTGAGCCATGTACTCATGGCTCAACCCTCATCAAACGGACGCTTTGTGGAAGTAGCCGATGACCGGCGTGTGTTGTAGCGCCGCCATCAGATGCGCCCTGGCGTCGGTCCTTTGAAATCAACCACTTGGGGCCCGATTCGCCTCCAGGTGAAAGCAGGTGCGGCTTTTTTTGGCCCTGGGTGCGGGATTTCGGAGGTTGTGCGTGCGACTGCCATTCCGCTGGGCATGAGGATGTGGGCCGCGGCCGGACGGCAGCGCCGGTAGCGAGGCCAGCTTCTCGCGGGAACTGGAGGCGCTTGGCCGCTACGGGCACTGCAGAATGCGGCCAGAACTCATCGCCGAATATCTATGTCGACACATGCTCTTCGCCTGAAGTACGAGGCTGCCGTCGTTGCACTGGGCGACGCAGCTTCGCAGCTGCTTCGTTCAGGCGCGAGCGAAGAGCACGTCGCTCGTTGGGCGGTGGCGGAACGCAACGCTCTCAAGGAGGAGTATCGCAAGCTCACCCCCGCTCTGGTCGTGGCGCGTATCGCCGCCAAGACATTGGAGCGCTACGGCAATACGATGGGTCCCAGTGCGGACGACCTCCGCGCCGTAGGAAAGTCGTGGAGAGAAATCATCGATTCCGCAACACGCCCGGGCGACCACGGCACTGCCTTTTTCTTGAGATAGAGCAGGTGCCGCCGAGTACGAAGCAGACAAATCCGGTGTCCAACCGCGGGGGTATGCACATTCCCACAGGCGCGTCCCAGAAACACAGTCCCGCAACTGCGACGAGCGGTCCGAAGAACAAAGAAGGCCGAGGCTCGTGATGACAACGCTGATCAGCTCCGTTCCTCGGTTTCGTTCTTTGCCTCGAACTCAATGCCGCCAAGAAACCTGAACATGAAGTTATAGATCGCGCAGCCGATCGCGATTGAAAGATAACCAAACACAAGGTACATGATCGGCGCAAGCAACATCATCAGAACTGGGGGGCCAACACTTCCCGCAGGTGCAAAGATGTTGAATAAAGAACAAATGGAACCACAAACATCAGAGAGCTGAGTGCGATCCACACACCGAATACTTTGCCGTCTTGATGTGGCGAAAGACGCGAAACTTGTTGCTTCATGATTGGGCGCCTCCTTGCGCTGCGTGCTGAGACTATCCGGTTGCTTCCTGTTCCATGCCTACGCGGCCAGGCTTTTCGCGCTCCGCATCACCACGAGGCGAGCGATGAACCATGACAAGACTGCACCAAGAAGGGCGGCAAAAAGAGAGGGTTCAACAATCGCGGAGACGATGAATGCTCCGAAGAAGGGAACATTCAAATCAACAAAGAACACACACCGCCCAGAGCCAGTCCCTTGAGAGACCGCATACCCATGATGTGTCGCATATCGTGCAAGGCCATAGTGCTTCTGTCGAATCATCCATCCGCGGTCCGTCTTGCGAATCGTGTACTTGTCAGATGAACCACTCGGCGCTGCTTGAAGATCTATCGAATACACAGGCAGCCCGAATCGAAAATAGTTCTCTGCCCATCGGTACTGGAGCACGCCGTCAATGACGGCCAAAGCGATTGCGAGACCAAACAGTGCCGTCATCAGGGGCACCTGCAACTCACGGAACAATGCGAGACGCTCTCGCGCTCCCAGAAACCACCCCGGCACTCACATCGAGCCCGCCCTCTGTTCCCCAGCCACTGGATGGCGCCGCACCGATCTGGGTACGCGAATAGCTTCCACCGAGGCCGGTTGCAAGTCCAACTGCGAACTTGTAGTACGGCCCAGAAAATGTCATCGGATTGATGTACTCAAAATCGTCGGTGAAGTTACCTGACGCTGTGCGCCGAGTACAGCCCTTGCGCAGGGAAATTCGCCTGCGCGTTGGTCAGGAAAAAGGTGTGCGCGACCAGTAACGTGAGCAGAAGGCGGCTGGCAAAGCCATTCGCGACACGACAGATCTTTGCCAGCCAAGCCTCGGAGGCGCGGGTTGGAGTTTTCATGCTTCTCCTCACAGTGCTGGCCAATTGGTCTTGGTTGATGCTCTGCTTCTAGCAATTGGCCTTTCGCTATGTCGCTCGCGATGCCGACAGGAGCTGCAGTCTGCGCCCGTCAAGCCGATCCCGGCATCCTCCATTTGGGGGGTGTCGTTTGGCTGAGGCATCCAAAGGGGTGCTCAGCCTCTGAAGCCGGACCGGGTGGCTCGCAACGTCTGCCGGTTCACAGACCAGAGCGAACCGCTCAAGCTGCGACCACAGAGCTCCTTGGGGCGTCGCCCAAGGGCATTCGCATTCAACGACCCTCAGAACGGTTCATTCGCATTTATTTGAACGCGTTCGCATAATTCGACCGCGTTTACAGGCTACTCCGCGTCCGATCGATCTCGTCGCATGGCGCGCCAGAGCGTCAGGTCGTAGGTGATCTTGAGCAGTCCGCACGCAATGAGTGGCAGCGAGATCCAGCCGGCGGCAAAGAGTGCGCCGCTGATCGTCGGACTGATGGCCGCGGCCAAGCTTCGCGGCACGGCGGTGAAGCTCGCAGCCGCAGCGCGTTCGCCCGGCGTCACGACGGCCATAACGTAAGCCGTCCGCGTTGGGACATCCATCGACGACAGCGCACTGCGGATCGTCAGCAAGCCCAGTGCAATCGGCAGGTTGGGCGACAGCGCGGCCAACACCAGGCAAACATTGGCAGGGAGGTGCGTGAAGACCATGGTGTTGAGCAAGCCGATACGCTGCGCGACCACAGGCGCTGCGATCTGTGACGCCGCGCTCAGCAGGCCGGTCCAGAAAAAAACACGCCGGCCTGGGTCAGCGAGAAGCCGAACCGCTCCAGCAACCACAGCGACATCAGCGCATTGACCGTCAGGCCGCCCGCAAAAGCATCGACGCTGAAGAGGGCCGTCAGCCGCACCACCACGCGGCGTGACGGTCCGAGCGGCACCGGGGCCACAGGCGGACGGTCCGGCCTGCCGGCTCCGGCGTGCACCGGTTGACCCCGATAGAGCCAGAAGACGACGAGCCCGATCGTGGCGTACACGACGAACATCCCCCGCAATGCGTCGAGGCGCGCGAACTCGCCGTGCTGCACCAACCAGTCAGGTACGGCGGCCGCCAGGGCACCGAGTGCCGCGCACAGTGCGCCCATGAGGCTGTAGCGTGCAAACAGCGCGGTTCGTGCGTGCCCCTGAGCCGCCGCGGCCAAGCGGGCGTGCTCGAGCGGCAGGAACACACTGACATCGCCCGAACTGGGATTGAGCGTGCCAACCAGCGCCACGATCAGCAGCGGCCAGAACGACGACAAGCCCGCGAATCCCAGTCCCGTCGCGGCCATCAGCAAGGCGGCGCCTCGCAGCAGCCGCCTGCCAGGAAAACGGTATCCCCAGGCGCCGACTGCCAGCGTGGCCAAGGCAGAACCCAACATCGTTGCCGTGCTGACGATGCCTACCTCCAGTGTGCCCAACCCGATCGACAGCAGGTAAGCCGGCAGCAGCACGGCCATGTAGCCGTCGCCGAAGGCGCGAAGGCCCCGGGCAACCAGAAGTGGCAAGGCCTCCGGATCAACGCCGGCAGGCAGCAGGCGCGACAGACCCAGACGCGGGCGGGACAAGGGCGTGGTGGTCATCGTTCTTTCGACAGCATGGGCAATCAACTTTGTAGAGATTGAGACATCGATGTATTATTCTCTACATGAGTTCGTCTGATGCCTCCGTCGACACCCCCGAATGGTTATTGCTGGTCGTTTCGTTGCCCACCCAGGGCGCCACGGCGCGCATGCGCATCTGGAGAGCCCTGAAGGCCATGGGATGCGCCGCGTTGCGCGATGGCGCCTATCTGCTGCCCGGCACCCCGATGCACCGCGACGCCCTGCAGGAGCTGGCCGATGAATGCACGCGTGAAGGTGGTAGCGCCTGGCTCATGGCGGTCGCGCCGGCGAATCCGGCCGACGCTGACGCCTACCCACAGCTCTTCGATCGCAGTGAGGACTACGCGGCATTGACCAAGCTCTGGAAAGAGACGGCGGCCACCCTGCCCTCGCTGGGCGTCGCCGAACTCACGCGGCTGCAGAAGAAGCTGCGCCGCGACTATGAGGCCCTCCTGGCGACCGATTTCTTTCCGGGCGAAGCGAGCCTCGAAGCCGAGGCGGCATGGACCGACTTCAATCAACGGGTCGATCGCGTGCTCTCGCCGGACGAGCCACACGAAACCGAAGGACAGATTCCGCGCCTGGACATCGCCGACTACCGGGGGCGTGTCTGGGCGACCCGCCGGCGTCTGTGGGTCGACCGGGTGGCCAGCGCCTGGCTGATTCGTCGCTTCATCGATCCCGGCGCGCAATTCGTCTGGCTCGCCAAAATCAGCGACTGTCCACGCAAGGCACTGGGCTTCGACTTCGACGGGGCTGCCTTCACTCACGTCGGGGAGCGGGTCACCTTCGAAACCCTGATGGCCAGCTTCGGTCTTGAAGAGGACACAGCGCTCGTGCGCATGGGCGCGATGGTGCGTTCGCTGGACATGGGCGCCAACCCTGTCGCCGAAGGCGCCGGATTCGAAGCGGTGCTCGCCGGCGCGCGTGAACGGCTGCCGGACGACGATGCGCTGCTCTCCGAGATCGGCAACGTGCTGGATTCCCTGTATGCGCACTTCGGGCGCGAAGGCGCGCGCGCCAAAGCGTGAAGAGGGACATCGATATGAACGACATCACATCGCATGGCGAACTCGGCGCTCCCGCCTCCACACGCTACACGCTATGGCAGCTCGTGTGCTACATGCTCGCCCTGGGTACTTGGGGGTTCGGCGGTCCGGTGGCGCTCGCGGGCTACATGTACCGGGACCTGGTCGAGCGGCGCGGATGGATTTCAGAGAGCGACTACAAGGAAGGACTGGCACTCGCGCAGCTGATGCCGGGCCCGCTGGCCGCGCAGCTCGCCATCTACCTGGGCTATGTCCGTCACCGCGTGATCGGCGCGACGGTCGTCGGCCTGGCCTTCGTGCTGCCGTCGTTCTTCATGGTGGTGGCCCTGGGCGCCGCCTACGTCGCTTACGGGGGCATCGGCTGGATGCAGGCCGTGTTCTATGGCGTCGGCGCGGCGGTGATCGGCATCATCGCGATGAGCGCTTACAAGCTCACGACCAAGAACGTCGGCAAGGACAAGTTGCTGTGGGCGATCTTCCTGGTCAGTGCGACCGTCACGGTGGTCACGAAATCCGAGGTCGTCTGGGTGTTTCTCGGCGCCGGCGTGCTGGTGTGGCTGTGGCGTGCGCCGCCGAAGTTCGGCCGCAGCAACCTCCACAGCTTTACGGCGCCCGTCGCGGCCTGGTTCGCGCTCGACACAAGCGACTGGCACCAGCTGGGGCAGATCGGGGCGTACTTCGCCTACGCCGGCACCTTCGTCTTCGGCAGCGGCCTGGCGATCGTGCCGTTTCTCTACGGCGGGGTGGTGAAGGAGTACGCCTGGCTGACCGATCGCCAGTTTGTCGACGCCGTCGCCGTGGCGATGATCACGCCCGGTCCGGTGGTCATCACCACGGGCTTCATCGGGTATCTGGTCGGCGGCTTCTGGGGCGCGGTGGTCGCGGCCATCGCGACTTTCGTCCCCTGCTACCTCTTCACCGTCCTGCCGGCGCCGTACTTCAAGAAGTACGGCAAGCGGCCTGCCATCGTCGCGTTTGTCGATGGCGTGACGGCCGCGGCCATCGGTGCGATCACGGGAGCGGGTGATCGTCATCGGGCAACGCTCGATCACCGACTGGGTTTCCGCGGCGCTCGCGCTCATCACCGTCGCAGTGCTGTGGCGCTTCAAGAAATTTCCCGAGCCGGTCATCGTGTTGATCGCTGCGCTGGCTGGACTCGTTCTGTATCCCTTGCTCGGTCACCACTGATTCGTCCACTCCTGCAAGAGGTCGCGCATGAAATGGGTCACACGTGAGCATCCGAAGATCGATCGCATTGCCTGCCCCTGGTTGATTGCGCGGTTCATCGACGACGAGCCCGAGTTCCTCTACGTGCCCAACGACCAGGTACGCAAGGTCGCGGACCAGACCGGTGCCGTGCCCTACGACGTTCCCGGCGCGAGATGACCCATGTGGGCGAGCTCTGCCGCTTCGACGCCTTCCTCAAAAAGCACAAGCGGGTCGCGCCACAAGTCGGCCGCCACATCTTCGAGCTGTTCAGGGTCGACCGTCCGCCACCGCCTCTGCAACAGGTGCGGGCAGGCGACAATCCATAGGTCGACAGGCGTCAATAAGGACAATTGTAGTCAAGTGCTGTATATTTATCCAGTGTCGGGCTGGCGCCGAATTCGACGCCGGAACCCCTACACTGATACGAACCACTTGTAAGGAAATCATGAGCGCATGGCCTGAGCTCCTCACGAACAAGCCCGTAAACACGCGCGCTGAACTTGGCGCCTACGAATATCTGTGGCAACAGCCCACCTCGAACACGAAGCGCCTAGCTCAACTGTTCGAATCTCATCCCGGTAGCCTGCCATCGGACCTTGTTGATGAAGACACCGCGCAGCGTGTCGCGGGCGAAGTCGTCGAGCAATTCGCCAAGCGAGGCATCAAACGATTTGGCGTTCGCATCAACGGCATGCACGACTACCCTGGGCGTTTACGTGACGCAACTGAGCCTGTCGAGTTTCTATATTTCCTCGGCTCATGGGAACTCGCAGAGGCGCCTCGCCGAGTAGCTGTTGTCGGTACCCGCAAGGTGACAGCCGAGGGTGCAGCACGGACGCGAAAGCTTGTCCGCGCGCTGGTAGAGCATGACTTCACCATCGTGTCAGGGCTGGCGCAGGGTGTTGACACTATTGCACACCAAACGGCCATAGAACATGGCGGTCGCACCATCGCCGTCATTGGCACGCCCATCTCTGAGGTCTACCCAAAAGAGAACGCGGAGCTTCAGCGGCGCATAGCCGAGGAGTTTCTTGTCGTCAGTCAAGTGCCGGTCCTTAGGTACAAGGCTCAGGGTCCGAACGGAAATAGGCTGTTCTTCCCCGAACGCAACAAGACAATGTCGGCGTTGACTGAAGCGACCATCATCGTGGAGGCCAGCGAGACATCTGGTACCTTGATTCAAGCGAAGGCCGCGCTGGACCAAGGGCGCAAGCTGTTCATTCTCGAAAGCAACTTCAACAACTCCGCCATTACGTGGCCCGCCAGATTTGAGAAACTTGGCGCCATCCGCGTGCGGGAGTTTGAAGACATTGCACGCCATCTCGCATGACAATGCCTCCGCGTCTGGCAGTGGTCGGCGATCATGAGCGCCCGGATCACTTTCACCTCCCGAAGGATGCCACCTGCTATTTTTGGGGCGAGTACACGCCGTATGAGCACACCAACGGGAAGAAATGGAATTTCTCTCCCACGAACCAGCTCGTCAGCAACTTCAAGAAAAAAATGGACCGTCGAGGTCAATTTGACTGGAAGTACAAGCGGGCAGCGATCAATGAGGTTGCAGGCGGCTTCTCCCAGTTCTGGAAGTGGAGCAACCTCCATGAACAACATCGCGTGGCGCTCATTCCAATTCCCCCTTCAAAGGCGCGCAGCGATCCGATGTTCGATCCGCGCATGCTCGAAATGCTGACCGCCGTCGCAGGCCGTGCGCAGGTCAATCTCGACATTCGTGATTGCCTGACTTTTAGTGGCGCATACGCTGCGAGCCATGAGACTGATGATCGCCCGACCCCCGACGAGCTGTACAACGAGCTGAGCTTTGACAACGGCGCGGGGAAGGCCGGTGATCCGCCGGGGCTCATATTTCTCTTCGACGACATGCTGACCACAGGTGCTCACTACGTCGCCACGACACGAAAGCTTGCCCAGATATTCCCAGGCGTTCAAATCGTCGGCAACTTCATCGCGCGTCGCATCGTGCCGAACCCGTTCGCAGAGTTCGACGACATCGATCTATAAGCACGGTCTGGTGGTGGCGAAGCTGCCGAACCCAGACCGCGCGGTGATCGCGAAGGTGATGCCAGTGCCGGGTCGCATCGTCCGCGTGGTCGCCATCAACGATGGTGAGTTCGCGCCGGCGCCGAAACAGAAGCCGATGCGCGATGAGGTTTACCGCCGGCTGGTGGCTGCACGCCCATGCATCCGGTGTGGCATCCAAGACTACAGCCAAGCTGCGCACCCAAACACAGGAAAGGGCACGGGCACAAAAGCCGACGACAGGAATTGCTTTCCGCTGTGCGCTGACCGGCCCGGCATGCACGGATGCCATTCACTATTCGATCAGGGGGCGGCGTTCACGAAGGACGAGCGTCGCCAGGTGGAGCAGGTTTGGACACGGCAGACCCAATCGATGATTGGGCGACAAAGGAATTGATGGGGGCTTCAGGATGGTTTGAGACTCGATTCGTCGCCAACGACAAGAAGGTGGCCAGCACCTGCCAAGTGTGCGCACGCCCAATGTTCTTCCCGCCATCGAAAGCGGGAAAGTACCTGACCTGTGGGGCCGAATGCGCCCAAGTGCGACGGAATGACTTGAAGGCGGAGCGCGCACGCCCTTGCGAGACATGCGGCAAGACCTTCAGCCCACGCCCCACGCAGATTCGAGGCGGCGGGGGCCGATATTGTTCAGTCGCCTGCGCAGAGCCGACGCGCGCGGCCGGGCGAACACCAGAGGTAGCGGCTCGCCGCGGGCAGAAGCATAGGGAGGCGTTTCGGCTGGGAAAATGGAAAGCTGCCAAAGGGGCTGATAGCCCGCATTGGCGAGGCGGCCTGAACGCCTACAGGGAAAGGCAGCGACAGAAAGACCCGGTCGAGCGAAATGCCAAGCGCCGCGCCTATCTGCGCGCGAACCCTGACAAAGCCAAGGAATGGGCAAGAAAACGACGTGGCGCAATGGTCACTCGCCTCCCTCGTGGGACCGTCAAGAAGATTGGTGGACTTCAGCGGTGGCGGTGCGCGTGTTGCGAAGTCGATATTCGGTTCCGGTTTCACATGGATCATGTCATCTCATTGGCAGCCGGCGGGGAACATGCGCCGCTGAACATCCAACTGCTGTGCAAAACCTGCAACCTCAAGAAGTCCGCCAAGCATCCCGTGGACTTCATGCAGCAGATGGGAAAGCTGCTGTGAGGCACATCTAGATGGTTTCCATCTGGCAAGACATCGTGGCGGACATGCAGTCGGCCACGCCCCACGAGCGCCGCGCCGCACAATGGGCGCTCGAACAACTGAAGGGGAAGCGTGATGACGCCTGAGGAGATCAATTTTTTGAGAAGCACGCTGTCGGGCTTCGGTCTGGGGACTTTCCTTGCGGCCGGCGTCGCATGGTTCGCTATCAAGTTCTACGCTACGCCCTACATGGGACGCAAGGCGCAGAACCTCGCCGACAAAGAGGACATCGCTGCGCTGACGCAGCAGGTCGAACAGGTGAAGCGTCAGCACTCCGAGCTCCTCGAAGCGGTGAAATTTCGAAACCAGTTGCGCATGGCTGCAGTCGACCGCCGTCTCCAAGCGCACCAGGACGCATTCACGATGCTTCGAGAGCTGGCGAAGGACGCCCACGGCCCGGAGATAGGCAAGCGGGTCACGGCTTGCCAGGAATGGTGGGAGAAGAACTGCCTTTACCTCGAGCCGCAGCTCGTGAGGCTTTCAGCAACGCCTACTTCGCCGCGGGCATGCACCAGACGTTGCTGCAGTCCTCCCAGTTCCAGATGAACCTGTCGCCAGAGCAGGCCAAGCAGAACATCGAGAACATGACTGCCAACTGGGGTCGCGTCACTGACGCACTGAACGTCGTGCTTGAGTCTGTGGCGTTGCCGCCGCTGACGTCGAGCGAGGCTGGGCGCATCGCTCCATCGGCCGACGCCTGACGCGCAAGCACATTTTGAACGAGGAGAACAATCGAATGGCTGATGCCCGCAATCCACCACCGCCCTGGTGTTCGAGGCTGTGCAGGACCCGCACAACCAGGAGCAGATCGTCACGCGCGAGACGCTCGCCGAGCTCACGGGCCTGAAGCTCACCGTCATCGACGACCGGCTCGGCACCTTGACCGACGACGGCATGCTGCTGCGCGTGCAGCGCGGCGTCTACGTCTCGGCCGTGCAGCACCCCGTGGCGCGCCCGATGTCGAAGACGGTGATGCCTGACGGCATGATCAAGATCGAGATCGGCGACGAGGTGCTCACGCTGACGCCGCGCGAGGACCGTGCACTGGCGAACCTGATGGCTGGCGCCGCCGCGCAGGCGGCCGCCATCGAGACCGGGCGCAACGCTGCGCTGCTGACGGCCGAGATGGCCGAGGAGATCAAGCGCCTGCGCCGCCGCGTGGCTGCACTTGAGGCGCCCGCTGCTGCAGGGCAAGGGCAGCTGTTCGTCGCCTCACAGTCGCAGGCGCGGCCTGCTGCGAATGGCGGGCAATTCGAGAACGCTGTCAGCGCCTAGGTGTTGGGAAAAAATCCTTGAGCCGCTCGACGGACTGGCTGCTGAAGTGCAAAGGGGATGGACAATTCGCGAGCTTCGCGCCCAGCATTCTTCGCGCGACGTCGAGGTTGACGTGGCGCGACCTAGCGCCTTGGCTGACCACTACTGCGCCCGTCCCTCGGTGGGTGAGCCGCACTGCGCTGTCGCTGTGATAGGCCATGCGGTCTGTGCTGTTCGGGCGCGGATTGAAGTACTCCACGAAGACCTCATCCTCGGCAAGAGCATGCCCGCTCGGGCAATCGTCGCGGTAGCAAACAACGCGAAGGAGCGGGGCGGCATTCGTAGTGCTCACAGCTTGGAAAGCGTCCAGAAGGAGATCGAATTGGAGTTCATCCGGAACGATGAGTATCTCGGCCATGGTTATGCCAGACTCGGTGTCGAAGATGCTAGCGATGAGGTCTGCCTTGCTGGCGCAGTTCAAGATGATCTTGATAACCGCGTGCACACCGGCGGAGCCTTCGCTATCCGGTTTCGTCACCTCCAGCTCGATGTAGCCTGCCACTTAAATCTCCTGCCGGTTGTTTGTCCGTCCCGAGTGCCGCGAGCATGCCACACCCCTGTAGGGAGAGCATGCCGGCCGCCAATACTTCACACTTTGATCGCGCGGTGTAGCTCAGCCAGGAAGAGCGCAGGGCTCATAGGCCAGAGGTCGGTGGTTCAAATCCATCCCATCGCAACGAGACTTTTGTGAAGCGAGACTGCCGGACCCACCTGCATTCGACTCGGGCAACGGGTGAATGGACGGAGGAAGGGATTGGGAAAGCCGAGGCGAGCAGGCGCCGGCCCCGGGGATGCCCCCGAAGCGGGGCCATCAAGAAAGAGCGCGGCACTGCAAAACTGCAACCGGGCGTGGACCACGGGTAATCCGAGATACCCCCACCGACATACGCACCGCCGGGTGGACCCGCTCTTTTTCTTGATGGTGAATGCGCACAGCTGATGCGCGGCGAGTGGAAACAACCGGGTGGACAGACATCCTAGGCCGGGCCCGCCGGCTGCCATGAAAACATGCACGCCACCCTGAGCCGGGAACCCAGCACCGGCCACCACCCTCACACCACCGGTGAAAATAGACCGGTGAATGTCAAGACCTCCGAACTCGCCGGCCAAGAGCTGGAATCATGGGTAGCCAAGGCGCTGGGCGCCCAGGCCTTCGCGAACCACTGGTCCGACTTCGAGCAGTTCGTCGATCGCTACGCCATCCAATCCGCTCCCATGCCGGGCAAGAGCCTACAGTGGTGTGCGGTGGTGGTGGGCAGGCCCGGCACTGGCATTCCTGGCGGGCCATGGATTGAAGGCCCCACGCCGCGCATTGCCGTTGGCCGCGCGATCGTTGCGGCCCGCTTCGGGTTGGAACTCAGCGCCGCCTGACCATTTCGCACCCCTGTAGGGGTTCGCCGTAATCACACGCTGCCGGAAGATTCGGGCCACGGGCAACCGGACCCCGAACACGGCGTCAGCCCTGACGTTGGAGTGGGGGTAATCTACATCGGCGGCGATGAGACCTCGGCCGATGTCGCAGCCCGGCTGCGGAGGTTCATCGAAGAGGTAGACAACGCGAAACGCCTGCACTCTGCGAGTGGCTATCGGTCACTCAACAAGTTCGAAGATCAATGGGTCCAGGGCTGAGACCTGACTCCCGGTGATCCAGTCCCAGGGGGCAGTCCCAAAACACGGCTTGGCTCGGGATGGCATCTCGCTTCCCCGCACCACTACCTTGGAACAATCGATGGATACCACTGCACCCTGGCCGAGCCGCTCGCTTGCAGCGGGCGAGCGTTCGATCATTGGTATCGCTTACCCAACGAATTCGAATCTCGACTCGCTCAGCAATGGAGCACGTGCAGGTTCCAGAGTGCCCGAGAGAAATCAGAACGCATGCATCGGAAGCGACACCACGCGCAATGCCGCGGCGAATCTGCTCAGGGCTGCGCGAATCGAGTGCTCCACCCGGTCTCTTGAATGGAAGCTATCGAGCTTCACGACGTCCATGTCCTTGAAGTTGTCCCGTTCGTTCGTGACGGCAATGAAAGGAACCTTCGCATCGCGGGCAGCGACCAGATCGCCAAGCGAATCACCGAAGAAGACCATCTCCATGCCTCGATGCCGGGCAGCGATTTCTTCCAGGGCCCTCGCCTTCTGCGTACCGCTTCCGTACACAGCGTCAAAGCGGCGCAGGAGATCGGCGCGCTGGAGTTGCTCGTGAATCTCCGCCTCGGGGGCCGTCGAGCTGATGTAGACGGGGCAGGGGCATTGCGCAACGAACTCCGTCACGCCATCGACGAAAGGGGCGCCGGAAAGAGCTTCCTCCACGCATCGTGCATAGCGCGAGAGGTACTGCACCAGAATTGCCGGGGTGGGCTCCACGCCGATGATGGTCTCGAGTATCCCCGCCAGCTTCTCCCGCCTCGCAACACCGCCATGGCTCAGTATGTAGGCATCGATCTCGGCCGCTCTCTCCGGATGCTCCGAGAACATGGCCAGCATGGCCCTGCGCTTTGCCACATGGGACTTGATGACGACGCCATCGAAATCGAGGACGATCACAGAGGCCCCACCCACGTTCGAATTTCGCATTCTCAACTCCCGATTGAAGATCTGATCTCTGAAGCTCTTCTGCCGTTGGAGTGCCTGCTGCCGGGGTCCGCAGTGCACGCGCATCGATCTTTCGCGATGAACGACTGCGTTGCCTGCAAGGAGGTTCCGGTGCGAAAACATCCGGATTGCAGATGTTCCGGGTGTTCCATGTGCAGGCACGCATGGCGCATGGCTACACCTTCGTGACCCGCCTGGTGCGAGTCCTGGGTTCGGATAGGTATGGAGGGTCAGCAGCGCATGGGTGGTCGTCACTCCTTCTTCCGTATCGATGCACTCGATCGGCGGTACTTCATGAAAAGCAGGAACGGGATGACCCCGAGATTCAGGATCAGCAGCAGGCGAAAGTCGAACAGGTAGGCCAGAAACGCCGCCTCGGTTTCGCCGTGGCCGGCCAGGTTCACGCCTGTGCGATGCGTCAGGATCGACTGCATCATCGAGACACCGGCGCTGCTGCCGAAGTTGCGCGACAGCGCGAAGAAGGCCGCGCCGTCCGAGCGCATCCCGGCCCCCAATGTGGAGAATGTGATGGCATTCAGCGGAGCGAAGACCAGGCCGAGCCCCGCTCCCAGGACGAGCCCCGAGACGATGATCGAGCCGGCTTGCACGGGCATGTTCAGGAGCACCAGCTGCAGAATGGCGGCGCCTGTGACCAGGAAGCCGGCGGCCATCATCAGGCGGGGATCCACCCGGGCGATGATCCTTCCGGCAAACAGCATCGCCGCAAGCGTTCCCACGCCGGTCGGCGCCATCAGCACACCGGCGTCCGCGACGGCATAGCCCGCCACGTTGACCAGCATCTGCGGCAGGAGCGCGCGGGTGGAGAAAAGCAGCGCACCCACCACCGCCGTGAGGAACAGCCCGGTCACGTAGTTACGATCCGTCAGCAGCGCCCGATTGAAGAAGCCGCCCGAATCGCTGCGCAACGTATGCCGGATGAAGACCGCGAATGCAAGGATCATCACGGCGAGTGCGCTGACGAGCATCGTCGAATCCAACCATCCGACGTGCTGCCCGGTGTCCAGGACGAGCTGGAGCAGGCCGATGGCAAGCGACATGCTCAGGAAGCCCGTGAGATCGAATGGCCGCATGGGCTCCGATGTCCGCTTGAGGGCACGCGTCGCGATGCCCGCGAAGGCAATGAGACCGACGGGAATGTTGATGTAGAAGATCCAGGGCCAGCCGTGATACTCGGTCAGGACACCGCCGATCACCGGCCCGAGGATGGGCCCAAGCATCACGCCGGCCCCCCACTGCGCGAGCGCCTGCGCCTGCTTGTCGGGCGGGTTGATATCGAGGATGAGCGCCTGCGAGATCGGGACCAGGACCGCACCGAAGCAGCCCTGCACCACGCGGGCAACAACGATCTCGGGCAAGCTGCCGGACCAGGCACACCAGACGGAGCTCACGGTGAATCCCGCGATGGCGACCAGGTACAGCCGCTTGCGCCCGATGCGCGCGGAAATCCATCCGATCATCGGCGTGGCGATCGCCACCGCGACGATGTACGACGTGACCACGAGAATGGCCGCGTCCTGGCTCGCCCCGAATCCGCGCTGCATCTGCGGCAGGGCGACGTTCACGATGGTGCTGTCGAGGCCCGTCAGGATGGTCGCGAGCATGATCGAGGCGGTCGCGACGAACTTGTTCGCACCGGTCATCGGCGGCAGGCGGAGCGTCTCGGCCTGATTCATTCAGGTGCTTTCGCCTTCGCACGGGCACGGCGGGCAATGGCCTGGATGTCGGCGATCACCTCCTCGTCCCTTCTGTTCGCGGTAGGAACGACCTCGTCCGCCGCCGCGATGTAGAGCGGTGCACGCTCCTCGTAGAGCCGGTTGAACGAGGCCTCCGGATCGCCTGGATCGACGAACGCCGGCAGCCGCCCCGCGAACCAGCGTTGCCGGATGATCTCTCGCGGCGTATCGATCAGCACCAGCGGCCCCAGGCGGCGCAGCAATGCCAGGTTGACCGACCTGAACGGCGTCGCGCCGGTCGTCGCCAGAACGGCAAGACCCACCCCTGCCTGCGCCTCGTCGGTCGACCTCCCGACGAATGCGGCCAGGGCGCGCTCCTCGAGCTCGGCGAAATAGGCGCTGCCGAAGTCGCGGAAGATCCGGTGCGCCGGCAGCACCGCGCCGTGGTCGCTCGCATGCACCTGCTCCAGCAGACGATCCAGATCCGCGAAGCGCCACCCCTGCGACTTGGCGAGCATCGCGCCGTAGGTGCTCTTGCCGCTCGACTTGAATCCGATCAGGACAACGGCTTCGGTCATACGTACTGCTCGCCATGCGCGACCACGTGACTGCAGTCGACGATGAGTTCTTTCACCGAGGCGGCCGGCGACAGTGCCAGCAGAAACCTCACGCACGCATGCAGGTCGGAAGGCGGGATCTTCGCCGCATCGGGCAACCAGGCCTGGCGGGCGCTCTGGTCCGTGTGCACATAGCTCGGGCAAAGGGTCGAGACCTTCACGCCGTCCCTGGCGAGCTCCAGGCACAGCGCCTCGCCGTACGCGCGAAGCGCGGCCTTGCTTGCGGCATAGCCGCCGTTTCCCGCCTTCGGATGAACGGCCGAGCGCGACGCGACGTTGATCACGTGGCCGGCACGGGCTGCCTTCATCACGGGCGCCGTGGCGCGCACGAGGTTGATCGCACCGAGCAGGTTGGTATCGAGCACCTGCCTCAGGTCCGCATCCGCGATCGCCGACGTGCCGCGACAGACGATGCCCGCACCATTGAATAGGACGTCCACGCGCCCCGTCTCTGCGATGACCCGCTGCATCGCATGGGCCACCGCCTGCTCGTCGGCGACATCGAGCGGGCACCGGATCACGGCGGCGCCCTCGGCCTCCAGTTCCGCCGCGAGCGCCTCGACCCCCTCGGCCCTGCGCGCGACCAGCACGACCGCATAGCCATCGCCTGCCAGACCGCGGGCCACGGCGCGGCCGATGCCGCGACTCGCGCCCGTCACGATCGCCACCGGCCTGTCCTTGGCCCGGTGCATGTCTGTGTAGACCATCTTTGGGTTGCTCCGTTCAGGAAAGGCGCCGTCTAGTGCGCGTGAAGCATGCCGCGCATGCGCACGATCTCGCGGTAGAGCTCGGGATGCGGCTCGAACACCTCGCGTCCATGGAGCCAGTAGTTGTTGTTCAGGAACATCATGGCGCCCACGGGGATCGTCACGCACTCGACCTTCGGGTCCGATTCGATGGATTCGACGAAGCTGCGTAGGTAGGCCGCATCCTCGATCGACTTCGGAAAGATGAACTGGTCGGCGAACCGCGCGCACAGGTGCCCATGCCAGTCGAAGAAGATCGGCCTGCGCAAGGGCTCGCCGCGAACGTTGTTGCCCCACTGCTGCTGTCTCGGATCGTTCGCGGGCGGCAACTCGATCAGGAAGGGCTTGCGGCCCTGCGGCGCCTCGGCGAACCGGCGCACGTCGCCCCAGTCGTCGAGGTGCAGCAGGCGGTTGCGTCCTCCCTTGACGTGCCGCTCGTGCGTCTTGCCGAAGACCAGCCAGTCGGTGGTGGGGTTCTTCGAGGCGGCACCGTCCGTGTGCATGCCGAAGGTGCGGTAGGGCTGGAAGAGGTTGCTGCTCTGCGGCGTCACGTCCTGGCTCTTCACCGGCAGGCGGGCGTAGAACTTTCCCGAGAGCACGTCGTTGTCGGGCGATCCGATCGCATGGGCGAGCGCGGTGATGAACCGGATCAGTTCCTCGTCGTTCGTGGTCGCCGCCGAGATGTCGAGCATGAAGCCGCCGCTGTGGCGGTCCTCGATCAGCCGGTACAGCGCCTGGATGAACCCCTCGCCCCAGACACGCTGAACGACCTCGGTCACGTTGAAGCGGCTGTACGGAACGTACTCGAGCGAACGCGTCGTGATGTGGGCGGTCTCGTCCAGGAAGTGCCTGATGTCTTCTCGCTCCAGAACAATGCGTGGCAGCCGCCTGGATTCCGGGTGTGCTTCCACTCGATGGCTGGCAAGCGTGGTCGTGTCGGGGGGAGCGGCGTATGCCGCGCTGATGTGCTGGCTCATGTGCGGTTCTCCAGGGGGAATGGAAGGGCAGACGAAGCGGGATCGCGGGCGAGGCGATCGAAGTTCTGGGCGCGGTGGCGCAGCAGGTGGTCCATCAGAACCATCGCCACCATGGCTTCCGCGATCGGCGTCGCGCGGATGCCGACGCAGGGATCGTGGCGCCCGTGCGTGGAGATGACCGCGGCACGGCCTTGCGTATCGATCGTCCTGGCGTCGAGATGCAGGCTGGCCGTGGGCTTCAGGGCGATGCTCACACAGACGTCCTGCCCCGACGAAATGCCTCCCAAGATGCCTCCCGCATGGTTGCTCAGAAAGCCTTCCGGCGTGATCTCGTCCCGGTTGGCCGTGCCGCGCTGCTCGACCACGCCGAAGCCGGCGCCGACCTCCACGCCCTTGACGGCGCTGATGCTCATCAGCGCATGCGCCAGATCGGCATCGAGTCGGTCGAAGATGGGCTCGCCCAGCCCCGCAGGCACGTTGCTGGCGACCACGTTCACGCGCGCGCCGATCGAGTCGCCGGCCTTCGACAGGCTCGCCATGAAGCTCTCGATCTCGCCGACCTTGTCCGGGTCCGGGCAGAAGTAGGGATTCGTGTTGACGAAGTCAAGATCGATCGTGGAGGCTTTGATCGGGCCCAACTGGGCCAGATAGCCGCGCACCTGGATGCCGTGCCGATCGAGGAGGTACTTCTTCGCGACGCCGCCGGCGGCCACCCGGATGACGGTCTCGCGCGCCGAGGAGCGCCCGCCGCCGCGGTGCTCGCGCACGCCGTACTTGTGGAAGTAGGTGTAGTCCGCGTGCCCGGGGCGAAACAGGTCCTTGATGGCCTCGTAGTCCTTCGAGCGCTGGTTCGTGTTCTCGATGCGCAGGCCGATCGGAGTGCCGGTGGTCACTCCGTCGAGCACGCCCGACATGATCTTCACCGCGTCCGGCTCCTGCCGCTGGCTGACGAAGCGGGAACGCCCCGTCCTGCGGCGCTCGATGTCGGGCATCAGGTCCTCTTCGCTGATGCGCAGACCGGGCGGACAACCGTCGATGATGCAGCCGATGCTGTCTCCGTGACTCTCCCCGTAGGTCGTGACCGTGAAGTTCTTGCCGATGGTGTTTCCTGACACGCTGTGCTCCTGAACGATTAAAGAATGATGCTGACCATGCCGTGCGGCGTGAGCGTTTCGTGGTCGAGGATCGCCGTGCGCCGACGGATGCGCAGCTGCCCCTCGACCGTCACGAGCTCGTGCTCGTAGCGCCCGATGAAGGTCTGAACATCGCCATGCCTGAAGCGATGAACCGAGAAGTTCGACGCCACATGGCAGACGCCCTCGTGCTCTGCGGCGAGCCGGATGTTGCTGAGCATGCGCCGCGTGCGCGAGACGGGGTTCTCCGCCCAGGCGCGCTCTCCGAGCAACAGACCGACGCGGTAAGCCAGGCGCTTGCGGTCGTCATGGATCAGCGTGAGATCGCGCGCGGGATCAGGCTTCGGGTGGTCGGTCGTCGGGACGACGTAGACCGCGTCCCCCGTGAAGAGATCGAGCCACTCCTTGAGCCGCCATTCGTCAAGCAGCCGCGCTTCGTCGTACAGGAATCGGGTCAGCCGCTGCTCGAACAGAAAGCGCAAGAGATCGGTTTCCATCTGCATGTCGCTCTCCCCTTCAGCCGTTGGCCCGCGCCAGCGCGGGGTCCGTGCGCCGCACCCATTCCCGCCAGAAGATGCGGTTCTGGAATTCGTCGGTGTGCAGGGGCTGCTCCCGCTTCATCCCGCGCGACAGATCGTTCCACTGCACGTCGGGCGCCGCGTATGCGCGCTGGCAGGACTCCAGGATCTCCACGTCGTCGGGCGTCCCGAAGCCGCCGGGGCCGACGAAGGTCAGCAGCGAATCGAGCCGCAGCTTGCGGGCCGCGTCGTCCTCGCCCTTCGGGGCCAGCGCCCACAGATGGATGGCGACGCGGTCGACGGCGACCGGCTCGAAGGTGCGCAGCGTCACCGCCATGTTGTCGTTGACGATCAGGTTCGGGAAGATGAAGAGACCGCGATTGGTCTCGCACATGTCCTTGGCCTTCTGGTCTCCGAACTTCCGGTAGAGCGAGGCCCTCAGGGCGTCCAGGCGCTCGCGGTGGCTCTCGGGGAACGCGGGCGCCCACCAGGCGATGGGACGCCCGCCCGAAGGCGGCGTGCTCTTGGCGACCGCGTGGCCCCCGCCCAGGTGCAGGACGGCGCCGGTCCGCTTGAACGCCGCCTCCTCGGTGCCCTCGCCGCTGAGGAAGTCCAGGTAGCGGCGGTGCGCAAAGGGCAGGTGGTACAGGTCGGTGCTGTTGTCCGCGAGCACCTTCCAGTTGATCTGCATGCTGTGGATGTAGGACCCATGGACCACTTCCCATCCGGTCTCCAACTGGTCGCAGATCAGGTCCAGGTAATAGCGCGCGTCCCCGAGGTAGTCGTCGAGGGATTCGCCTTCGGCCGCGAAGTTGAGAAAGTAGAACCCCCGGTAGTTCTCGACGCGGCCGACCGGCACCAGGCCCAGTTCCGCCTGCGTGAAGCCTGCCCCGTAGGCCTCGATGCCGGGCACGCCGATCAAGGCCCCGGTGTTCGCGTACGTCCAGCCGTGGTACGGGCACTGGAAACGCACCTGGTTCCCGCTGGCGGCCGCGCAGACCTGGGTCCCGCGGTGGCGGCAGGCATTCAGGTGCGCACGGATCTGTCCGTCGCCGTCGCGCACGAACAGGACCGATCGTCCAGCGACATTGCGCTTGATGAAATCGTTGGGACGCGGCAGCTCGGACTCGTGCCCGAGGTATTGCCAGCACTGGGAGAAGATGGATTCCTTCTCGAGATCGAACAACCGGCGGTCCGTGAAGACTTCGGTGTTGACCCTGAAGGTCGCGGCGTCGGTGTCGTCGACAACATAACGATGTGGCATCCCTTGTCCTCTAGATGAGCCGATGAAGAAATGGTCCGGATCCGGGCTGGTCCCGCCCATTGCAAGTCCCTTCGGCACGGCGAGCCCCACGCGCCGGGAGTGCCAGGGTGAAGGCTTCCTGCATGCGCGGCATCAGCAACCCGCCGCAAGCCGTTGATAAAGCACGGCGCCGTCCGGCAAGGGGGTGTCCGGTGTCATCCCGTCGGCCACGCTGCACAGGAGCCAGAGTCCATTTCTCTGGCGATCCTGCCGCCGGTTCATCCACGGCAGCGGGCTGGCGTCGGGCACGCGCTCGGCCAGGACCAGCGCGCCCACGGTGGCCGGGGGCGCTTCGGCCAAGGCCGTCGCCACGAGCGCGTTCGTCGCCCCGGTCAATCGGCACGCATGCAGGCGGCAGACCCAGCGCGAAAGGTTCAGCAGCATGGGCCGCATCGCGCGGCTCGCGAGCGTGGGCTCACGCAGCAGCCGCTGGTAGCCTTCCTCCTCCAGGACGCGGGCGTCCCGCAGGCCGTAGAGCGTCATGTACCGCTGGGCGGCCCCGGAATGCGTCTGGCCGTAGCGCTGCGCCCAGAGCACGCCCGGGACCGAACAACGCTGCGGTACGTGTTCGTCGCCATGCCAGGCGTTGTACGCCTCGTCGTGCGCCGGCTCGACATCGTTCCAGAATGCGAGCAGCGCGGTCGCACGGTCACTCATACAGCCCCCAGGGCCTGAGCAGGACCTTGCTGGCGGCCTTCCTGTGCGCGAGCGAAAAGCCCTGCTGCGCCTCGTCCAGGGGCAGCACGTGACTGATCATGGGCCCGATGCAGTCCTTCATCTCATCGATCAGCGCAAGCGCCTCGGGCCACGCGGACTCGGGTGGACGAAAGGAGCCACGCAGCTGTTGCTGCTTTCGCACCATGCCCGTGAGGTCGAGCCGGAGCGCGCGGGCATGGATGCCGGTCACGATCACTGCGCCGTTGTGCCGCAGGACCTCGAGGGCCTGCGTGATGGTCTCGGGCACGCCGGTGGCTTCGAAGACGATATCAAACATCGCCCCGTCGCGGTACAGGGCGGTCGCATCCGCCAGCGATCGCGTGGCGACATCCGCCAGCGCGTCGAAGCCCATCCGTGCGAGCACCTCGAAACGCGCGGCATCGTCGCGGCCCGTCACGACGACCTGCGATGCGCCCGCCCGACGCGCCAGCAGGGCAATACCCTGGCCGATCGTGCCGGGCCCCATCACCAGGACACGCCGTCCCCGCACCTCGCCGGCGCTTCGCAGGGCCTGCATCGCGATCGACAGCGGCTCGGCCAGCGATGCCAGTTCGTCGCTCACGCCATCGGGGACCTTCACGCAATTGCGCAGCGGCACCCGGACCCACTGTGCGAACGCACCGTCGCGCGTCATGCCGATGCCGCTGCGCTGCGTGCATGCGTCGAAATCGCCTGCGCGGCAAGCGGCGCACGCGCCACAGGTCACCGACGGCCGCACGACCACGCGCCTGCCGGCGAACGGCCCGCTTTGCGGCACCCCGACGAACTCATGCCCGATCGTGACCGGCAGGCCCGGGGCCATGAACTCGTAGCTGGCGTGCCATTCGTCCACATGCAGATCGCTGCCGCAGATGCCCGCGACACGCACGCGCACCAGCGTCTCCTCGTCCGACACGGGCACGGGCGTCGGGATGTCGACCAGCTCAAGGCCGACCGCGGCCCGGGTCTTGCGCAGGGCTTGCATCGTGGCCGGGATCATTGGTCGAACTTGATGCCGGCTTCCGTGATGATCGCGCCCCACTTGGCACGCTCGCTCGCGATGAAGCTGCTGAACTCGGCCGGCGATCCGCCACCGATCTCGAGGCCCTGCTGGGCGAGCTGCTCCCGCACCGAAGCCTCCCTCAGCACGGCGTTGACATCGGCATTGATCCGGTCGACGGTCTCGGCCGGCGTGCCCGCCGCGGTGAAGAGACCGTTCCACGCCAGGGACTCGAAGCCGGGATAGCCGGACTCCGCCACTGTCGGGAGGTCTTTCAACCGCGGTGATCGGTGGGCACTGGTGACAGCAATCAGTTTGATGCGCTTGCCCTGGATCAGCGAGAGCAGTGCGGGCTCGACCGCGAAGAGGGCCTGTGTTTCTCCCGCAGCCAAGGACAGGCCTGCGGGTGGCGATCCCGGATACGGCACGTGAACGCCGGGCAGGTTCGTCTTCTTGCGCAGCAGCTCCATCGTCAGATGGGAGGAACTGCCCAGTCCCACCGAGGCATAGGTGAACTTGTCGCCTTGCTGCCTCGCCCAGTCCACGAACTCCGGCAACGTGCTGGCCGGGTTGTCGGCCTGCACGGCGAGCACGTTCGGCTGGGACGTGGTGAGCACCACGGGCATCAGGTCCCTGGCCGGCTCGTACGGCATGCGCTTGTAGAGAAAAGTACCAAAGGCAATGGGCCCGTTGAACCCGAGGCCCAGGGTCAGTCCGTCGCGCGGCGCCTTGGCGACCACGTCCATCGCGATCAGGCCACCCGCGCCCGCCTTGTTCTCGACGATCACCGGCTGCTTCCAGCGCGCGCGCAGCTTCTCGCTCAACACTCTGGCGATCACATCCAGCGAACTGCCGGCTGGAGCCGGCACGATCAGCCGTACCGGCTTCGAAGGCCAGATTCCCGCCGATGCCGCTGCACAAGTCACGAGCGCAACCAACAGTGCTACGAACTTCTTCATCGTGTGCTCCCTTTTTGCGGTGCTGGACAAATTCTTGCGGAGCCGATGAAATACTTCAAAGATTGAATGGATATGTTCTTCATACCCGGGAGGTATGCCATGGAGCTTCGCCACCTTCGTTACTTCGCGGCAGTCGCCGAGGCCGGCAACCTGAGCCGCGCGGCCGTCAAGCTGAACATCGCCCAGCCCCCGCTGTCGACGCAGATCCGTCTCTTCGAAGAGGAACTGGGAGTGGCGCTGTTCATCCGTCACCCGAAGGGCGTGCGCCTGACCACTGCCGGACAGGCACTGCTGCCCGAAGCGCGCTATCTCCTCGAACGCGCGTCGCGCCTCGCGGACGTCGCGCGCGAGGCGAGCCACAGCGACAAAGCGTCCAGCATCGCTGTGGGCTTCGTTCCTTCGGCCAGCAGCATCGTGTTGCCTTCCCTCGTGCGGTTGCTCAAGAAGCGGCACCCGCGACTCAACATTGAACTGCACGAGCTCATCAGTTCAGAGCAGACCGATGCACTCATCGCCGGACGCATTGACGCGGGCATCGTGCGCCTGACTTCGCGCCATCCACGGCTTTGCCAGGCCAAGTCGATCAGAGATCCCCTGTGCCTCGCGTTTCCCACCAGCAGCGAGCCTCGTGCGTCCGGGCTGGTCGATCTGAAGAGATTCTCCGAGCACGACTTCGTGGCCTTCGCGCAGCACAAAGGCGTCGCCTATTCGGATCATGCGAACCACACCTGCATCCAAGCGGGATTCAGTCCGCGTGTCCGCTACGAGGCCAGCACCGTTCACGGCGTGCTGGACTTGGTGAGCGCGAAGCTCGGCATCGCACTCGTTCCGGCTTCAAGCTCCCTGCTCGGTGTCAAAGGCGTCGCTTTTCGAGCACTCAAGCAGAAGATGGCCGCCGAATTCCTGACCCTGCTGCGACGAAAGGTCGACGTCAATCCTGTGCTTTCCGTGGTGGAGGTCTCCGTGGAGGCCACGTTCACGTCCGTCAGCCAGCGGATCTCTCACCTCGTGAGCACGTGAGGACGCGCAGTCTTCGCATCGAGTGTGTTCCGTAGTCGGCAGGATCCAGTCCAAGCTCTCTCACCCAGCCACCAAGAATCCGGGTGTATTGCCGGGTGCCGAGGTGCGGCGAGTCGTGCATCCGGCTCGGGAACAGAAAGGCGACACGAACGAAACGAAGCGCTTCGATGCGGCGGTGCGCATTCACCTGAATGCCGGAGTTGCGTGGCGGCGCACGGGCTGGGCGTCGATTGGCTCGCGTTCACCCTTCTTTATGCGGCGGCGATCTGCGCCCTCGCAGAGTTCGCGGGGCTCATTGCGTGCACGCCATTCCTCGTCGTTCGTCTTGCCATGGTTGTCACATGTCGCGATCGCATCGGGGCGGTGAATCGCGCCTGACATGCGCCGCATTCGCGCCCGCGTCTAGCTTGCAGCCCGCGCACGCGATGCGCGCTTCGCTCCCGCCGCGGTCCCCACCTTCGGCGGCTCCGGCGGCGTGCCCGACGCCCCGTCGCGCAGCCACAGGATCTTCGCGTCGATGAAGCGCACCATCGCCGCAAGCTCCTTCGCCTGTCGGCTGAGCCTGTCGCGCTGCGCGATCATGGTCTGCAACATCAGCTTGCGGCCGCCGGCGCGGCGCTCGTTCATCAGCAGCTTGATGTCGGCCAGCGACATGCCCATGGCCTGCCCCGCGCGAATGGCGGCCACGATGCGCAGATCTCGCGGCGAGAACTCCAGGTAAGGGCGCGCGCCGCCCGCCACGCCCGCACCGGGCGCGAGCAGCCCCTGGCGAACATAGAAGCGAACAGTGGCCACGCTCAGGCCCGCCGCTTCCGAAAACTCTGCGATCCACATGAAGGTGCTCCGATGTGCCGAATGGCTTGACTGTGAACTGAACTTCATACTTATAACAAGCACGTGACGTCGACCTGCCGCAACCTCTCATGGAAGAAATTGAAATGACCCACCCGACACCGCTGCTGCTCCTCCCCGGCCTGATGAACGACCAACGCGTATGGGAGCCGGTGCGCAAGGCGCTGCCGGCGCAGCGCGAAGTCGTCGTGTCCCCCACCCACACCGCGGACAGCATCACGGCGCTGGGCGCCGCCGCGCTGGCCGCGATGCCGCCCGGCAAGTTCGCCGTCGCGGGCTTTTCCCTCGGCGGCTACGTGGCGGTCGAGGTGTGCCGCCAGGCGCCCGAGCGCATCGCCGGCATCGCGCTGCTCGACACCGGCGCGCGCGCGATTCGGAAGAGGCCACGCAGAACCGCCGCCGCATGGTGGCCGCGCTGGGCTCGGGCAGCGCGAGCTTCGCGCAGGTGGCGGGGGGCTTCGCCCCCATCACGCTGCATGCCGCGCACGCGCAAGACGCGCAGCTGCTGCGACTGCTGGGCGACATGGCGCGCAGCGTGGGCACCGAAGGGTTCACGCGCCAACAGACCACGGCCATGAACCGGCAGGACGGCCGCGAGGTGCTGCGCACGCTGCACTGCCCCGCCCTGGTGCTGTGCGGCCGCGAAGACCAGATCACGCCGCCGGCGCTGAGCGAGGAAATGGCGAGCCTGTTGCCCGGCGAGGTCGATCTGGTTCTGGTGCCGCAGTCGGGCCACATGTCGACGCTGGAGCAGCCCGCCGCCGTGGTCGAGGCGTTCACGCGGTGGATCGCGCGCGTCGACGCGGGTGCTGCTTCAGCCGATGCGCGATGAGGTGACTGTCGTGAGCCCGCGAGCCTCCTGCAGAGACAGCGACGCACGGGCCGCGAAAAACACGGAAGGAGAAAAAGACGAAGAAGAAAAATCGGAAGAAGAAGAGGAGGAGGAAAGGAAGTTCATGACGCGCGCCAAAGGTGACACAGGCGGGATGGCCTGCGAGGCCCGTGGATCACGCGGCAGCGCAGCGCTCCAGGCCGCCGCAGGCGCGCGGGACGCGCCGAGCACGCGAAAAGCGCGCGCTGGGCCTTGAACGCGAGAACCGCGTGGTACCGTGAAGCGACACAGGCAAGCCCCCACCTGCGCCCTCCCCCCGCTTTTCCCCTCCCCTTCCCGCTCTTCTTTCCCACGCTGCGCCTTGCGCGGCGCACCTGGCCCCGGAGCGAGGCGGGAGCTCTGAGCCCCCTCGGAACGACGCGCGCGCCGCGTGGCCAGGCGGTCATCGATACCGCCAGTGCCGCATCAGCAGCACGTGCGTGCCCAGCCCGCGTGCACCGCGCGGGTAAAATTCTGCCCCCCTCCTGCATGCGCCCTTGCCGGCCGCCACGCCCGCGCGGCACAACGCCGCCTGCGAGAAACCGCTCCCGGTGCATGGCCCATCGCGGGCCTGCCCGCGAATGAAAGAAAAGAAAGAACGATGAACTCCACCGCCAACCCAGAGATGTTCCAGCGGGGATACCGCGCGGGCGACAAGGCGCCCATCGATCTGTCGGACGAAGAAAACGAGACGCTGCTCCAGGCCTTCAAGGCGGGTTTCGTGCACCGGCGCGCGGAGCGCGCCGCGCTCGCCACCGGCAGTTCGAGCCCTGCCTACATGGGCCAGGATGCCGCACGCCGCGCCGGACTGAACGCCCACGACTTCGCCCCCTTCCTCGGCATCGCCGCCACACGGGACTGGGCCGAGGTGCTCGGTGGAGGCGTCGCAACCGCCTCACGCCGCGCGCGCAGCGGCCAAGCGCCGCGCGACGTCTGGAACACTGCAAAGGTGTGAATGCGAACGGGCCCCGATCGGCGTTCGATGCATGCGTGGCCCCACCGCACCGCCACCATCGAGCAGAAGGCACCGGTGGGCGCGTAATAAATGCCCGCAATGCATCCAGGCCGGGCAGCGACGGTGGTGCGTCCCGACCTTGAGTGCAGGGGCGCCCATGTGGCGAAGCGGTCCGACGCAACGGCACTCCCAAGCAGGCCACCAACCCGAAGCCCCATGCGCCCCTCCCCGGCGCGTTGTCACTCCCGCAGTGTGAACACCACCGACAGATAGCTCACGGCCTCCTCGCCGATCGCTTCGATCCCGTGCAGCGCAGTCGCATCGAACAGCAACGAGTCCCCTGCCCCCGCCGACACCACCCTGGACCCGTAGCGTAGGTCACCGACCCGGACAGCAGATAGATGAGCTTCAAGCCTGGATGCTGGAAAGTCACATAGGGCTGGGCCTCGGGC
>NZ_MOWM01000065.1 GCF_016082275.1 Variovorax sp. E3
GGTGGCCAGCGCGCTGCCTTGTAGCGGGCCGTCGAAGGCCACGCCGGCCGCCGCGAGCCCGGCGATCAGGTCGGCGTCGTCGGTGGCGATGGCATGGCGCAGCGCCACGCGCGCGAGCGACGGCGTGTGGCGCAGCGTGCCCTCGGCCAGCGGCGTGCGCCAGTCGACCACGGCGCGGGAATAGAAGGCCACGAGCTTGTCCATCAGGTCGAGGTCGAGCCCGTGCTCTTCGTGCCGGTCGCGAGGTATTCGAGCAGCGTCTGGCCCGAGAAGTAGTCGCCCGCCGGCGCCAGCGGGTCTTCGTCCAGGCGCAGCGCCGCGAAGGCGGCCATGAGGTCGGGCGCGATGGTGTTCACACTGTCTTCGTGCAGCGCGTGCGTCCAGGCCGGCGGCAGGCCTTTCTTCCACGCGACGATCTGGCCGTGCTCGGCACCGGGCTCGACCACCGCGTAGACGCGGTCGGTGTACTCGAAGCCGCCGATGGGCAGGTGCGTGAGCTTGCCGCTCCAGGGCGTGCCGTTTTCCTTGGCGGCTTCCTCGGCCAGTTCCTGTTCGTGGTCGATCCAGCCTTGCAGGTCGTGATAGCCGTCGCTGCCGTTCCAGAACAGCTCGGTCCAGCTGATGCCTTCGCGATTGCCGCTCATCTCGAGCGACAGGTCGTAGTCGAGCCGCCCGCCCGCGGTGGTTTCCCACAGCGCGAGCAGCCCGCCCGGCAGCGGGCCCGCGCACAGTGCCTGCACCGCGGCGATCTGCGCCTGCGGCATCGGCGGCTGCGCGTCGAAGATCACGCGGCTTGCGAACAGCACGACGCCGTGTTCGCGCAGGGTGGAGAGCTCGTCGGGTGTGAACCGGATGTCGTCGTGCATGGCAGGGGCCTCCGTTGTTTTCAAAACTGTAGCGCTTTGCGCTCGCGGAGCAATCCGGACCACCCCAGCCTCATGAGGGCGTTTGCATGGGGCCGGTCCATTCGATGCGCTCGAAGAGGCGCATCAGCCGTGTCTTGCGCGCTGTGTTGAGCTGGCCGATCCACGCGATGCGGCCCAGCAGGTACGCGCGAAAGTCGGCGTGCCGCTCGCGGTTCTGGCTCGCGGGGCCATGCAATGCGCAGCGGTGCAGCACGGCTTTGAGGCGGTCGAAATCCTCGCGCGGCGCGTTGGCCTTGTCGTTGACGACCACGCCGGTCACGCGCTGCTGGCGGTGCGTCGGCATGCAGCGCACCTTGCGCGGATGAAGCTCGAAACCTTCGTCGGCCGCGATGCCGTCGACCCACGCGCGCAGCGCATTGAACTGCGCGCGCAAAGAGGCCGGGCCCGAGAACACCAGGTCGTCCGCGTAGCGCGTGTAGGTGGCGCCGAAGACCCATGCGAGGCCTTCGAGCCGCAGGTCGAGCCGGAACGCGCAGAGGTTGGCCAGCGCGGGCGAGCAGGGCGAGCCTTGCGGCAGGTGTGGCGCGGCAAGACGCTTGGCGCCCATCCAGTCGAGGCCGCCGTCGTCGCGCAACCGCTCGATGACGGCGGCATCGGTGCGGTGCGTGCACAGTGCGGCAAGAGCGCGTGCCACGCCTTCGGGATAGCCCAGCGTGCGAAAGGTCGCATGCACGCGCGAGGCACGTATGGCGGTGAAGAAGTCGCGCAGGTCGAAGCCGATCACCACGTCCCTGCCCGTGTGCGCGGCCGCGTGGCTCGCGACCGAGCGGCCCGGCACGAAGCCGTGCGCCGCTTCGTGCACGGGCACATGCCGCAGCAGGTCGTCGAGGACGCGGCGCTGCGCGCGCTTCAGGTCGGCCTTGGGGATTTCGAGCAGGCGCAGGCCGCCGAGGCGCTTGGGCTGCAACTGGTAGCGGTAGTGCGATGCCGGCTGGCCGCTGGCGTCGTCGGGTGCGCGAAACGCCTGCGCGGGCGAGGTGAGCCAGGCGAGCCGGTCCGCATCCAACTCGAGCCATTGCGCGAGTTCGGCCAGCGTCGGAATGTTCGGCAACGCGAAGTGGTCCAGCCCCGTCGGGCGCGGGAGCATCTCGGCGGGCCGCAGGATGATGCGGCGCACGCGCGGCAGTTTGTCCTGCTCGAAGGCGGCATCGAACTCGGGCATCTCGTGGATCGCGTTCGCCAGCGCGGGCAGATCGCTGCGCCGCCATGTGGACTGCGAGCGGTTGCCGAGCGCTTCCGCCAGCGGCTTGAGCCAGGGCGCGTCGCCGCCGAGCGTGGCGGCGGCCCGCGCGCGCAACGCGCCGGGCGCGGTGCCGCCGGGCTGCCTGGCGTCGGCGAGCAGGGCCCGCGCGAGGCTGCGCGCCAACCATTCCCTGTAGCTCAGTTCACGCGTCATGAGTGAGATGGGCCGCGAAGCCGTTGAAGAGGGGTGGCCACGGCCCTTCAACCAGCCGGTGATGCGCCAGCTGCGCTGCGCGAAAGCGCAGTCCCGCTTGCGCGCCGGAACGGGTAGCCATCCATCCACCACGGGGTTACCCCGCAGCACAAGGCCGAACGACGAATCGCAAAGCCTTGTCGAGTCTTGAAGTGCCGGTGCGCGCGGATTGTAGGGGCCGCTTTTCGTGCGGGGACTTTCGGGCTACAGATCGGTGCGCAGCTTCCAGATCTCAGGGAACAACACCACGTCGAGCATCTTGCGCAGATAGCTCACACCGCCCGTGCCGCCGGTGCCGCGCTTGAAGCCGATCACGCGCTCGACCGTGGTCACGTGGCGGAAGCGCCAGAGGCGGAAGGCGTCTTCGAGGTCGGTGAGCTTTTCGCCGAGCTGGTACAGGTCCCAGTGATCGTGCGGGTTGCGGTAGACCACGAGCCATGCGGCCTCGACGCCGTCGCTCGACTCGTAGGGCTGCGTCCAGTCGCGTTCCAGCCGGTCGGCCGGCACGGGCAGGCCGTGGCGCGCCAGCAGGCGCAGCGACTCGTCGTAGAGCGATGGCGCGCGGTAGGCGGCGTCGACTTGCGCGAGCAGGTCGGCGCGGTGCGCGTGCGGCTTGAGCATGGCGGCGTTCTTGTTGCCCAGCGCGAACTCGATGCAGCGGTACTGCGCGCTCTGGAAGCCGCTCGAATTGGCAAGGTACGGGCGCATGGCCGTGTACTCGGGCGGCGTCATGGTCGAGAGCACGGTCCATGCGCTCACCAGCTGTTCCATGATGCGGCTCACGCGAGCCAGCATCTTGAAGGCGTCGGCCAGTTTCTCTTCGGCGATGCAGGAGGTGGCGGCGCGCAGCTCGTGCAGCATGAGCTTCATCCAGAGCTCGCTGGTCTGGTGCTGCACGATGAACAGCATCTCGTCGTGCGCGGGCGAAAGCGGATGCTGCGCGTTGAGGATCTCGTCGAGGTGCAGGTAGTCGCCGTAGCTCATGGACTTGCTGAAGTCCAGTTGCGCCTTTTCTTCGTGGACGATTTTTTCGGTGCTCATGAGGGTGTCTGCTCGCGGATCATCGCCAGACCACGGCGGTATAGGAGGGAAGGCCCATGCCCGATGTCTTCTTCGGGTAGACGAAGCGCACGACTTCGTTCTTGCGCTTGAACTCCTGGTAGGTGTCGCCACCGGGAATGCGGCCCTTGTCGGCCGGTGCGTAGCCCGCGGCGCGGGCCTCCTTGACCAGCCGCTCGAAGGCGGCCTTGTCGGTCAGCGACAGCTGGATGCTGTTCTCGCCGGCGCGGCTTTCCACGTACGTGGACTTCATGAGATGCGTGGTCTGCCCGTCGACGAACTTTTCGTACTCGATCATGCTGACCTCGTCGGTGACGGTCTTGTCGGCATAGGAAAAGCCCTGGCTCTTGACCTGCTGGCGGAAGGCATCGGGCGCGAGCGCGACGAAGGCCTTGAGCTGGTCGAGCGTGAAGTCGGGTTGCTGCGCAAGGGCGGGAGCCGCCAGCATGCACAGCGATGCGAGGAATGCGAAGACGCGGTGTTTCATGTCAGGTCACCGCGTTCTTGCGGTTGAATTCCTCGCGCTTCCACTCGCCGGACTCGAGCACCTGCACGAGGTGTTCGACCGAGTTCCACACGTCCTCGAAGCCGATGTACAGCGGCGTGAAGCCGAAGCGCAGGATGTCGGGCATCTGCGAATCGCCGGCGCGGTAGTCGCCGATGACGCCGCGCGCGATCAGCGCCTGCACGATGGCATAGGCGCCTTCCTCGCGGCTGAGGCAGACCTGCGAGCCGCGCTTCGAATGATCGCGCGGCGTGACGAGCGACAGGCCCTGGCCTGCGCAACGTTCTTCGACCAGCGCGATGAACAGGTCGGTGAGCGCGAGCGACTTGGCGCGCAGCGCGGCCATGGCGCCGTTCGCGCCGTTGAAGGCTTCGGCTGCCAGCACCGTGTCGAGCCCGCACTCGAGCCCGGCCAGCGCAATGATCGGCTGCGTGCCGCACAGGTAGCGGCCGACGCCCGGCGCGGGGCGGTAGTGCGGCGTGAACTCGAAGGGCGCCGCGTGGCCCCACCAGCCCGACAGCGGCTGCTCGAACTGGCCCGCGTGCCGGGTGTTGACCCACGCAAAGGCGGGCGCGCCGGGGCCGCCGTTGAGGTACTTGTAGCCGCAGCCGATGGCGTAGTCGGCATTGCTGTCGTTCAGCGCCACGGGCACGGCGCCCGCGCTGTGCGCCAGGTCCCACACGGTGAGCGCGCCCACGGCGTGCGCGGCGGCGGTGACGGCCTTCATGTCGTGCATGGCGCCGGTGCGGTAGTTGACGTGCGTGAGCATCAGCACCGCAACCTCGTCGGTCAGTACGCCCGGGAGTTCGCTCGCGTCGATCAGCTTCAGCGTGAAGCCGCGTTCGCGGCACAGCGACTCGGCGATGTACAGGTCGGTGGGGAAGTTGCTGCGTTCGCTCACCACCAGCTTGCGGCCACTGTCCTTTTGCTGCGACAGCGCCGCGAACAGCACCTTGTAGAGGTTGACCGAGGTGCTGTCGGTGCACACCACTTCGCCGGGCGCGGCGCCGATCACGCGGGCCACCTTGTCGCCCAGGCGCTGCGGCAGGTCGAACCAGCTCGCGGTGTTCCACGAGCGGATCAGGCCTTCGCCCCATTCCTTGGTCACCACTTCGGCGATGCGCGCGGGCGCGGCCTTGGGCATCACGCCGAGCGAGTTGCGTCGAGGTACAGCACATCGGCAGGAATGGTGAATTGGTCGCGCAGGGCGCGCAGCGGGTCTTGCGCGTCGAGCGCGCGGCAATCTGCAAGGGTCGTCATGGTGGAGGTTTCAGCGTGAGAGTTCGCGCAGCACGGCGCGAACGGGGGAGGCATCGGCGCTGACCAGCTTCAGCGGCAGCGCGATGAGTTCGTAGTCGCCCTCGGGCACGTCGTCGAGCACGAGGTTCTCGAGCACGCGCAGGTCGAGGCGGCGGATGCGTTGGTGGCTCTCCAGCGTCTTGCTGTCGGCCGGGTCGATGCTGGCGGTGTCGATGCCGATGAGCTTCACGCCCATGGCCGCGAGGCGCTCCACGGTGGCGGGCGCATAGGCCGCGAGCTGCGGGTCCCAGTGGCCCACGGGCATGGTGGCGTAGGTGCGCACCAGCACGCGCTGGGGCAGGGTGCTGTCGACGGCGTGGGCAATGTGTTCCCACTCGATCAGCGGGCCTTGTGCAATCGCGTGGATCACGCGGCAGGGGCCGAGAAAGGGCGTGAGGTCGACATTGCCGATGGTCTGGCCGTCGGGGTCGTAGTGCAGCGGCGCGTCGGCATGGGCGCCGACGTGGGGCGAGAGCTTGATCTCGCTGACGTTCACCGGGCAGCCCGGAGAGATGGTCGCGGCCCAGCGCTGCTGGTAGGGCGTGTCGCCCGGAAACACCGGCGCGCCTTCATGCACGGGCGGCGAAATGTCCCAGATGCGTTGCTGATGTGATGGAGCATGGCGCGAAGGTAGCGCCGGGCGAGGGGTCGTGGTGTCGGTTATTTCCAACACACCGCGTGACGAGTTGAACGCGTCAGTGCAGCGAAGACAGCGCGGGCAGGCCGTGGCGCGCGCGGGCGCGTTCGCAGGCGTCGCTGCCGGCCTGCAGTTCGTGGCAGGGGTTGGGCCGCCATTCGTAGATGCCGCAGCCCACGGTCTGGCCGATCTTGCCGGTGAGGGCGGCGCAGCGCATGGGCGTGTGGTCGGTGCCGCGCATGCGGCAGATGGCGTCGTTCACCTCGACGGCCAGGCCCGAGGGGACGCGGCCGCCGTTGTCGTCGAGTTCATGCACGCTGAAGTCGACGCGGTAGCTGGCGCAGCAGGCACCGCATTGCTGGCAATCGGACAGGTCGGACATTCAGAAGGAAGGTCAGAGCTTGCCCAGGAGCAGGAACTCCATGAGCGCCTTCTGCGCGTGCAGGCGGTTCTCCGCCTCGTCCCACACCACCGACTGCGGTCCGTCGATGACCTCGGCCTGCACTTCCTCGCCGCGGTGGGCGGGCAGGCAGTGCATGAAGAGGGCACCGGGTTGGGCCACGCGCATCATGTCCTCGTCGACGCACCAGTCGGCAAAGGCCTTGCGGCGGGCCTCGTTCTCGGCCTCGTAGCCCATGCTGGTCCAGACGTCGGTGGTGACGAGGTCGGCGCCGCGGCAGGCTTCCATCGGGTCCTTGAAGACCTTGTAGCTGTCGCCCGAGCGGATGCCGGCGATCGACTGGTCGACCTCGTAGCCGCTGGGCGTGCTCACGTGCACCGTGAAGCCCAGGATCTCGGCGGCCTGCAGCCAGGTGTTGGCCATGTTGTTGCCGTCGCCCACCCACGCGACGGTCTTGCCCTGGATCGATCCGCGATGCTCGATGTACGTGAAGATGTCCGCCAGGATCTGGCAGGGGTGGAACTCGTTGGTCAGGCCGTTGATGACGGGCACGCGCGAGTGCGCCGCGAAGGCGTCGATCTTGGTCTGCTCGTAGGTGCGGATCATCACGATGTCGACCATGCGGCTGATGACCTTGGCGCTGTCCTCGATGGGCTCGGCGCGGCCCAGCTGGCTGTCGCCGGTGGTCAGGTGGACCACGCTGCCGCCGAGCTGGTACATGCCGGCCTCGAAGCTCACGCGGGTGCGCGTGCTGGCCTTCTCGAAGATCATGGCCAGCGTGCGGTCGACCAGCGGCTGGTGCTTCTCGTAGGTCTTGAACTTCTTCTTGATGACCGCCATGCGGTCGAAGAGGTAGGCGTATTCGTCGGCCGTGAAGTCGGCGAACTGCAGGTAGTGCCGGATGGTGTTCGGGGTCGAGGCGGTCGTCATTTCGCGGCAGGCTCCGAAAGGAAGGCTTTGACCAGAGGCGCGAGGATGGCGACGATTTCGTCGGCCTCGGCAACGCTCAGGATGAGCGGCGGCACGAGGCGGATCACCTTGTCGGCCGTGACGCTCAGCAGCAGGCCGGCGTCGCAGGCGCGGTTCAGGATGACGCCGCACGGACGGTCGAGCTCGATGCCCAGCATCAGGCCCTGGCCGCGGATGTCCTTCACGCCCGGCAGGCCGCCGATTTCGCGCTCCAGCGCGGCCTTCAGGTGGGCGCCCACGGTGGCGGCGTTCTCGAGCAGCTTGTGCTCTTCCATGATGCGGATGGTCTCGACACCGGCGCGCATGGCCAGCGGGTTGCCGCCGAAGGTGGTGCCGTGGTTGCCAGGGCCGAAGATGTTCGCGGCCTTGGGGCCGGCCACCACGGCGCCGATCGGCACGCCCGAGCCCAGGCCCTTGGCCAGCGGCATGACGTCGGGCTTGATGCCGGCCCACTGGTGGGCGAACCACTTGCCGGTGCGACCCATGCCGCATTGCACTTCGTCGATCATCATGAGCCAGTCGCGCTCGTCGCACAGCGCGCGCACCTGCTTGAGGTATTCGACGCGCATCGGGTGGATGCCGCCTTCGCCCTGGATGGTCTCGAAGAACACGGCCACCACGTTGGGGTTGCCCTGGGTGGCTTTTTTCAGCGCCTCGATGTCGTTCAGCGGCACGCGGATGAAGCCCTCGACCAGCGGGCCGAAGCCGGCCTGCACCTTGGGGTTGCCGGTGGCCGACAGGGTGGCGATGCTGCGGCCGTGGAAGGCGGCTTCGTAGACCACGATCTCGGGGCGCTCGATGCCCTTGTCATGGCCGAACTTGCGCGCCAGCTTCAGGGCGGCTTCGTTGGCTTCCAGGCCGGTGGAGCAGAAGAACGCGTTGGTCAGGCCCGACAGCTCGGTCAGCTTGGCGGCCAGCTGTTCCTGGCCGGGAACGTGGTAGTAGTTGGAGCTGTGGATCAGCTTGGTCAGCTGGTCGTGAAGGGCGGGCACCAGCTCGGGGTGGTTGTGGCCCAGCGTGTTCACGGCGATGCCGCCGAGGCCGTCGATGTAGGCCTTGCCCGCGGTGTCCCAGACTCGGCAGCCCTGACCGTGCGACAGTGCGATCGGCAGGCGACCGTAGGTGTTCATGACGTGGGGCGAGGTGGGCTGGGCGGTAGCGCTCATTCGGGTTCTCCAGATAGGGAAGCCGAATTCTGGCGTGCGCTTTGACAGCTTCGTTGAGGATTCCGCATTACAGCAATGCCTGCTGTTCAGGATGCAAAAAGTGGCGCGGATAGAATCGTGTGCTGCACCGCAGCACCTGTTCCGGTCGCTTCAATCAACGATGATTTCCCCCACTGCCAAAGAAATCTTCATCCAGGGCATCACCCGCGATGGACGCACTTTTCGCCCGAGCGATTGGGCCGAGCGTCTGGCCGGCGTCATGAGCTCTTTCCGCCCTGGTGGCGCCTTTCCGGGCAGCTACCTGAGCTATTCCCCATGGTGCGTGCCCACCTCGATCAACGGCGTGAAGTGCGTGATCGTGAACCGCGACCTGCGCGATGCCGAGCCCATGGCCTGGGACTTCTGCGTGAACTTCGCCAAGGACAACGACCTGCAGGTGTCCGACGTGTCGCCGGCCCCGCCCGCGCCGGCCGTGCCGAAGGTCGCGCAAACGCCGGTGGCCGCCGCCGTGCGCTCGGATCCGGCCGCGCCCGTGATTCCCGTCGAGCCCCCCAAGACCCCCTAGGCCTTCCCGGCTCTCAGCGGCCCCCCAAACCGATCGCCCATGAAAAAACCGCCCGAAGGCGGTTTTTTACACTTTGCTGCAGCGCACCCCGATCAAACGGCGGACCGGAGAATTCCGGCCCGGGCTTGCCTGACAGGTGTCAGGCGGCGGCCTTTTCAGGCGCCAGGGCGAGGGCCTTGACCTTGGCCGACAGGCGGCTCTTGTCACGGGCTGCCTTGTTCTTGTGGAAGATGCCCTTGTCGGCGACGGTGTCGACGATGCTCTGGGCCTTCGCGAACAGTTCGCTTGCCTTGGTCTTGTCGCCAGCCAGAACAGCCTTTTCGACGTTCTTGACAGCGGTACGGTATTTGGAGCGCAGCGAGGTGTTCGCAGCGTTGAGCTTGGTGCCTGGCGGACGCGCTTACGGCCGGAGGCGAGGCGCGGGTTCTTTTTCTTGGGCTTGGCGGATGCCATGATTTAGTTCCTTAGGTGTCTGAGGATGATGCAGCAAAGCCCTCCATTATAGGCCGGGTTCGCCATTTCGCCCAATTCGCGCCCGAATCGGCCTGTTTCGGCCCGTGCCGGGGCCTACACTCGGCCCCCGTGTCTCTGCTCAAATCCGCCTCCACCGTCTCCCTGCTGACCCTCGCTTCGCGGATCACGGGCCTCGTGCGCGACGTGCTGTTCGCCTCGGTTTTCGGCGTCAGTGCGCTGACCGATGCCTTCAACGTCGCTTTTCGCATTCCCAACCTGTTTCGCCGGGTGTTCGGCGAAGGCGCCTTCAGCCAGGCCTTCGTGCCGGTGCTGGCCGCGCGCAAGACCGAAGCCGGGCAGGAGGGCGCCCGGGAACTGATCGACCACGTCGCCACGCTGCTTACCTGGACGCTGGTGGTGCTGTGCGTGGCCGGCGTGGTGGGCGCGCCGCTGATGGTCTGGGCCATGGCCAGCGGGCTGGCCGGCTTCGACGCGGCCGTGGTCATGACGCGCTGGATGTTCCCGTACATCGGCTTCATGTCGCTGGTCGCGCTGGCGGGCGGCATCCTGAACACCTGGCGCAAGTTCGCGGTGCCGGCAGCGTCGCCGGTGCTGCTGAACATCGCGCTGATCCTGTCGATCGCGGTGGGCGCGCCGCTGTTTCGCCGCTGGGGCATCGAGCCGATCTACGCACAGTGCGTGGGCGTGCTGGTGGGCGGGGTGCTGCAGCTGGCGCTGCAGATTCCGGCGCTGCGCAAGCTCGGGCTGATGCCGCGCATCGGCGCGAGCTTCAAGGCGCTGCGCACCGCGTGGACCGACCCCACCACGCGCAAGGTGCTCAAGCTCATGCTGCCCGCGCTGCTGGGCGTGAGCGTGGCGCAGATCTCGCTGCTCATCAATACGCAGATCGCCTCGCACCTGGCCGAGGGCAGCGTCACCTGGATCACCAACGCCGACCGGCTGATGGAGTTCCCGACCGCCATGCTGGGCGTGGCGCTGGGCGTGGTGCTGATGCCGCAGTTGGCCATGGCCCGCGCCGCCAAGGACGACGCGCGCTATTCGTCGCTGCTCGACTGGGGCCTGCGCCTGGTCGTGCTGCTGTCGGCCCCGTGCGCGGTGGCGCTGCTGCTGTTCGCCAAGCCGCTGGTGGCGGTGCTGTTTCACAACGGCGCCTACAAGGACGTCGACGTGGCCCACACCACGATGGCGCTGATGGGCTACGGCGTCGGGCTGGTCGGCATCGTGGCCGTGAAGGTGCTGGCGCCCGGCTACTACGCCAAGCACGACACGCGCACGCCGATGCTCATCGCCGTGGGTGTGCTGGTGCTGACGCAGGTTCTCAATGTCTTTCTGGTGCCGGTGCTGCAGCACGCGGCGCTGACCCTGACCATCGCCATCGGCGCGCTGGTCAATTCGACCTGGCTGCTGGTCGGCCTGATGCGCCGCGGCAGCTACAAGCCCGAGCCGGGCTGGGGCAAGTTCGCGCTGCAGGTGCTCATTGGCACCGCGGTGCTGAGCGGCCTGCTGGTCTGGGGCTCGGGCCATTTCGACTGGATCGCCCTGCGCGAGCATCGCTTGCAGCGCATCGGCCTGCTGGCCGCGCTGATCGCCGGCGCCGCGCTGCTCTATTTCGCCGTGCTGACGGCGGTGGGCGTGCGGCTGCGCAGCTTCCTTCGCCGCTGAGGCCGCGCCCGTGCCTTGACGCTCGGGGCGGGCTCCTCTACAAAGACACATGACGTTCAGCTTTCAGGTTCCCACCGCACTGGAGTATTTCGAATCGCTGGTTCGCAGCGACGATCACTTTCCGCTGCTCGAAGCCGCCGCCAGCCTGGCGCAGGACGAATACCCCGACCTCGACGTGCAGCAGGTGCTGGGCGATATCGACCAGCTGCTGGCCCGCCTCAAGCGGCGCCTGCCGGCCGACGCCGCGCCGCTGGCCCGGCTGCGCGCGCTGAACCAGTTCTTCTTCAACGACCTGAACTTCGGCGGCAACCTCAACGACTACTACGACCCCGACAACAGCTACCTGAACGCCGTGCTGCGCACCCGCCGCGGCATTCCGATTTCGCTGGCGGTGCTGTGGATGGAGCTGGCGCAGGGCCTGGGCCTGCAGGCGCGCGGCATCGGTTTTCCGGGGCACTTCATGCTCAAGGTGACGCTGCCCAAGGGGCAGGTGGTGATCGACCCGTTCACCGGCAAGTCGCTGTCGCGCGAAGAGCTGGGCGAGCGGCTCGAGCCGTACAAGCGCAGCAACGGCCTGGTCGGCGATTTCGACGTGCCGCTGGGCCTGTACCTGCAGCCGGCCAGTTCGCGGGAAATCATCGCCCGCATGCTGCGCAACCTGAAGGAAGTGCACCACGCGCAGGAAGACTGGCAGCGCGTCATCGCCGTGCAAGACCGGCTGATCGCGCTGCTGCCCAGCGCCTGGGGCGAGTACCGCGACCGCGGCATCGCCCATGCCGAGCAGGGCAACACGACACAGGCGGTGCGCGACCTGGAAACCTACCTGGCGCGGGCCGAGGACGCGCTGGACATCGACGCGATCGCCGAGCGCGTCGCCACCCTGCGCCGCATGGCCTAGGATGAAACGGCGCTCCGGGCCTTGTCTTGGCGTGCGTTGCCGGTCAGCGGCCACGCAGGGCAGAGACTGAAAAATGGCCGCCCAAACCGGCGTGAGCCCGGCCCCCGACCTGGGCACCCTGCACGAATTCCACGGCGTGCAGCCGGTGCTGCCGGTGTCCGACGTCTCCCGCGCCGCGCGCTGGTTCCGTGACGTGCTGGGCTTCGAACTCGACTTCATCGCCGGCGAGCCGCCCAGCTATGCCCGGGTGAAGAAGGGCGATCGCAGCTACGGCGACCCCGTCTACCTGCGGCTGTGGCAGTGCAACACGCGCGGGGCCGTGCCCTGGCGCGGCGAAATCGTGATCCACGTGGGCAAGGACATCGACGGCCTGCACGCCGCCTACGTGAAGCGCGGCGTGACCGTCGTCGAGGCGCCCGTGTCCCAGCCCTGGGGCCTGCGCGAGTTCGCGATCCGCGAGCCGGACGGCCACGTGCTGCGCTTCTGCGGCTACCTGCCCTGAGCGGGCGCCGCGGGGTTTTTGAAACACAAAATTACAAATAGATCGACGCGAACGTGTCGATCCGCCTTCCGCTCGTCCGACGTGTGAACAGGAGCAGGCGGTTTTCAGCCGCTCCCCGCCTCATCAACCTTCAGGAGAAACGACATGCGATTCATGATTCTGGTCAAGGCCAACCGCGATTCCGAAGCCGGCGTGATGCCCAGCACCGAAATTCTCACCGCCATGGGCAAGTTCAACGAAGAGCTGGTCAAGGCCGGCGTGCTGCTGGCCGGCGAAGGCCTGCACCCCACGTCCAAGGGCGTGCGCGTGCGCTGCGAAGGCCCGACCAAGCGCACCGTCATCGACGGCCCGTTCGCCGAAACCAAGGAGCTGCTGGCCGGCTTCTGGATCCTGCAGTGCAAGTCGCGCGAGGAGGCCATCGAGTGGATCAAGCGCAGCCCCTTCCAGGAGGGCGAGATCGAGATCCGCCAGGTGTTCGAAGCCACCGACTTCGGCGATTCGATGACGCCCGAGTTGCTCGCGCAGGAAGACCGCCTGCGGGCCGAATCCGCCGCCCAGGCCGCGGGCCGCTGAGGAGAAACACCATGCGCTTCATGATGCTGATGATTCCCAAGGGCTATGAAACCGCGGCGCCGGGCACCATGCCCGAAGACGCCAAGGCCATGGCGGCCATGATGGCCTACAACGAGTCGCTGCAGAAGGCCGGCGTGCTGATCAACTGCGACGGCCTGCATCCGCCGTCGATGGGCGCGCGGGTGAGCTTCAAGGGCGGCAAGCCGAAGATCGTCGACGGCCCCTTCGCCGAGGCCAAGGAAGTGCTCGGCGGCTACTGGGTGATCGACGTGGCTTCGCGCGAGGAAGCCATTGCCTGGGCCGCGCGCTGCCCCGGCGGCGAGAACGAGGTCGTCGAGGTGCGCCAGGTGCAGGAGCTCAGCGACTTCCCGCCGGCCCTGCAGGCGGTGGCGACCGAGTTCCCGGCGATGCAGTCGCGCAAGAAGCCCGGCTGACGTGAGCGCCGGGGGCAGCGGGGGCGCCGCCCAAGGCGCCATTCATCGCGCCATCGACGCGGTGTGGCGCATGGAGTCGGCCAGGATCATCGCCACCGTCGCGCGCATGGTGCGCGACGTGGGCCTGGCCGAAGAGCTGGCGCAGGACGCGCTGGTGGCCGCCCTCGAGCAATGGCCCGAAGCCGGCGTGCCCGACAACCCCGCCGCCTGGCTCACCGCCGTGGCCAAGCGCCGCGCGCTCGACCGGCTGCGCCACCTGCAGCTGGCCGAGCACAAGGCCGGCGAAATCGGCCGCGAGATCGACGCGCAACACGACATCGCACAGGCCGATTTCGCCGACGCGGTCGACGCGGCCCTGGACGACGACATCGGCGACGACCTGCTGCGCCTGGTGTTCACCGCCTGCCACCCGGTGCTGTCGACCGAGGCCCGCGTGGCGCTCACGCTGCGATTGATGGGCGGCCTCACCACCGACGAAATCGCGCGCGCCTTCCTCGTGCCCGAAGCCACCGTGGCGCAGCGCATCGTGCGCGCCAAGCGCACGCTGGCCGAGGCGCGCGTGCCCTTCGAGGTGCCGCGCCGGCACGAGCTCGAAGCGCGCCTGGCCTCGGTGCTCGAAGTGCTCTACCTGATCTTCAACGAAGGCTATTCGGCCACCGCCGGCGACGACTGGATGCGCCCCGCGCTGTGCGACGAAGCCATGCGCCTGGGCCGCATCGTGGCCGAGCTGGTTCCCCGCGAGGCGAGGTGCACGGCCTTGTCGCGCTGATGGAAATCCAGGCCTCGCGCACGGCGGCGCGCGTCGGCGCCTCGGGCGAGCCGGTGCTGCTGCTCGAGCAGAACCGCGCGCGCTGGGACCAGATGCTGATCCGCCGGGGGCTGGCCGCGCTCGCCCGCGCCGAGTCGCTGGGCGGCGCGCTCGGCCCCTATGCGCTGCAGGCCGCCATCGCCGCCTGCCACGGCCGCGCGCGCACCGCCGACGAAACCGACTGGGGCCGCATCGCCGCGCTCTACGACGCGCTGGCCGAGCTCTCGCCTTCGCCCATCGTCGAGCTCAATCGCGCCGTCGCGTTGTCGATGGCCTTCGGGCCGGCGACCGGGCTGGAAGTGGTCGACGCGCTCATGGACGAACCCGCGCTCAAGGGCTACCACCTGCTGCCGACCGTGCGCGGCGACCTGCTCTTCAAGCTCGGCCGCCGCGACGAGGCCCGCAAGGAGTTCGACCGCGCCGCCGCGCTCACGCGCAACACGCGCGAGCGGGCGCTGCTGCTGGCGCGCGCGCGGGCCTGCCATGCCCTCGAATGAGCTGAACGACTGCTGAAGCCGCGTCGCGCGTGCAAGAGGAAAATGCGCGCCATGCCCAGTGTTCCAACCCTCCGATTCCTGTGTGTGTCCGGCCTCGCCTTGCTTGCCGCTGGCGCGGCCCAGGCCCAGTTCGATGCTTCGAAAATGTGGACCGAGCCGGCCGCCATCGCGGCGCGCTTTCCCGACCCGCCGGTGAGCTTCTCCACGCCGGGCTTTCGCGCCGGGCGCTCCGACTTTCCTTCGCACGCCGAGGTGCTGGCGTTTCTGGATGACCTCGCGCGGCAGTCGCCGAACGTGCGCATCGAGCGGCTCGGCAATTCGCAGCAGGGCCGCGAAATGCCGCTGGTGCTGCTCGCCGACCAGGGCCGCTTCGACCCGATGCGGCCCACCGTGATGGTGATCGGCCAGCAGCACGGCAACGAACCGGCGGGCGGCGAGGCGGTGCTGGTGCTGGCGCAGCAGTTCGCCAGCGGGCCGGGCGCGGCCCTGCTGCAGAAGGTCAACCTCGTGCTGGTGCCGCGCGGCAACCCCGACGGCGCCGAGCACTTCACCCGCGTCACCGCCAACGGCATCGACGTGAACCGCGATCACCTGCTGCTGCGCACGCCCGAGGCGCGCACGCTCGCGGCCATCACGCTGCGCTACCGGCCGCAGGTGGTGCTCGACCTGCACGAGTTCACGGTCGGCGGCCGCTGGATCGACAAGTTCGGCGCCGTCATGAAGTACGACGGCCTGCTGCAGCCCGCCACCGTGGGCAACCTCGACCCGGCCATCGCGGCGAGCGCGCAGCGCGACTACGTCGACGCCATCCAGACGGCGTTCACGCAGGCCGGGTTGCAGGGCTTCAAGTACCACACCACGTCCGGCGGCAAGTCGTCGGACCGCAGCGTGTCGATGGGCGGCGTGCAGCCCGACACCGGCCGCAACGTGAGCGCGCTGCGCCAGGCCGTGAGCCTGCTGCTCGAAGTGCGCGGCGTGGGGCTGGGCCGGGCGCACTTCGCGCGCCGCGTGCAGACCCAGGTGCTGGCCGCGACCACCGTCATCGAGACCGCCGCCAGGCAGGGGCCGGCGCTGGTGCAGCTCACCGCGCAGGCCGGCCAGCGCGCGCGGGCCGAGGCCTGCCATGGCGAACTCGTGGTCGAGGCGTGGCAGACGCCGACGCGGCAGCGGCTCGAGTTTCTCGACGCGAAGAGCGGGGAAGACAAGGCCGTCGACGTCGAATGGCGCGCCGCCGAGCCGCTGAAGGTGGCGACCGCGCGCCCGCGCCCCTGCGGCTACCTGCTGGCCGCCAGCGAGACCGTGGCGGTGCAGCGCCTGCAGATGCTGGGCGTGCGCGTGGAGCGCATCGACAGCGCGGCGCCGTGGCAGGTGGAACGCTACGAAATTCTTTCCCAGATCGACGGCCAGCGGCAGGACGCGCGCGGCGCCATCGAAGACGGCGAGGCGATCCGCGCTTTCCGCGTGCGGCCGCGCACCGGGCGCGCGGTGGTGCAGCCGGGAAGCTTCTACGTGTCGCTGGCGCAGCCGCTGTCCCCGCTGGTCAGTGCGGCGCTGGAGCCGGATTCGCAGAACAGCTACGCGGCGAACCGGCTGCTCGAGATCGGCGACGACAAGCTGCTGCGCGTGCCCGGCCCCGCGCCGGCGGGCCTCTGGCACTGAGCGCCGTCAGGCCCTGAAGGACGCGTTCGCTTCCGAGGGCGAACCGGGCAACCCGAACTGGTGCCACGCGCGGCGCAGCTGCGTGTCGGAGCCGAAGCCCGACTGCTCCGCCGCCCGCGTGACGCTCGCGCCCGACGCCAGCGCGAGCTGCGCCGCCGCCAGCCGCAGCCGCCGCAAATAAGCCAGCGGCGCCACGCCCGCATGCTCCACGAACAGCCGCGTGAGGTGTCGCGCCGAGGTGTGGGCCACCTCGGCCATGCGCGGCACGCTCCAGTCGGCCTGCGGCTGCTCGCTGACCGCGTCCTGCACGCGGTGCAGCGCGGCATGCAAGTGGTTGCGGTAGGCCAGGAAGGGCGACAGCTCGGGGTCGTGCGGGCCGCGCCGCAGCGCCACCACCATGGTTTGCGCGACCTGCGCCGCCAGCGCTTCGCCGCACAGCTCGGCGATGCGGTGCAGCACGAGGTCGATGCCGGTCGTCACGCCCGCGCTGCTGTAGAGCGGCGGGTCGATCACGAACACGCGGTTGCTGACGACGTCGCAGCGCGGCTCCACCGTGCGCAACTCGCCCAGGTGGTGGTGATGCGTGGTGGCGCGCCGGCCCGCCAGCGCGCCGGCATGCGCGGCCAGCACGGCGCCGGCGCAAATCGTCACCAGCTCCAGCCCACCACGTTCGAAGCGCAGGCCGCGCAGCCAGTGCAGCAGGTCTTGCGCCTCGGGGTTGTCGATGGCGATGCTGTCGCCGGGCAGGCCGACCAGCACCACCCAGCCGGGGCCGCTCCATTGCGTGGGCAGGGGAGAGAGCCCGGCGAGTTCGACGCCGACCGAGCCGTCGCGGTCGGCCGGGGGCTCGCGAATTCGATCGCGAAGCGCTCGGGCTGCCCCATGGCGCTCAGCCGCTGGTTGGCGATGCGCAACGCCTCGGCCGGGCCGGCCCAGTCGAGCACGAGGCTGCCGGGCAGGAGCGCGAAGACTACGCGGATGGGCCGTGGGTCCACGTGTAGTCCATCTGGCGCGCGGTGCGCTCGGCCAGTTCGCGGCCGGCCAGCCGTTCGACGAGGTGCAGGCTCATGTCGATGCCGGCGCTGATGCCGGCCGAGCTGACGACGCGGCCGTTGTCGACCCAGCGCACGCCTTCGCGCACGTCGAGCGCCGGGAACTGCGCGCGCAGGTCGGCAATGTCTTCCCAGTGGGTGGTGACGGCGTCGTCGGTCACCACGCCGCTGGCGGCCAGCAGGAAGGCGCCGGTGCAGACCGAGGCGACGACCTGGGCGCCGGCCGCGTTGTGTGCGATCCAGCGCAGGGTGTCGGGGCTCGCCAGCGGCGCGTCGACCACGCCGCCGGGGACGATCAGCACGTCGGCCTTCGGGCTGTTCGTGAGCGTGTGGTTGGCCAGCAGTTGCAGGCCGGCGCGCGCCTGCACGGGCTGGCCGAGGGCGACCGAGGCCACCTCGAAGGGCGCGGCCGTGCCCGGCTTCAAGCGCTGGCTGACGCGGCTCGCGGTGGTGAACACCTCGAAAGGGCCGGCGAAATCGAGCGCCTCGACGCCGTCGAAGGCCAGGATCAGCACGCGCAAGGCGCTCATGCCACGGCCCGTTCCAGCGCCTGCGCCACGGTGCACACGGTGGCGAAGCGGCCGTGCAGCACGGTGGCGGTGCGGGTCTTGATGTCGGCGGCCGACAGCGGCTGGCCGTCGGGCTGCAGCATGTCGAAGGTCAGCGTGGCGTCGGTCACGTAGTCGACCTCCCAGCCCAGGTCCGAGGCGTGGCGCGTGGTGGTTTCGCAGCACTGCTCGGTGCGGATGCCGCTCACGATCAGGCGGCCGATGCCGTTCTGCGTGAGCCAGACGTCGAGCCCGCTGTTGACCAGCGCGCTGTGGCGGTGCTTGGTGAAGGTGGCCGCGGCCTCGAAGTGCGCGAGCCCGGCAAGGGGGCGCACATGGCCCGACTCGACCGCGAAGGGGTTGCTCGCGTCTGACGGTTCGTCGGTGTGGAAGACCCGCACGATCGGCAGGCCGGCGGCGGCGCAGCCTTCGACGAGGGCGTTCTGGGCGCGGAGATAGGCGGCGGCCAGGCTTTCGTTCCAGTAGGGGCGCTGGCGGAACGACTCCTGGGCGTCGATCACAATCAGACAGGTTTTCATGGCGGCGGCTCGCAAGGTGCGAAGTGGATGATGCTGCCTATTCTTCCAGGTGGCCAGCCGGCAGTCCGTGCCGGGGCGGACCAGAATCGATCAGTTCCGGACATCGCTGCCCGGAAAATCGTCTCAGACCAGCGCAGCCGCCTGCAGCTCTTTCTTCAGGTACGCGTAGTACAGCGGCGCCGCCACCAGCCCGGCCGGGCCGAACACGGCCTCGGCCACGAACATCACGGCCAGCAGCTCCCACACGCTCATCTGCGTGCGGGCGCGACCACCTTGGCGTTGATGACGTACTCGGCCTTGTGGATCACGATCAGGAAGATCAGGCAAGCCGCCGCCGTGACCGGCGAAACCGACAGCCCCACCAGCGTGATCACCGAGTTGCACACCAGGTTGCCGACGATCGGCACCAGCCCCGCCACGAAGGTGAGGGTGATGAGCGCCGGCGTGTACGGCAGGTGCGCGCCCCACATCGGCATGATGAAGAGCAAAAAGATGGCGGTCAGCAGCGTGTTGAAGGCCGCGATCCAGAACTGGGCCGCCACGATCTGGCCGAAGGCCTCGCCGAAGGTCTGCACGCGCTGGTGCAGCTGTTCGGCCAGCGGCAGGCGGCGCAGCGACGCATGGGACACGGCCGCCAGTGCGCCGACGATCAGCCCCACATAGGAAAAGAGCAGCCCGTGCAGCCATGCGCGGCCCGCCATGGCCAGCGAACCGGCCTGCGCGCGCAGGTAGTTGGCGATCACGCGCTGGATTTCGGCGGCGCCCTCGGGCAGGTAGGCCGCGATTTCGCCGGGCAGCTTGGAGCGCAGCTCGAGCACGGTGCGCGCCGTGTAGTCGAGCAGTTCGCGGTACTGGTCGGGCGCGTCGACGATGTATTCGCGGGCTTGCGACAGCAGCAGCGTGAGCAGCGCGATCGGCCCCACCAGCACCAGAATGACGGCCAGCACGCCGGCCCAGCCGTCGGCCCGCTCGGGGCGCTTGCCCAGCGGCGGAATGCGCCGCAGCCCGCCGGACAGCGCCCGCGCGAACCAGCGCGTGGCCAGGAAGCCGATGCACACGCACAGCAGCCCCGGCAGCAGGTGCTCCCACATCACCAGCAGCAAGGCCGCCAGCATCAGCAGGTAGCTTGCAACCATCACGCCGCGCGAGGCGGTCGGGCGGTGCGCGGAGACCGCGGGAACGGCGGGGGTGATGGGTTGCGGCTTCTTGGCCATCCGGGTGTCGGGTGCTCTTTGCTCAGGACGTGGGGACGGAGCAGCCGGCGGTCAGCCGGCGACCACCGCGGCGCCTTCGCCGCGCGCGGCGATCACGCCGATTTCATGCACCGATTCGCCGGCGGCGCGCAAGGTGGCGGCGCAGGCGGCGGCTTCGGCCGCGTCGATCACGACCACCATGCCGATGCCGTTGTTGAAGGTGCGGTTCATCTCGATGTCGTCGATGCCGGCCACCTTCTGCAGCCAGGCGAACAGCTCGGTCTGCGGCCAGCTGCCCTTCTTGAGGTGGGCGGCCGTGCCTTCGGGCAGCACGCGCGGGATGTTCTCGAGCAGGCCGCCGCCGGTGATGTGCGCCAGCGCCTTGATCGGGTGCTTGCCCAGCGCCTCGAGCACGGGCTTCACGTACAGGTGGGTGGGCTCCATCACGGCTTCGCGGAAGGGCTTGCCGTCGAGCGTGGCGGGCAGGTCGGCGCCGGCGCGTTCGATGACCTTGCGCACCAGGCTGAACCCGTTGGAGTGCACGCCGGCCGAGGCCAGGCCCAGCACCACGTCGCCGGGCTTGACGTTCTGGCCCGTGAGGATTTTCGACTTTTCGACCGCGCCGACCGCAAAGCCGGCCAGGTCGTATTCGCCGGCCGGGTACATGCCGGGCATTTCGGCGGTTTCGCCGCCGATGAGCGCGCAACCCGACAGTTCGCAGCCGCGGGCGATGCCGCCGACCACGGCGGCCGCCGTGTCCACGTCGAGCTTGCCGCAGGCGAAGTAGTCCAGGAAGAACAGGGGCTCGGCGCCTTGCACCAGCACGTCGTTCACGCTCATGGCCACCAGGTCGATGCCGACCGTGTCGTGCATGTTCCACTCGAAAGCCAGCTTGAGCTTGGTGCCCACGCCGTCGGTGCCGCTCACCAGCACCGGCTCCTTGTAGCGCTTGGGCACCTCGAACAGGGCGCCGAAGCCGCCGATGCCGGCCAGCACGCCTTCGCGCATGGTCTTTTTGGCCAGCGGCTTGATGCGGTCGACCAGGGCGTCACCGGCATCGATATCGACACCGGCATCCTTGTAGCTGAGCGGGGTGGGCGTAGGGGAGGTCATGGGTGGTCGAGGTCAGGAAGGACGCGAAAGGGTGCGAAGAGCAGGAGCTGAAGGAGGCGCCGGTAACCATGGTGGCCGGGCCGATAGAATTCCTCACGATTTTAAGGGCCCTCGCGGCCCCCTCCATGAACCTTCCCGGGATGAAACAGCTCGCGCTCGATATCGGCATTGCGACGGGCCCCAGCTTCGACGCCTTTTTTGCCGGCCCCAACGAGGCGGCGCTGCGACACCTGCAAGTGTGGGTGGGCGGCGCCGGCAGCCCTGCGCTGCACTCGCCGGTGCCGACCTACTTGTGGGGCGAAGGCGGCAGCGGCAAGAGCCATCTGCTCGAATCGGTGCGTGTCGCACTGCGCGAGCAGGGCGCCAGCGTGGGCTGGCTCCACGCCGGTCTGCTGGAGCCGCCCGAGTTCGACGAGCGCTGGGGCGCCGTCCTGCTCGACGACGTCCACCTCTACACCGCGGTGCAGCAGCACGCGGCCTTCAACTGGTTCGTCAACGCACAGACCCTGCAGCGCGGCGTGGTCGCCGCCGGCGCCTTGCCGCCGGCCGACCTGCCGCTGCGCGAAGACCTGCGCACCCGCCTGGGCTGGGGCCATGTCTTCCACCTGCAGGTGCTGAGCGAAAGCGAACGCCGCGCGGTGCTGCGCCAGGCCGCCGACGCGCGCGGCGTGATGCTGTCCGACGACGTGCTCGACTACATGCTGCATCGCTTCAGCCGCGACCTGGGCAGCCTGATGGAGCTGCTCTCGCAGCTCGACGGCTACGCCCTGCAGACCCAACGCGCGATCACCATTCCGCTGATCCGCTCCATGCTCGAGAACGAATAAGAGCGAACTAGGCTTTCAACCAACAATGATCAAGAAATTCATCGACAAGCTGCTCGGCAAGACCGCCGCCGGCGCACAGGGCAAGAGCCGCTTCGGCAAGCGCCAGGAGGTGCCGGCGGAGGTTCACAAGATCGATCCGGCCCTGGTCGACGAACGCGCGAAGAACGTGGTCACCACGCTGCAGCAGGCGGGCTACGAGGCCTACGTGGTGGGCGGCGCGGTGCGCGACCTGCTGCTGGGGCTGCGCCCGAAGGACTTCGACGTGGCCACCAACGCCACGCCCGAGCAGGTCAAGTCGCTGTTTCGCCGTGCCTTCATCATCGGGCGGCGTTTTCGCATCGTGCACGTGGTGTACGGCCGGGGGCGCGAGCACGAGGTGATCGAGGTCTCGACCTTCCGCGCCTACATGGACAACACCGCCGCCGAACAGGTCGCCGGCAACGAGCGCACCAGCAAGGGCGAGCTCGCCAGCATGAAGCACGCCGTGGACGCCAGCGGCCGCGTGCTGCGCGACAACGTCTGGGGCCCGCAGGAAGAAGACGCGGCGCGCCGCGACTTCACCGTGAACGCCATGTACTACGACCCGGCCAACCAGGTCGTGGTCGACTATCACAACGGCATCAAGGACGCCCAGAAGCTCACGCTGCGCATGATCGGCGACCCGGCCACGCGCTACCGCGAAGACCCGGTGCGCATCATTCGCGCCATCCGCTTCTCGGCCAAGCTCGCGGCCCTGGGCTTCAAGATGGAAGCCAAGACAGCCGCCCCGCTGATCGAGTCGAGCAAGCTCCTGGCCGACGTGCCGCAGAGTCGCCTGTTCGACGAAATGCTCAAGTTGTTGCAGACCGGCCATGCCATCGCAACGGTCGAGCAACTCAACAAGCTCGGACTGGCGCGCGGCATCTACCCGCTGCTGGACGTGGTGGTGGAGCGCGCCGACCAGCCCTTCGTGAAGGCCGCCCTGCAGGACACCGACCGCCGCGTGGGCGAGGGCAAGCCCGTGGCGCCCAGCTTCCTGCTGGCCTGCGTGCTGTGGGCCGACGTGCGCGACGGCTGGGCCCAGCGCCAGGAAGGCCAGCGCGGCCAGCGCCCGCAGGCGCCGTTCCCGGCGCTGCAGGACGCCATCGACGACGTGTTCAATTCCCGCATCGGCGACGTGTCGGGTCGCGGCAAGCTGGCCGCCGACATGCGCGAGATCTGGATGATGCAGCCGCGCTTCGACAAGCGCACCGGCTCCACGCCCTACAGCCTGGTCGAGCAGGCGCGCTTTCGCGCCGCCTTCGACTTCATGCGCCTGCGCGCCGACGTGGGCGAGGTGAGCGAGGCGATTGCCGAGTGGTGGCAGGAATTCAGCACCGCCGACGACGTGCGCCGCCAGGACCTGCTCGAGCAGGTGCGCGAAGAGCAGAAGGGCCGCCAGCGCGTGCGCGTGCGCGATACCGCCGCGCCGGCCAAGCTGCGCAACGAACCCGTGGCGCGCCAAAGCAACACGACCGACTCGGATGCCGGGGACGAAGTGGAAGTCGAGGCCGGCGCCGTGCCGCCCGACGGCGAGGCCGTGCCGCGCAAGCGTCGGCGCCGCCGCAAGCCGCGTCCCGCCGGTAGTGGCAGCGGCGGTGAGGGCGGCGGGAGCGCCGCAGGCGAATGAGCGCGTCCGACAAGCCGAAGGACGGCAAGAACAGCGGCACCCCCAAGGGGAAGCCGCCGCGCGGCGCGGCCGCCAAATCGACCGGTGCGAAGCCTGCGGGCGGCAAGCCGGCCGGCGTGAAACCGGCGGGCGCCAAACCCGCGGGCGCCAAGGGCGCGCCACCGGCACGGCGAGCTCCCTCCAGGCCCGCTCCGCGCCGCGTGCGCGAGGACTACCCGACCGTGCAGGCCTTCGTCGCCATCGGCGCCAACCTGGGCGATGCCGAGGCCACCGTCAAGGCCGCCATGGACGCCCTGGGCGCCCTGCAGCGCACCCAGGTCACGGCGCGCTCGTCGCTGTACCGCAGCGCGCCGGTCGATGCCACGGGCCCCGATTTCATCAACGCCGTGGTGGCCCTGCGCACGGGGCTGGACGCCGAGCAGTTGCTCATCGCCATGCAGCGCCTCGAAACGCAGGCCGGCCGCGAGCGCCCGTTCCCCAACGCGCCGCGCACGCTCGACCTCGACCTGCTGATGCACGGCAATTCCGTCATCGACACCCCCACGCTGACCCTGCCGCATCCCCGCATGCGCGAGCGGGCCTTCGTGCTGAAGCCGCTGGCCGAAATCGCGCCCGACAAGGTGCCGCGCGTGGCGCTGTCGCGCGTTTCGGGCCAGGTCATCGAGCGCATCCGCAACTGACAGCCGGCCGGCGGGTACCCCGTCGGCCCGGTCCGGTTCCGCCCTCCCATTACACTTGCGCGGTTTTTCACGACTCTGTCACACGCCTGTGGCAGGGCGAGACCCGAGATTCCAGGAGAGCGCCATGTTCGGCAAGCTGCTGCCCCGCGAGGGGAATTTTTTTGAGATGTTCAACCAGCACGCCGAGCGCATCGTCGAGGCGGCGCGGGCGTTCGAGCAACTCGTGGCCAATTACAGCGACGTGCACCTGCGCGAGCAGTACAACCGCGACGTCGACAACGCCGAGCGCGCCGCGGACCGCGTCACGCACGACGTCAACCGGCTGATCCACAAGACCTTCATCACGCCCATCGACCGCGAGCAGATCCACAAGCTCATCAACACGATGGACGACGTGGCCGACCTGATCCAGGACTCGGCCGAGACCATGGCGCTGTACGACGTGCGCCACATGACCGACGAGATCGTGCGCCTCACGGCCCTGAGCGTGAAGTGCTGCGACCGCCTGAAGGACGCCGTCAAGTTCCTCGGCAAGATCGCCGACCCGGCCGTGGCCGAGGCCACGCTGAAGACCTGCGAGGAAATCGACCGCCTCGAGTCGGACGCCGACCGCGTCATGCGCAGCGCCATGAGCAAGCTGTTCCGCGAGGAGCCCGACGTGCGCGAGGTCATCAAGCTCAAGGCGATCTACGAGCTGCTCGAGACGATCACCGACAAGTGCGAGGACGTGGCCAACGTGATCGAGGGCATCGTCCTCGAGAATTCCTGAGCGGGTAGCGACCGATGGCAACGGTTCAGGTCGCCCTCTGGGTGGTGATAGTGCTGGTCGCGCTCGCGATCCTGTTCGACTTCATGAACGGGTTCCACGACGCCGCCAATTCGATCGCGACGGTGGTTTCCACCGGCGTGCTCAAGCCGGGGCAGGCCGTGGTGTTCGCGGCCTTCTTCAACCTGATCGCGATCTTCATCTTCCACCTGAGCGTGGCGGCCACCGTGGGCAAGGGCATCGCCCAGCCCGGGGTGGTCGACGTGCACGTGGTGTTCGGCGCGCTGGTGGGCGCCATCAGCTGGAACCTCGTCACCTGGTACTACGGCATTCCGAGCAGCTCGTCGCACGCGCTGATCGGCGGCATCGTGGGCGCGGTGATCGCCAAGACCGGCGCCAGCGGCCTCGTGGCCTCGGGCATCTGGAAGACGGTGGCCTTCATCTTCGTGTCGCCGCTGCTGGGCTTCTTGCTGGGCTCGATGATGATGGTGGTGGTGGCCTGGGGCTTCCGCCGCGCCACGCCGTCGCGCGTGGACCGGTGGTTCCGCCGGCTGCAGCTGGTTTCGGCCGGCGCCTACAGTTTGGGCCACGGCGGCAACGACGCGCAGAAGACCATCGGCATCATCTGGATGCTGCTGATTGCCACCGGCTACGCCAACGCCGGCGACGCGAGCCCGCCGACCTGGACCATCGTGAGCTGCTACGCCGCGATCGCGCTGGGCACCATGTTCGGCGGCTGGCGCATCGTGAAGACCATGGGCCAGAAGATCACCAAGCTCAAGCCCGTGGGCGGCTTCTGCGCCGAGACGGGCGGGGCGCTGACGCTGTTCCTGGCCACCGCGCTGGGCATTCCGGTGTCGACCACGCACACCATCACGGGCGCCATCGTCGGCGTGGGCTCCACGCAGCGCGCGAGCGCCGTGCGTTGGGGCGTGGCGGGGAACATCGTGTGGGCCTGGATCTTCACGATCCCGGCGTCGGCCTTCGTGGCTGCGATTGCCTACTGGCTCAGCATGCAGCTGTTCTGAGCCAAGAGCCGTTACCGTTACTGCGAAATCTTCCGGCCTTCTTCGACCTGGTGCTCGAAGTAGCGCTGGAAGCTGAACACGATACTGGCCATCAGGATCGTGCTGCCGAAGAACAGCGACAACACCACCGCGCCGATGGTGAACCAGTTCGTGTGGCCGGGCGCCGCATCGGCCGCTGCGTTCGTGTTGAAGCGGGCGTTCCACTTCTCCGGCGTCATGAGGCCGTAGACGATAGCCGTCAGCGCGCAGCCCGCGATGGTGAAGCCCAGCAGCGGAATCAGCGCCCAGCTCAGGCCGTCGTCCACGCCGTACATGCGCACGCGCTCAATGCCGTAGATGCCCAGCGCCGTGGGAATGGGCAGCAGCCAGCCGAGCCAGTCGCCAATGCCGCGCAGGTAGAAGCGGTGCAGGCCGAGCGGGCCGCCCAGGAAAGTGAGCCAGGCGGCGGTGGTCTTGTTTTTCATTCGGGTCTCATTCGGGGCGGGTGGTGCTGCCTTCGCCGAGCACTTTTTCCATCAATACGACATCGCGCCATTCGCCGAACTTCCAGCCGCAGTCTTTCAGCACGCCCACGTGCGTGAAGCCCTGGCTGCGATGCACGCCGACCGAGCCCGCGTTGGCCGAGTCGCCGATCACCGCGATCAGCTTGCGCACGCCGGCCGCCTCGGCGGCCTGCGACAGCGCGGCCAGCAGCTTGGCGCCCAGACCCTTGCCGCGTGCTGACTCCGACATGTAGATCGAGTCCTCGGCCGAGAAACGGTAGGCCGGGCGCGGCTTGAACCAGTTGCAGTAGGCAAAACCCAACACTTCGCCATTTTCTTCGGCGACCAGGTACGGCAGGTTCTTGGCGAGCACGTCGGCGCGGCGGGCGCTCATGTCGGCGGGGGAGGGAGGCTCTGTTTCGAAGGTGCCGGTGCCGTTCAGCACGTGGTGGCCATAGATGGCGGCGATGGCCGCGATGTCTTCTTCGCGGCTGGGACGGATGGTCAGGGGCATGGGCGGAAACAGATGGCGCAAGGCCGGAATTCGTGAAAAACGCGTGTCGGGCTATAATCGCAGGCTTTTCAGCGTGTCGCTGGCCGGGTGGCCATGTCGCGTGTCTCGACGCTGGAAGAACATTGTGAGCGGGCCTCTTCTTCATCCATAAGGCCTGCTGACCACCCAAGGATAAATCATGGTCGTCATTCGACTCTCCCGCGGCGGCTCCAAAGGCCGTCCGTTCTTCAACATCGTCGTGTCGGACAAGCGCGTTCGCCGCGATGGCCGTTTCATCGAGCGCCTGGGTTTCTACAACCCGACCGCCAAGGAAAACGAAGAAAGCATCCGTATCGCCCAGGACCGCCTGGCGTACTGGAAGAGCGTCGGCGCACAAGCTTCGCCCACCGTTCTGCGCATCATCAAGCAAGCTGCCGCGGCAGCTCCCAAGGCGGCGGCCTAAGCGTCCCGCACGGCGATGTTGCCTACACTCGAAGCCGCCGAATTGCCGGCGGATGCGATTGAAGTCGGGCGCATCGCCGATGCATGGGGCATCAAGGGCTGGTTCAAGGTCCTGCCCCACAGCGCCCAACCCGAGGCGCTCTTTTCTTCCAAGCGCTGGTTCCTGCAGGCTCCCGGAGCCTCCGCCGCCACCGCTTTCCGGCTCGCGATCCGCGAAGCCAAAGAACATTCCGACTGCATCGTCGCCACATCCGACGACGTGGCCGACCGCAACGCCGCCGAGGCCCTGCGCGGCGCGCGCGTCTTCGTGCCGCGCTCCAGCTTTCCCACGGCCGGCGACGACGAGTACTACTGGGTCGACCTGATCGGCCTGTCGGTGGTCAACCGCGAAGGCGTGGTGCTCGGCGCCGTGCGCGAGCTGCTCGCCACCGGCCCGCAGACCACGCTGGTGCTCACGGCCGAAGAAGACGGCAAGGCCATCGAACGCATGGTGCCCTTCGTTTCTGTCTTCGTCGACAAGGTCGACCTGGCCGGCCGGCTCATCACGGTCGACTGGCAACCCGAATACTGAACGGCGCTCGCGCGGCATGCGCTTCGACGTCATCACCCTGTTTCCCGAGCTGTTCGCGCCCTTCGTGGCCAGCGGCGTGACGCGTCGCGCCTACGAGTCGAAGCAGGTCGAGGTCGTGCTGTGGAATCCGCGCGACTACGCGCTGGGCAACTACAAGCGCGTGGACGACCGCCCCTTCGGCGGCGGCCCCGGCATGGTGATGATGGCCGAGCCGCTGGCGGCCTGCCTCGACGCGGCGCTGGCCGCGCGTGGGGCGCAGGCGCCCGTCGTGCTGTTCTCGCCCATCGGCGAAGCCCTGAAGCACGAAGCGGTCGAGCGCTGGTCGGCCAGCGAAGGCGCGGTGCTGGTCTGCGGCCGCTACGAAGGCATCGACCAGCGCTTCATCGACGCGCGCATCACCCACCAGATCAGCCTGGGCGACTTCGTGCTCTCCGGCGGCGAGATCGCGGCCATGGCGCTGCTCGACGCCGTGGCGCGCCTGCAGCCGGGCGTGCTCGGCGACGAGGCCAGCCACGTGCAGGACAGCTTCAACCCCGCGCTCGACGGCCTGCTCGACTGCCCGCACTACACGCGGCCCGAACAGTGGAACGGGCAGGGCGTTCCGGCCCCGCTGCTCTCGGGCCACCATGCGCAGATCGAGCGCTGGCGGCGTGACCAGCGGCTGGCCATCACGGCCGCCCGGCGCCCCGAATTGATCGACGCCGCCCGCGCGGCGGGGCGTCTGGGCAAGGCCGATGAGGCCGCGCTGAAAAAAAAGCTATAATCTTCGGTTCCCCGATCCTCTGCCCGGCCGCGCCTGGCAATTTCATGGGGCAGGTCGCAAGACACGCCCCTGGAAGCCAACAGCGCCTTTTGTGTAGCCCGACACGATCGACTATCAGGAAATCATGAACCTCATTGAAACCCTCGAGCAGGAAGAAATCGCCCGCCTCGGCAAGACCATCCCCGATTTCATGCCTGGTGACACCGTCATCGTGAGCGTGAGCGTCGTCGAAGGCACCCGCAAGCGCGTGCAGGCCTACGAAGCGTCGTGATCGCCAAGCGCAACCGTGGCCTGAACAGCGGCTTCACCGTGCGCAAGATCTCCAGCGGCGAAGGCGTGGAGCGTACGTTCCAGACCTACAGCCCGCTGATCGCCGGCATCGAAGTCAAGCGTCGTGGCGATGTGCGCCGCGCCAAGCTGTACTACCTGCGCGAGCGCAGCGGTCGTTCGGCACGCATCAAGGAAAAGCTGCCGAGCAAGTCGACGGCTGCTGCCAAGTAAGCAGCGCTGTCGTGCAAGAAAAGCCGCCGCTCTGGCGGCTTTTTGCATTGGTGCTCCGCACAAAAAGACAGCGTCGCTTTTTTACGCTCTACTCCTCCTACCCGGTTCCCGCCACTTCATCTCTTGACCACCACTTCCGTCCCCCTGCAATCCGTGCCCCTCGAGCCTGTCAACGCCGTGGTGCCGCCCACGCTGCTGCAGTTCGATCCGCGCGAGGCGCCCTTCGAGGACGGCAGTGACGGCTTGCCCGCGGTGGCCCCCGCGCAGCTGACGGCGCAGGCCCTGCGCGCACGCTTCGCCACGCCCCCCGCGTGGACGCCCGAGCTGCGCCGCGAGCCGCGCATGATCGACCGCGCGCCCGCGCAGGCGGCCGTGCTGGTGCCGATCGTGCAGCGCCCCGAAGGCGCGAGCGTGCTGCTCACCGAGCGCACCACGCACCTGTCGAACCACTCGGGGCAGGTGGCGTTTCCGGGCGGCCGCGTCGATCCGGAAGACGCCAACATCAGCGCCGCCGCGCTGCGCGAGGCCTGGGAAGAGGTGGGCCTTTCGGCCCAGTTCATCGAGGTGCTGGGCAGCCTTCCGACCTACACGACCGTGACCTCGTTCATCGTCACGCCGGTGGTCGCGCTGGTGCAGCCCGACTTCGAGCTCACCATCAACCCTTACGAAGTGGCGCAAGCTTCGAGGTGCCGCTCGCATGGCTGATGGACCCGGCCAACCACCGCCGCCATTCCGTGAGCGCCACCGACGGCCGCAGGCGCCAGTGGTATTCGATGCCCTACCAGGACGGCCCCGACGAGCGTTTCGTCTGGGGTGCGACGGCGGGCATGCTGCGCAATCTCTACCGCTTTCTCGCGGCCTGAATCTGCCCTCTATTCCCGCCTGAATCTTCAGGCGGTCTCGCTATCATCGAAGGATGAGCTTCTTTGCCATCCTGTGCGCGTTGCTGATCGAGCAGGTGCGCCCGTTGGGCCCGCACAACCCCGTGTACGGCAGCGTTCTGGCGTGGACACGCTGGACCAGCCGCAACTTCGACGCGGGCAAGCCGCATCACGGATGGATCGCATGGGGCCTCGCGGTGTTCGTGCCCACGCTGATGGCGCTGGGCGTGCACTGGCTGCTGGTGCTCACACTGGGCCTGCCGTTCGCGGTGCTCTGGAGCATCGCGGTGCTCTACGTCACGCTGGGCTTCCGTCAGTTCAGCCACCACTTCACGGACATCCGCGACGCGCTCGACGAAGGCGACGAGCCGCTGGCGCGCTCGCTGCTCGCGCACTGGCAGGGCGTCGATGCGGCCGACCTGCCGCGCAGCGAAATCGTGCGCCACGTCATCGAGCATTCGGTGATCGCGGCGCATCGCCACGTGTTCGGCGTGCTCGCCTGGTTCTCGATCATCGCGGCCATCGGCCTGGGCCCGGCGGGTGCGGTGTTCTACCGCATGAGCGAGTTTGTCTCGCGCTACTGGGCCCACAAGAACGGCGCCGCGGTGCAGCCGTCGAGCGTCTCGGTGCAAGAGGCGGCCGACCGCGCCTGGCACGCGATCGACTGGCTGCCCGCGCGCATCACGGCGCTCGGCTTCGCGGTGGTCGGCAGCTTCGAGGAAGCCATCGATTGCTGGCGCAACGACGCGCAGCGCTTCCCCAACGAGAACGACGGCGTGATCCTGGCCGCCACCTCCGGCGCGGTCAACGTGCGGCTCGGCGGCGGCGCGCTGCGCCCGATTCCGACGCTCGATCCGCTGTCGCGCGCCCAGGCCGGTGAATCCGTCGCCGACGGCCGCCCGCCGGACAGCGGCAGCACGCCCGGCCGCGAGCCCGAGCCCGGCCACCTGCGCAGCGTGGTGGGCCTGGTCTGGCGCTCCGTCGTGATGTGGATGGTGCTGCTGGCCCTGCTCACGCTGGCGCGCCTGCTCGGCTGAGCCGGCGCCAAGGAATTTCATGACCACCCCCGTCCCGGCTTTCTGGAGCCCGCGCATCGGCGCGCTCGAACCCTACGTGCCCGGCGAGCAGCCGCGCATCGCGAACCTCGTCAAGCTCAACACCAACGAGAACCCGTACCCGCCTTCGCCGGGCGTCGTCGGCGCCATCCGCCGCGCGGCCGAGAACAGCCTGGAGCTCTACCCCGACCCCACCTCGCTCGCGCTGCGCGAAGCGGTCGCGCGGCGCCATGGCCTGCGCGCCGACCAGGTGTTCGCGGGCAACGGCTCCGACGAGGTGCTGGCGCACGCCTTCTTCGCGTTCTTCCAGCAGGCCGAACCGCTGCTGATGCCCGACGTGAGCTACAGCTTCTACAAGGTCTACGCGCAGATCTACGGCATTGCCTGCGAGCTGCAGCCGGTCGACGACGGCTTGCGCATCGACATCGACGCCATCGCGGCACGCGCCGGGCAAGGGTGCGGCGGCATCGTCATCGCCAACCCGAATGCGCCGACCGGCATCGGCGTGCCGCTCTCGCGCATCGAGCAACTGCTGCAGGCCTGCCCCGATCGCGTGGTGCTGGTCGACGAGGCCTATGTCGATTTCGGTGGCGACAGCGCGCTGTCGCTCGTCGACAAATACCCGAACCTGCTGGTGGTGCAGACGCTTTCCAAGTCGCGCTCGCTGGCCGGCCTGCGTGTCGGTTTCGCCTGCGGCCAGTCGCACCTCGTCGACGGCCTGGTGCGCGTCAAGGACAGCTTCAATTCGTACCCGATCGACCGGCTGGCATCCGCCGGCGCCGTGGCCTCGCTCGAGGACGAAGAGGCCTTTCGCAGCGCCCGCGACAAGATCGTCGACACCCGCGAAGGCCTCACGCTGCAGCTCGAGGACCTGGGCTTCGAGGTGCTGCCCTCGCAGGCCAATTTCATTTTGCGCGCCATCCCGGGCGCGATGCCGCCGAACTGGCCGCGTCGCTGCGCGAGCGCGCGGTGCTGGTGCGGCACTTCAGGCAGCCGCGCATTGCGCAGTACCTGCGCATCAGCATCGGCACGCGCGAACAATGCAGCCTGCTCGTGCAGCACCTGCAAGACATTCTCCTCACCCCCTCTCCATGAACGAAGCCCTGGCGATGCCGCCCCACGTCACCGACCCGCGCTCCGCCGCGTGCGCGAGCTTCTGGCAAGCCGTGAGCAGCCAGCTCGAAAGCCTGCGAACCCTCTCCGGACCGGAGCTGATGGACGCACTGAACGGGCTGCTGGAGCCCTTCTTTCCGCAACTGGCCGTCGAAGTGGCGGGCGATCCACCGGCCTTCAAGCTGGTGCTGACGGCACACGGCTCCATCGACGACTTCGACGATGTGATGACGCTGGCGCAGTGCAGCCCGGCATTGCCGCAGGTGGAGGTCGAGGCCTTCAGGCAGCGCACCGGCGAAGGCTTCAGCATGCGGATGAACGACTTCGAGCTGGCGAGCTCTGAAATCCTCGTGAAGCACGAGCCCTACAGGGGCCTCGTGGCGCTGGAGATCGGCTTCGCCAAGCCGATCCCGATGGACATGCAGGACCATGTGCGCCACATGAGCCTGATCATGCTCGACCACATCCTGGGCGAGTACGACACCGCGGTGAAGGTCGGGCCGGTCGACTATGTCGATGTCGGCGACCCGGCCGATTTCGACGGCGTGTCGCTCGACACGTTCGTGCCGCTGTTCGACGCCTGCTGGCGCGACCAGCTCGGCCACACCGGCGTGTTCCCCGTGGGCGAGCATTCGTGGTCGGGCCTGAACGCCACGCGCGAGGCCGCGGACGGCCGCGAGATCGAGCTGGTCGTGATGCGCAACGACTCGGCCACCGCGCTCGTGGGCCGGGCCGACCTGAGCCATCGCCTGTCGGCGGCCGTGCCGGTCGAGTCGGGCGAAGAACTGGAGCAGGCGCGCATGCACGAAGACCAGCTGACGGCGCTGCTGCAGAAGCACGAGGAAGGCTGTTGCACGCACGTCGTGCTGGAGGAGGGCGTGCGCACCGTCTACTTCCAGGTCGCCAACCCCGAGGCCGCGATCGTGCACGCGCAAGCGGTGCAGGCGGAAGCGGAGTTGCCGGTGTCCCTTGACCTTGCCTTCGACCCGACCTGGAACGCCTACCGGATCTGGCTCGGCTGAGCCGCGGGCTCAGTACCGCTTCTGGCTCAGTTCGGCGAACAGCTCGCCGTAGATCTTGTAGCGGCTCGCGCTGATGCCCTCCGGCGCGGCGGCCGAAGCCACGTTGGCGATGACGCCGCAGCCCGGCTCGTGCAGATGGGTGCAGTTGTAGAACTTGCAGTCGTTCGCGTGTTCGGCAATGTCGGGCATGAGCCCGGCGAGCTGCATCGGCGCGATGTGGTTCAGGCCGAATTCCTGGAAGCCCGGCGAGTCGATCAGCCCCGTGGTGCGCGCCTCGTCGATCCAGTACCAGGTGGTGCTGGTGGTCGTGTGCTTGCCCGAGTTCAGCGCCTGCGAAATCTCTTGCGTCAGCACCGTCGCGCCCGGCACCAGCAGGTTGGTCAGCGTGCTCTTGCCCGAGCCTGACGGCCCGAGCACGAGGGTCGATTTGCCGGCCAGCAGCTTCATCAGCGACGCGTAGTCGGCCTCGCCCGAGGCCTTCAGCGACAGCGGCAGCACGCCGTGGTGCATGCGGCGGTAGGGCGCCAGCTTGGCCCAGGCGCGCTCGAAGGGCTCGACCAGGTCGCTCTTGTTGAGCGCGATGATCGGCTGGATGCGCTCGGCCTCGGCGGCGATCAGCGCGCGCGCCACTGGTGCTCCGAGAACTCGGGCTCGGCCGCGATCAGGATCAGCACGTGGTCGAGGTTGGCCGCGAACGACTTGGTGCGGATCTCGTCCTGCCGGTAGAACAGGTTGCGGCGCGGCAGCACCTGCTCGATGGTGCCTTCGTCTTCGCTGGCCTGCCAGTGCACGCGGTCGCCGACCACGGCCTGGCTCTTCTTGCCGCGCGGATGGCAGATGAGTCGTTCGCCCGCGGGCGTTTCGACCAGGCAGTGACGCCCATGGCTGGCAACGACAAGGCCGTCGTGGAGTGCCTTCGCGGCAGGGGCCGCGGGCGCGGCGCGGCGGCCCGGCTTAGCCAAGGGCGTGGTCCGTCATGCGGCGGCGCCAGGGGCGCCCACCAGCGCGTCGGCCTGGCGCGCGCAGTCGAAGTCGGTGACCGACAGGCCGCCCACGTCGTGCGTGTTGAAGCGCACCACGCAGCGGTTGTAGTGCACCGACAGGTCGGGGTGGTGGTCTTGCGTGTGCGCGACCATGGCCAGCGCGTTCACGAAGGCGATGGTCTCGAAGTAGTTCGAGAAGGTGAAGGTCTTCTCGATGGCCACGTCGGCGCCGTCGCCCGTGAGCTTCCAGCCGTCGAGGCGCGCGAGGCTCGCGACGATTTCGGTGGCGCTCAGCGCCTTGCGGGGAGGGAGGTTCTTCCAGTCTTTGGGCTTGAACATGCTGCTCATGGGAGGCTCTTCGAAAATGAGGGGATCAGGCGGCCGTCATGCGCGCAAGGCGCTCGGAGGCCGGTGGGTGCGAGTAGTAGAAGCTCACGAACACCGGGTCGGGCGTGAGCGTCGAGGCGTTGTCCTGGTAGAGCTTGAGCAGCGCGGCCGACAGGTCGGCGCCGCTGGTCTGCGCCACGGCGTAGGCGTCGGCCTCGAACTCGTGCTTGCGCGACAGCCGCGCGGGCAGCGGCGCCACGAAGAAGCCGAACACCGGCACCGCGAGCATGAACAACAGGAGCGCCAGCGCGCTGTTGGGCGCGGCCATGTTGGGCTGCACGCCCAGGCCCGTGTAGAACCAGACCTGCGTCGACACCCAGCCCAGCAGGGCAAAGCCCGCCAGGCTCAGCGCGAACATGGCGATCAGCCGCTTCACGATGTGGCGGTGCTTGAAGTGGCCGAGCTCGTGCGCGAGCACGGCCTCGACCTCGCTGGCGTTGAGCTGGCGCAGCAGCGTGTCGTAGAACACCACGCGCTTGCTGGCGCCGAAGCCCGTGAAATAGGCGTTGGCGTGCGCGCTGCGCGTGCTGCCGTCCATCACGAACAGGCCCTTGGCGGCAAAGCCGCAGCGCTTCATGAGCGCCGTGACGCGCGCCTTCAGCGTGGGGTCGTCGAGCGGCTTGAACTTGTTGAACAGCGGGGCGATGAAGGTCGGGTAGATCAGCATCAGCAGCAGGTTGAAGCCCATCCACGCGCCCCAGGCCCAGAGCCACCACAACTGGCCGGCCGCGCCCATGAGCCAGAGGATGAGCGCCGCGATCGGCAGCCCGATGACCGCGCCCAGCAGCGTCGACTTGAGCGTGTCAGCCAGCCAGAGCTTCCAGGTCATCTTGTTGAAGCCGAAGCGCTCTTCGAGCCGGAAGGTCTGCCACAGCGTGAAAGGCAGCTCCAGCAGCCCGCCGATGGCCGCGAAGGCCGCCAACAGCACCAGCTGCTGCACCATGCCGCCGCCGAGCCAGGCCAGCAGCAGCTTGTTGAGCACGTCGAGCCCGCCGAGCAGCGTCCAGCCGAGCAGCAGGGCGGTGCCCCAGGCCATCTCGACCAGGCCGAAGCGCGCCTTGGCGATGGTGTAGTCGGCGGCCTTCTGGTGGGCGGCCAGGGTGATGGTCTGCGCGAAGGCGGGCGGCACGGCGCCGCGGTGCTGCGCCACGTGGCGAATCTGTCGGGAAGCGAGCCAGAACTTCACGAGCAGCCCCGCAACCAGCGCGACCGCGAAAGCAATGGTGAAGATGAGCGAATAGGACATGGAGCGGCGAGTTTAGCCCTCGCTATCTGGGGCCGCAGCCCTTCGACGACAATCCTGCGATGCCCGAATCCCTTGACCCGACGCCCCCCGCAGCCGTGCCCACCCTGAAGAAAAGCGACCAGAACCTGGTCTGGCTCGATTGCGAAATGAGCGGTCTCGACCCCGAGAAAGAGCGCCTGCTCGAAATCGCCGTGGTCGTCACCAGCCCCGACCTTGCGATCCGCATCGACGGCCCCGTGCTCGTCATCCACCAGAGCGACGCCGTGCTCGACGCCATGGACGCCTGGAACAAGGGCACCCACGGCCGCAGCGGCCTGATCGACAAGGTCAAGGCCTCCGAGATCGACGAAGCCGCCGCCGAACAGCAGCTGCTGGAGTTCATCGCCAGGTACATCCCGCGCAGCGGCTCGCCCATGTGCGGCAACACCATCGGGCAGGACCGGCGCTTCCTGGTCAAGTTCATGCCCAAGCTCGAGGCGTACTTCCACTACCGCAACCTCGACGTCAGCACCCTGAAGGAGCTGGCCAAGCGCTGGAAACCCTCGGCCTACAGCAGCTTCAAGAAGCAGCAGGCGCACACCGCGCTGGCCGACGTGCACGAGTCGATCGAAGAGCTGGCGCACTACCGCGAAACCTTTCTGCGCCTTGCAGATTGATAACGATTAGGTAAAAACCCGAATCCGTGCCATAATTGCGGGCTTCGCTGATCGGGCTACGTGTTTTGAAACCCGGCCAGCGTCTCTTGCATCTCCCTATCTTGCACACCGAGCCCGATCGCATCCGCTGATCAAAAAGGGCCGCAGCCTCCGGCGAAAGCCAGAAGTTGAATGTCGTTGGATGGTTGATGTTTTTAACCACCAACGGGGCGCCGCCTACGGCAGCGCTCGCGTTTGAGATTGATATTCATGACCGACGCTTTTGAAGCGCAGGGCGAGTTCGCGCCTGTGCAATCCGCTACCAACAACGAATTCACCGCCGCCGTGGACACCGTGTCCGAGGCGCCCATTCTCGAGGCGCTCGACGCAGCCGCCCCTGAAGCGGCCGTGGCCGAAGAACCCGCCAAGCCCAACGGCTTCATCAAGCTGGGCCTTGCGCCCGAGCTGATCGCCGCCGTGGCCGACCTGGGCTTCACCCAGCCGACCACCGTGCAAGACAAGGTGATCCCGATCGCCATGGGCGAGCAAGAGGGCGCGGCCCAGACGGCTCGCTTCGTCGACCTGATGGTCTCCAGCCAGACCGGTTCGGGCAAGACCGCCGCCTTCCTGCTGCCCGTGCTGCACACGCTGCTCAAGCGCCAGGCCGAAGCCGAAGCCGAAGCCAAGGCCGAATTCCAGCGCCTGGCCGCCGAAGCCGCCGCGCGCGGCGAAACCGTGCCGAAGAAGCCCAAGCGCAAGGATCCGACCAACGCCCGTCATTTCAAGGCCGCCACCCCCGGCGCCTGATCCTGTGCCCGACGCGCGAACTCGCCCAGCAAGTCGCGCACGACGCCATCGAGCTCGTTCGCCACTGCCGCGGCCTGCGCATCGCCAACGTCGTGGGCGGCATGCCCTACCAGCTGCAAATTGCACGCCTGCAGAACGCCGACCTCGTCGTCGCCACGCCGGGCCGCCTGCTCGACCTGCAACGCTCGATGCAGATCAAGCTCGACCAGGTCAAGTTCCTGGTGGTCGACGAAGCCGACCGCATGCTCGACCTCGGCTTTGCCGACGACCTGGCCGAAGTCAACCAGCTCACCATCGAGCGCCAGCAGACCATGATGTTCAGCGCCACCTTCGCGCCGCGCATCCAGCAGCTGGCCCAGCGCGTGATGCGCGAGCCGCAGCGCGTGACCATCGACAGCCCGCAGGAAAAGCACGCCAACATCAAGCAGGTGCTGTTCTGGGCCGACAACGCCCAGCACAAGCGCAAGCTGCTGGACCACTGGCTGCGCGACACCACCATCAACCAGGCCATCGTGTTCGCGAGCACGCAGGTCGAGTGCGACGGTCTGGCCAACGACCTGCAGCAAGACGGCTTCAGCGCCGTGGCGCTGCACGGCGCCCTGAGCCAGGGCCTGCGCAACCGCCGCCTGATGGCGCTGCGCCAGGGCCAGGTGCAGATCCTGGTGGCGACCGACGTCGCCGCCCGCGGCATCGACGTGCCGACCATCACCCACGTCTTCAACTTCGGCCTGCCGATGAAGGCCGAGGACTACACCCACCGCATCGGCCGCACCGGCCGTGCCGGCCGCGACGCATCGCCGTCACGTTCGCCGAGTTCCGCGATCGCCGCAAGATCATGGACATCGAGCACTACAGCCGCCAGCAGTTCAAGGCGGAAGTGGTGCCGGGCATGGAGCCGCAACAGCGCATGCCGCAATCGCGCCCGCCGCAAGGTGAGTTCCGCGGCGGCCGTGGCGACAACCATTCGCGCGACCGCAAGTTCGGCGGCGGCGGTGGCCATCGTGGCGGCAATGCCGGCGGCTTCGGCGGCGGCAACAGCAACTACGCCGGCGCCAGCGGCTTCAACGACCGCGGCTCGCGTCCCCCGGCACCGCGCGGCGGCGGCTTCG
>NZ_MOWM01000066.1 GCF_016082275.1 Variovorax sp. E3
GCCGTGGCCGGTGCGCTGCGGCCGAGGTTGGCCGCGACGATGCGGTCGACTTCGGCGTCGGCGCCGCGGTCGAGCTGGCTGTAGACGGCCGTCTGCGTCAGCGCGGTGGCGCGCGGCGCGTCGGCGAGCATCTTGCCGCTCTTGGACGAGATGTCGATCTCGGCGTCCATCGACAGGCCGATGCGCAGCGGGTTGGCCTTGAGCTGCTCGGGGTCGAGCGCGATGCGCACGGGCACGCGCTGCACCACCTTGATCCAGTTACCGGTGGCGTTCTGCGCGGGCAGCAACGCGAACGCGCTGCCGGTGCCCACGCCCAGGCCCGCGACCTTGCCGGTGTACTCGACCTTCTTGCCGTACACGTCGGCGGTGAGCTTCACGGGCTGGTCGATGCGGATGTTGCGCAGCTGCACTTCCTTGAAGTTGGCGTCGACCCACAGCTGGTTGAGCGGCACGATCGACATCATCGGCGTGCCGGCGGCCACGCGCTGGCCCAGTTGCACGGTGCGCTTGGCGACGTAGCCGTCGACCGGCGCGGGCATGGCCACGCGCTGGGTGGCCAGGTAGGCCTCGCGCACCTTGGACGCGGCGGCCAGCACGCTGGGGTGCTGCGCCACGCTGGTGCCTTCGGTCAGCGACTGGTTGCTGACCAGCGCTTCCTTGGCGGCGACCACGCCGGCCTGCGCCGCGGCGAGCGCGCTCTTGGCGGTGTCCAGTTGCGTCTCGGCGTGGTTGAGTTCTTCCTTCGACACGGCGCCGTTGCCCGACAGCGCGCGGCGGCGCTGCAGGTCGTCCTGCGCCTTGGCGATGTCGCTCTGCGCCTTGACGATGTCCGACTGGCGCAGCGTGACTTGCGCGGCCAGCGAGCCGTTGTTGGCGTACAGCGTGCGCACCTGGCGCACGGCCTGCGCGAGCGCGGCCTCGGCCTGCTCCAGCGCCACCTTGGCGTCGGCCGGGTCGAGCTGCACCAGCGGCTGGCCGGCCTTGACGAAGTCGGTGTCGTCGGCGCCGATGGCCATGACGGTGCCGCCGATCTGCGGCGTGATCTGGATCACGTTGCCCGAGACGTAGGCGTTGTCGGTGTCCTCGTAGTGGCTGGCGACCAGCCATTCGTAGAGGCCCCAGCCGCCGCCGGCGACGATGACCACGGCGGCCAGCGCGGTGAGTGCGCGGCGGCGCTTGCCATTGCCGGCGGGCGCCTCGGGGGTAACGGGAGCTGTCGAGGCAGCGGGCGTCGGAGTGTTGTTATCGCTCATGATGAAGTTCTTTCCGAAGACGAGGAAGGCGTATCTGTTCAGTTCAGTTCACTGCGGCTGACGGTGCCGCTGCCGTGGCGGTGGCCGGGGGCTGCCAGCCGCCGCCCAGCGCGCGCGCCAGGCCGACCTGCGTGTCGAGCGCCCGCGCGGCGAGATCGACCGCCAGTCGGCGTTGCGCCAGCACGGAGGTTTCCGCGGTCAGCACATTGAGGTAGTTGCCCAGGCCCGCGCGGTAGCGCTGCACGGCAATGTCGTAGGCGCTTCGGCAGCGGTCTGCGCGGCGCGTTGTTCGGCCTGCTGGCGCGCGATCGACTGCGCGCTCGTGACCTGGTCGGCCGCGTCGCGCACGGCGTCGATCACGGTGGCGTTGTAGCTTTCGATGGCCACGTCGAGGTCGGCCGACTTGCCGCGCAAGTTGGCGCGCAGCTTGCCGCCCTCGAAGATCGGCAGGCTGATGGCCGGGCCCACGCCCCACTGCTCGCTGCCCGACTTCAGGAGCTTGCCGAAGCCCAGGCTCTGGAAGCCGACGAAGGCCGTGAGGTTCACGTTGGGATAGAACAGCGTCTTGGCGTTGGCCACGTCGCTGCTGGCCGCTTCGACGCGCCAGCGCGCGGCGGCGATGTCGGCGCGGCGGCCCAGCAGGTCGGCGGGAATGTTGGCCTGCAGCGCAATCGGCTTGACCTCGCCCAGCAGCGGCGGCTTGAGCGACTGCGACACGTTGGGCTGGCCCACGAGCGCGTCGAGCGCATGCTGCTGCAGCGCGATCTGTTCGTTGAGCGCTTCGATCTGCTGGCGCGCCTCGGGCAGGCCGCCTTCGCTCTGGCGCAGTTCGAGGCGGGTGTCCAGGCCGGCCGACACGCGGTCGCGCACGAGCTTGAGGGTTTCGTCGCGCTGCGCCAGCGTGCGCTTGGCCACGGTGAGCTGGTCGTTCAGGCGGGCCCACTGGAAGTAGCTGCGCGCCACGTTGCTCGCAAGCAGCACGCGGGCGGCATCGGCATCGGCGGCCGTGGCGTTGGCCGCGCCGATGGCGGTGTCCAGCGCGGTGCGGTTCTTGCCGAAGAAGTCGAGCTCCCAGCTCGCGCCCAGCTGCAGCAGGCCGATGTTCTGGATCGAGCCGCCCAGCGGTGCCGGGTAGATGTAGTTGCTGTTGAACTTCTGGCGGTTCAGGTCGAGCTCGGCATTGACCTTGGGCTTGAGGGCCGCGCCGGCGATGTCGGCCGATGCCTGCGCGCGCGTGAGGCGGGCCTGGGCGATCTGCAGGTTCGGGTTGCCGGCCACGGCCTGGTCGATCAGCGTGTTGAGCTGGCCGTCGCCGAAGGCGAGCCACCATTGGCTGTCCAGGCGCGACACCGGCACCGCGGCGCTGTCGGGGGCAATGCCCAGCGACGTGGCGTCGCGCAGCTTGGCCTGCGCGCCGATGCCGGCCATGTCGGCGCAGCCGGCCAATGCGACCACCAGCAACGCGGCGGCCACGACGGGGGTGCGACGCACAGCGCGCACGGCGAGGGAATCAGTCATTTTTATCTCCACGGGCCGCGAGAGCCTGTGCGTTGTCGAGGATGCGGCGCAAGTAACCCTTGAGCTGCTCCCATTCCTCGGTGGTGAAACCTGCAAGATGTTCGTTTTGCACACGGCTGAGCACGTACGGCACTTCCTTGGCGGCGGCACGGCCTTCGTCGGTGAGTTCGATGTTGACGACGCGGCGGTCTTCGAGCGAGCGCACGCGGCGGCACAGGCCCTTGGCCTCGAGGCGGTCGAGCAGGCGCGTCATGGCGCCGGTGTCGAGCTCGCAGGCACGGGCCAGTTCGGCCACGGTGGTGGCGGCGCCCACGTGCAACTTGTACAGGGGCACCCATTGCGGATAGGTCGGGCTGCCGGGCTCGCACATGCGGGTCTCGACCGACTGGCCGACCGCCGTCACGATGCGCCGCATCAGGTAGCCGATGCTGTCTTCGGCCCGATAGGTCTCGGCCCGGTAGAACGACGCGGCCGGCACGCGCCGCTCAGCGTCGGCGGTGACCGAGGAGTCTTGGGGGGAGGTGGCATCGCTCATGGGTCAAATATTAGCTGCCGAGGCAATTATTGTCAAGGCTACCTTTGTAGGGGCAAGGGATCGTTAGAATCCCGGCATGGCTTCTACCCCTCCGTCTTCCATGGCCAAGGGCTCGCCCCGGTCGCTGTCGGGCCTGAGCCCTTTTCTTCGCCCCTACCGGGTCCAGATCGTCCTGGCGGCGCTCTTTCTGGTGATGGCGGCGGTGACCACGCTGGTTTTTCCTATCGCCCTGCGCAGCCTGATTGACGGCGGCTTGATCAACCCCGACAAAGGCGCCCAGACCATGGCGCTGCGCGAGCACTTCGGCGCCCTCTTCGCCGTGGCCGTGGCGCTGGGGCTTTTCTCGGCGGCGCGCTTCTATACGGTGAGCTGGCTGGGCGAACGCGTCACGGCCGACATCCGCAACGCGGTCTACGGCCACGTGCTCAAGCAGAGCCCGGCCTTCTTCGAGACCACGCAGACCGGCGAGGTGCTGTCGCGCCTGACGGCCGACACCACGCTGGTCCAGACCGTCGTCGGCTCGTCGCTGAGCATGGGCCTGCGCAACGCGGTGATGGGCGTGGGCGCGCTGGCGGTGCTGGTGTGGACCAACCCCTACGTGATGGTGCAGGTGCTGGGCATCCTGGTGCTGGTGGTGCTGCCGAGCATGTGGTTCGGCCGCCGCGTGCGCAAGCTGTCGCGCGCCAGCCAGGACCGCGTGGCCGATTCGAGCGCCATCGCCGCCGAGGTGCTGAACGCGATTCCGGTGGTGCAGAGCTACACGGCCGAAGGCCGCGAGGCCGCGCGCTTCAACGGCTCGACCGAGAACGCCTTTCGCACCGCCGTGCGCCGCACGCGGGCGCGCTCGGTGCTGGTGGCGTTCATCATCATCGCCACGTCGGCGGCGCTGCTCTGGGGCCTGTACCAGGGCACGCAAGCGGTGCTGCGCGGCGACATCACGGCCGGCCACCTGGGACAGACCGTGGTGTACGTCGCCATCCTGGCCAGCGCCACCGCCGTGCTCGGCGAGGTCTATGGCGACCTGCTGCGCGCCGCCGGCGCCACCGAGCGCCTGATGGAGCTGCTGCATGCGCCCGCGGCCATCGTCTCGCCGACCCGCCCCGCCGACGCGCCCGTTCCGGCGGCCGGCAGCGCCATCCGCTTCGATGCGGTGACCTTCCACTACCCGTCGCGGCCCGGCACGCCGGCGCTGCGCGATTTCAACCTCGACGTGGCGCCCGGCGAAACCGTGGCGCTGGTCGGCTCGAGCGGCGCGGGCAAGAGCACGGTGTTCCAGCTGCTGCTGCGCTACTACGACCCGCAATCGGGCCGCCTCGTGCTCGACGGCACGCCGCTGGCCTCGCTCGCCCTGTCCGACCTGCGCACCCGCATCGGCCTGGTGCCGCAGGACGCGGTGATCTTCTCGGCCAGCGCGTTCGAGAACATCCGCTACGGCCGCCCCGAGGCCACCGCCGACGAGGTGCACGCCGCCGCGCGCGCGGCCTTCGCCCACGACTTCCTGCAGGCCCTGCCCGAGGGCTACGACACCTTCCTGGGCGAGCGCGGCGTGCGCCTGTCGGGCGGCCAGCGTCAGCGCATCGCGATTGCACGGGCCATTCTCAAGAACCCGCCGCTGCTGCTGCTGGACGAGGCCACCAGCGCGCTCGACGCCGAAAGCGAGCGCATGGTGCAGGCCGCGCTGGAATCGGCGATGGAAGGCCGCACCACGCTCGTGATCGCGCACCGGCTGGCGACGGTGCAGAAGGCCGACCGCATCATCGTGCTGGACCACGGCGGCATCGTCGAACAAGGAACGCACGCGACGCTGGTCGCGCAAGGCGGGGTGTATGCGCGCCTTGCGGCGCTGCAGTTCACGGCCTGAGCGGGCCCGGCCTGGCTGGCCGGGCAGCCGGTTATTGCAGGGTTTCCTTGAGCGCCGCCGGTAGCGGCAGCGCCATCACCGGAATGCCCTCGTCGAGCAGCGCTTCGGTCTGCTCAGGCGTGGCCTGCCCACGGATGCCGCGCTCCTCGGCCTCGCCGTAGTGCATCTTGCGGGCCTCGTCGGCAAAACGGTCGCCGACGTCTTCGGTCTTCGCGAGCACTTCGCGCACGGCGCGCATCCAGCGGGCTTCGGGCGAGGCGGCGCGTTGTTCGGCCGGCACCTGCGCGCCTGCAACGGATGCGGCGGCAGCCTCCTGCGGGGCCTTGGGATTGCCGAGGTTCAGGCGCGGCGCGCTCAGCAGCTTGACCACGGCGGTGTCGCCGCAGACCGGGCACTCGACCAGCCCGCCCGCCAACTGGGTCTCGAAAGCCTCGTTGGACGCGAACCAGCCCTCGAAGCCGTGGCCGAGCGTGCAGCGGAGATCAAGAACCTTCATGCGCGGATTATCCCGCGCTGCCTTCAGGAGGCAGGGCCTTCCAGTCCAGTGCCCATGCGCCCGAAAGGACGTTCTGCAGCCACAGGGTGCAGGTCAGCGTCTTGGCGTCGGTCACGGTGCCGTCGCGGCACCAGCCGGACAGCTCGTCGGGCGTGGCCGTGAACACGTCGAGGAACTCGCCGTGGTCGAGCTGGCGCTCGCCGAGCGACAGGCCGCGCGCGAAGTAGATGTGGATGATTTCGGTCGAGTACGCCACCGCCAGGTGCATGGCGCCGGCATGCGCCCATTCGCGCGCGGTGTAGCCGGTTTCCTCGAGCAGCTCGCGCCGGCCGCAGACGAAGGGGTCTTCGCCCGCGTCGATCTTGCCGGCCGGGAACTCGACCATCACGTGGCCCACGGGATAGCGGAACTGGCGCTCCAGCACCACGCGGCCGTCGTCCAGCAGCGGAATCACCACCACCGCGCCCGGATGCAGCACGTACTCGCGCGTGGCGTTGTGGCCGTCGGGCAGGCGGATGGTGTCGCGCCTGGCGTGCAGGAAGTTGCCCTTGAAGAGCTCCTCGCTCTTCACGAGCTCTTCACGCAGGTGCGAATCGGTGGTGCCGGTGGATGAGGTCATGTCGTCGTCAGTGCCTGTGTTTCATCAGGTAGCGCCAGGTGAACCCCGGAAAGGCCAGCACGATGAACAGCGCGCCGGTCACCGCATAGAACTCCCAGCCCTGCGGCGCGATCTGCCCTGCCCTGCGCTCGAACAGCAGCCCGACGGCGCCGGCCAGAAAGTACAAGACCACCAGCTCGGCGAGCCGCACCGCCAGCGACTTCGGTGAAGTCGGCAGCGGCACGACGCCGAACAGGCGGTCGTTGAAGAACGGCAGGTTGGCGGCCACGAGGGCCACCAGCAGCACGACCCAGACAGACGCGGTTTGCGACACCTTGGAGGACGAACGACGGGCCGGGGCCGCGTCAGTGGGCCAGGGTGGCCACGATCGCGTCGTAGCACAGCGTCATGAGGCCGCCGGGCACGATGCCCAGGATCAGGATCAGCGCGCCGTTGATCGTCAGCACCATGCGCACGTCGCGCGGGGCCGACACGGTGGTGGCCGTGACGGGCGCGTCGAAGTACATGACCTTGACCACGCGCAGGTAGTAGAACGCGCCGATCAGCGACATGATCACCGCGAACACGGCCAGGCCGATGTAGATGGCGTGGCCCGAGGCGATCAGCGCCTGCAGCACCGCCAGCTTGGCGTAGAAGCCGACCAGCGGCGGCAGGCCGGCCAGCGAGAACATCGCGATGGCCATCACGCCGGCGTACAAGCGGGCTGCGCTGGTTCAGGCCGGCCAGGTCGGTGATCTCTTCGCTTTCGAAGCCTTCGCGCGCCAGCAGCAGGATGATGCCGAAGCTCGCCAGCGTGGTCAGCACGTAGGTCACGATGTAGAACATCGAGGCGCTGTAGGCGTACTGGGCGTTGTAGGTGCCCTGCTGGTCCGAACCGGCGACCAGGCCCAGCAGCATGAAGCCCATCTGCGAGATCGTCGAATACGCCAGCATGCGCTTGAGGTTGCTCTGCGCAATGGCGGCCAGGTTGCCCACCAGCAGCGAGGCGATGGCCAGCACGGCCAGCATCTGCTGCCAGTCGATGGCCAGCGGCTGCAGTGCGTCGACCAGCAGGCGGATGATGATGGCGAAGGCTGCCAGCTCGGGCGCCGCGCCGATCAGCAGCGTGATCGCGGTCGGCGCGCCCTGGTAGACGTCGGGCACCCACATGTGGAACGGCGCGGCGCCCACCTTGAATGCCAGGCCGGCCACGATGAACACCAGGCCGAACACCAGCACCTGGTGGTTCACCTTGCCGCTCGCGATGGTCTTGAACACTTCGTTGACGTCCAGCGAACCGGTGGCGCCGTACATCATCGACAGGCCGTACAGCAGGAAGCCGCTGGCCATGGCGCCGAGCACGAAGTACTTCATGGCGGCTTCGCTGGCGGTCGCGTTGTCGCGGCGCAGCGCCACCAGCGCGTAGCTCGACAGCGTGAGCAGTTCCAGGCCCAGGTAGATCAGCAGGAAGTTGCTGCCCGAGATCATCACGAACATGCCCAGCAGCGCGAACATGCTGATGGTGAACATCTCGCCGCCGCGCAGCATCTCGCGGTCGGCCGCATACGGACGGCCGTAGACCAGCGTGACCATCAGGGCCACGGTGGCGAAGCACTTGAGCCAGTTGCCCATCGGGTCGCTGACGACCATGCCGCCGAAGCCGTAGGCCGTCTTGCCGTCGTAGGCCTGCAGGCCCGACAGCACGGCGACCACGCCCAGCGTGAGCAGCGTCAGCACATAGGTGCGGGTGCGGCGATGGCTCGTGGTGGACAGGTCGACCAGTGCAATGATGCAGGTCATGACCAGCAACACGATTTCGGGGTAGATCGTGACCCAGCTGATTTTGTCAATCATCTCGTTCTCTTCTTCAGCGTGGAATCAAGGCAGCTTCGAGACTGCCACATGGCGCAGGAGCCCGGTCACCGAGGCGTCCATGGCGTCGGTGAAAGGCTTCGGGAACAGGCCAATCCACAGCACGGCGATCGCCAGCAGCGACAGCATCAGGAATTCGCGCGCGTTGATGTCCTTCAGTTCCTTGACGTGGTCGTTGCCGACCGGGCCCAGGTACACGCGCTTGTACATCCACAGGGTGTAGCCGCGCCGAAGATCAGCGCGGTGGCGGCGCCCAGGCCGATCCAGAAGTTGGCCTTGACCGCCCCCAGGATCACCATCCACTCGCCCACGAAACCGGCGGTGCCCGGCAGGCCGCAATTGGCCATGGCGAACAGCAGCGCGAACGCGGCGAACTTGGGCATGGTGTTGACCACGCCGCCGTAGTCGGCGATCTGGCGCGAGTGCACGCGGTCGTACAGCACGCCGATGCCCAGGAACATGGCGCCCGAGACGAAGCCGTGCGCAATCATCTGCACGATGCCGCCGGACACGCCCAGCTCGTTGAAGATGAAGAAGCCGAGCGTCACGAAGCCCATGTGGGCCACCGACGAGTAAGCCACCAGCTTCTTCATGTCCTGCTGCACCAGCGCGACCAGGCCCACGTAGATCACGGCGATCAGCGACAGCGCGATCATGAGCCAGGCCCATTCGTGCGAGGCGTCGGGCGCGATGGGCATCGAGAAGCGCAGGAAGCCGTAGGCACCCAGCTTCAGCATGATCGCGGCCAGCACGGCGGAGCCGCCGGTGGGCGCTTCCACGTGCACGTCGGGCAGCCAGGTGTGCACCGGCCACATCGGCACCTTCACCGCGAAGGCCGCGAAGAAGGCGAAGAACAGGAAGGTCTGCGCGGTCGAACCCAGCGGCAGCTTATGCCAGGCCAGGATGTCGAAGCTGCCGCCCGACTTGTTGTACAGGAAGATCAGCGCCACCAGCATCAGCAGCGAGCCGAGCAAGGTGTACAGGAAGAACTTGAACGCCGCGTAGATCTTGTTCGGGCCGCCCCAGATACCGATGATCAGGTACATCGGGATCAGCGTGGCTTCGAAGAACACGTAGAACAGCACGCCGTCCAGCGCGGAGAACACGCCGATCATGAAGCCCGACAGGATCAGGAACGCGCCCATGTACTGGTTCACGCGCTCGGTGATCACTTCCCAGGCCGAGATCACGACGATCACGGTGATGAACGACGTCAGCAGCACCAGCCAGAGCGACAGGCCGTCGATCCCCAGGTGGTAGTTGACGTTGAAACGCGCGATCCAACCCGTCTTCTCGACGAATTGCATGGCGTCGGTACCGTTCTGGAAACGCGTGAACAGCGGAACCGTGACCAGAAAGCTCACGATGGCACCGACCAGCGCGACCCAGCGCACGCCGCGGGCGTGCTCATCACGGCCAAACGCCAGCAGCACGGCGCCGAATGCGATCGGCACCCAGATGGCAAGGCTCAACAAACCCATTTTTCTTTTTCTCCAGCGTTCAGGCTCAGCGTTTGAACCAGACGAAGTACGTCATGAGGACGAAGATGCCGAGCAGCATCGCGAAGGCATAGTGATAGATGTAGCCGGACTGCATCCAACGCACCACGCCGGAGATACGGCCGATCACTTTCCATGAACCGTTGACGACGGCGCCATCGATGATGGCCTGGTCGCCGCCCTTCCACAGACCGGTACCGAGCGCACGCGTACCGCGGGCGATGATGTTCTCGTTGATCCAGTCGAGGTAGTACTTGTTTTCAAGCAGCTTGTAGACCGGGCCGAAGGCACGCTTGATCGCGGCCGGCAGCGCCGGGTTGATCATGTACATGTACCAGGACATGACCACGCCGGCCAGCGCCAGCCAGAACGGCGCCGCCGTCAGGCCGTGGATGGCCATGGCCACCGGGCCGTGGAAGGCTTCTTCGAGCTCCTTCATGGCGTGGTGCTTGGCACCGTCCACGAAGATGGCGGTCTTGAAGAACTCGCCGAACAGCATCGAGTCGATCGTCATGAAGCCGATCACCACCGACGGAATGGCCAGCAGCACCAGCGGCAGCCAGACCACCATGGGTGACTCGTGCGGCTTGTGGTCGTGATGACCGTGGCCGTGGTCGTCATGGCCATGGTCGTCGTGGGCGTCATGGTGCGCGTCGGGGTTCTGGTCGTAGCGTTCCTTGCCGTGGAAGACCAGGAAGTACATGCGGAACGAATAGAACGCCGTGATGAACACGCCGGCCAGCACCGCGTAGTACGCGAAGTTCGCGCCCCACAGGTGGCTTTCGTGCACCGCTTCGATGATGCTGTCCTTCGAGTAGAAGCCCGAGAAGAACGGCGTGCCGATCAGCGCCAGCGAACCCACCAGCGAGGTGATCCAGGTGATGGGCATGTACTTGCGCACGCCGCCCATCCAGCGGATGTCCTGGTTGTGGTGCATGCCGATGATCACCGAGCCCGCGCCCAGGAACAGCAGCGCCTTGAAGAACGCGTGCGTCATCAGGTGGAACACCGCGACCGAGTAGGCCGAGGCACCGAGCGCCACCGTCATGTAGCCCAGCTGCGAAAGCGTCGAGTACGCGACCACGCGCTTGATGTCGTTCTGGATGATGCCCAGGAAGCCCATGAACAGCGCGGTGATGGCGCCGATCACGAGGATGAAGCTCAGGGCCGTGTCGCTCAGCTCGAACAGCGGCGACATGCGCGCCACCATGAAGATGCCGGCCGTCACCATCGTTGCCGCGTGGATCAGCGCGGAGATGGGCGTCGGGCCTTCCATCGAGTCGGGCAGCCACACGTGCAGCGGGAACTGCGCGCTCTTGCCCATCGCGCCGATGAACAGGCAGATGCAGATCACGGTGATGAGCATCCACTCGGTGCCCGGGAACGTGATGCCGGCCAGCATGTTGGCCTTGGCGAAGGCTTCGGTGTAGTTCAGCGTGCCGGCGTAGGCGGCGATCAGGCCGATGCCCAGGATGAAGCCGAAGTCGCCCACGCGGTTGACCAGGAAGGCCTTCATGTTCGCGAAGATCGCGGTCGGCTTGTTGAACCAGAAACCGATCAGCAGGTACGACACCAGGCCCACCGCCTCCCAGCCGAAGAACAGCTGGAGCATGTTGTTGCTCATGACGAGCATCAGCATCGAGAACGTGAACAGCGAGATGTACGAGAAGAAGCGGTTGTAGCCGTCGTCTTCTTCCATGTAGCCGATGGTGTAGATGTGCACCATCAGCGACACGAAGGTCACGACGCACATCATCATGGCGGTGAGGCCGTCGACCATGAAGCCGACTTCCATCTTCAGGCCGCCCACGACCATCCACTCGTAGAGGGTTTCGTTGAAGCGGGCACCGTCGACGATCACGCTCTTGAGCGTCATGGCCGAGATGACGAAGGCGATCAGCACGCCCAGGATGGTCAGCGAATGCGTGACCTTGCGGCCGATGTGATTGCCGCCGAATTTTGTGCCGAACAGGCCGGCAAGGGCTGCGCCGACCAGGGGTGCCATCGGCACGGCCAGCAAGGTGGATGCGGAAAGGGTTGCGCTCATGTTGCTTTCAACCCTTGAGCGAGTTGAGTTCGTCCACGTTGATGTTCGACTTGTTGCGGAACAGCAGAACCAGCAGCGCCAGCCCAATGGCCGACTCGGCCGCGGCCACCGTCAGGATGAAGAACACGAAGATCTGTCCGTGCATGTCGCCCAGGAAGTGCGAGAACGCCACGAAGTTCATGTTGACCGCCAGCAGCATCAGCTCGATGGCCATCAGCAGAACGATCAGGTTCTTGCGGTTCAGGAAGATGCCGATCACCGACAGCGCGAAGAGCATCGCGCCGAGCGAAAGAAAATGTCCGAGCGTGAGCGTCATGCCTTGTTTTCCTTTGCCGCGTCCGCAGTTGCAGCTTCAGCCACGGGTTCGGCCGCACGCGTCACGGGCATCTGCACGATGCGCACGCGGTCACGCGCCTTCACGCGCACCTGGTCGGCCGGGTTGGTGTACTTGCTGTCCTTGCGGGTACGCAACGTCAACGCAATGGCGGCCACGATGGCCACGAGCAGGATGACAGCGGCAATTTCCAGCGGATACAGATATTGCGAATACAGCAGCTTGCCCAGCTCGAGGGTGTTCGAGCTGTCAGGCGCCATGCACCCGTGGTGGGACGCGCTTCGCCCAGGCGGAAACCGCCCATGAGCACGGCCGCCATTTCGAGCGCAATGAGTGCGCCGACGCCCGCGGCCAGCGGGAAGTGCTTCCAGAAGCCCTCTCGCAGGCTGTCGACGTTGATGTCCAGCATCATCACGACGAACAGGAACAGCACCATCACGGCGCCGACATACACCAGCACCAGCGAGATCGCGAGGAACTCCGCGCGCAGCAGCAGCCAGATGGCCGAGGCCTGGAAGAAAGCCAGCACCAGGTACAGCGCTGCGTACACGGGGTTGCGGGAGGTGATGACGCGGAACGCTGCGAACAGCAGCACCGCGGCAAACAGATAGAACAGACCGGTCTTGACGTCCATGGAATTCGAATGGGTACGGGGTTCGGGCTGGTCGGAATCAGCGGTACTTGGCGTCGGCCGCCTTGTTCGCTGCAATTTCGTTTTCGTAGCGGTCGCCCACGGCCAGCAGCATGTCCTTGGTGAAGTACAGGTCGCCGCGCTTTTCGCCGTGGTATTCGAAGATGTGCGTCTCGACGATCGAGTCGACCGGGCAGCTCTCTTCGCAGAAGCCGCAGAAGATGCACTTGGTCAGGTCGATGTCGTAGCGCGTGGTGCGGCGCGAGCCGTCGTCACGCACATCGGACTCGATGGTGATGGCCAGCGCCGGGCAGACGGCTTCGCACAGCTTGCAGGCAATGCAGCGCTCTTCGCCGTTTTCGTAGCGGCGCAGCGCGTGCAGGCCGCGAAAGCGCGGCGACAGCGGCGTCTTTTCTTCGGGGAACTGAACGGTAATCTTGCGGGCGAAGGCGTACTTGCCGGTAATGGCCAGGCCCTTGAACAGTTCGAACAGCATGAAGCTGCCCAGAAAGTCCTTGAGCGAGAACGGCGCGGACGGTGTTGCGGTGTGCGCAGCAGACATGGTGTTGGCGCTTCCTGTTATTTCCAGATGTTGAACGGCGTCTGCATCCAGCCACCGACCACGACCAGCCACACGAGGGTGACGGGAATGAAGATCTTCCAGCCCAGACGCATGATCTGGTCATAGCGGAAGCGCGGGAATGTCGAGCGCACCCACAGGAACATGGTGACCACGCAGAAGGTCTTGGCACCGAGCCAGATCCAGCCCGGAATGAAGCTCAGGAACTCGAACGGCGGCAGCCATCCGCCGAGGAACAGCACCACGGTCAGGATCGAGACGAGCCACATGTTGGCGTACTCGGCCAGGAAGAACATCGCGAAGCTCATGCCCGAGTACTCGATCATGTGGCCGGCCACGATTTCGGACTCGCCTTCCACCACGTCGAACGGGTGGCGGTTGGTTTCGGCAAGGCCCGAGATGAAGTAGACGACGAAGATCGGCAGCAGCGGCAGCCAGTTCCACGACAGGAAGCCGACGCCCATGTTGGCGAACATGCCCTTGCCCTGAACGTTCACGATCTCGCTCATGTTCAGGCTGCCGGTGACCATCAGCACGACGACGAAGCAGAAGCCCATCGCGATTTCGTAGCTCACCATCTGTGCCGAGGCGCGCAGCGCGCCCAGGAAGGCGTACTTCGAGTTCGAGGCCCAGCCGGCGATGATCACGCCGTACACCTCGAGCGAGGTGATGGCCATCACGAACAACAGGCCGGCGTTGATGTTGGCCAGCGCCACATCGGGACCGAACGGAATCACGGCCCATGCGGCCAGCGCCGGCATGATGGTCATGATCGGGCCCAGCAGGAACAGGCCCTTGTTGGCGACCGTCGGAAGAATGATTTCCTTGGTCATCAGCTTGAGCGCGTCGGCGATCGGCTGGAGCAGGCCCAGCGGTCCGATGCGATTGGGGCCGATGCGGATCTGCGTGAAGCCGATGGCCTTGCGTTCCCACAGCGTGAGGTACGCCACGGCCAGCATCAGCGGGATCACCACGACGATGATCTTGATCAGCGTCCAGACCACGGGCCAGACCACGGCGGTCCACCAGCCGGCGGCAACCAGGCTCTGGCCGAAGCCATGAATAGCGTCGACGCTCATGCCAGTGCCTCCTCGGCACGAGCCGGTGCGCCCGACGATGCATGGCGTGCATCGGCGGTCAGTTGCAGCGATGGTGCGCGGCGCACGATCGAGTCGAGCTGGTAGATGCTCGCGACCACGGGCGCGGCAGCCGCGCCGTTGGAAGCGACGACATTGGCAGCGGTGGCGTTGCTCAGCGCATTCGTCGGCACGGCGCCGTTGTCGCCGATGGTGGCGAGCACGTCGGCGGTCGATTCGAACGCAAAGCCCGGCAGGCCCAGCAGGTTGGCCAGCACGCGCAGCACCTTCCAGGCCGGACGCGTTTCGCCTTGCGGCTTCACGACGGCGTGGAAACCTTGCAGGCGGCCTTCGGCATTGACGAAGGTACCGGGGGTTTCGGTGAACGGAGCAATCGGGAGCAGCACGTCGCTGAACGCCAGGTTGGCCTTGAAGGGGCTGAGCGTGACCACCATCTGTGCATTGCCGATGACGTCGGCGGCGGCAGCGCCGGCAGCCGAGTCGAACACCGGTTCGTTGTTCAGCAGCAGCACGGCCTTCAGGCCGGAGCCCGCTGCGAGCATGCGGCCGGCATCGAGGCCGCCGTTCTTGGGGAACGCGCCGACGAGCTGCGCGCCCACGGTGTTGGCGGCTTCGGTCAGGTAGCCGACGGTGGCGCCGGTTTGCGCGCCGATCCAGTTCGCCAGCGCCAGCAGGCTGCCGGCTTGGGCGTGGTGGGCGGCGGCATTGCCGAGCAGCACGGCCTTGCGCTCGCCGCTCAGCAGCGAAGCGGCGATGGCCTTGGCGGCGGCGTCGGGTGCGTTCTTCGGCGCCAGCGGCGCGGCGGCGCCACTGGTTTCGCCGATGGCGGCGGCCACGGCGGCCAGCGCCTCGACCCACTGGTCGGCTTCGACGATCGATGCTTGCGCCACGTCGATGGCCCAGGCGTCGCGGTCGGCCATCAGGCCTGCGGAGGTAATGACCGACAGCGCGGCGCCCTTGCGCACGGCCTGGCGGATGCGCTGCGCGAACAGCGGATGGTCCTTGCGCAGGTTCGAGCCGACGACCAGCGCGCGCTGCACTTGCGTGAGCGAGGCGATCGAGGTGCCGAGCCAACGCACGCCTTCGAAGGCCGTGAATTCGGCGTTGCGCAGGCGGTAGTCGATGTTGTCGCTGCCGAGTTCACGCGTGAGCATGGCGGCGAGCTGCAGCTCTTCGAGCGTGCTGTGCGGGCTGACGAGCGTGCCGATGCTCTGGGCACCGTGGTCGGCCTTGATCTGCTTGAGACCGTTGGCGACGTACTCGAGCGCCGTCTGCCAGTCGACCTGCTGCCATTGGCCGCCCTGCTTGAGCATGGGCTGCGTCAGGCGTTCCGTGCCGTTGAGCGCTTCGTACGAGAAGCGGTCGCGGTCGGCGATCCAGCATTCGTTGACGTCTTCGTTCTCCAGCGGCACCACGCGCATCACGCGGTTGTTCTTGACCTGGACGATCAGGTTGGCACCGGTGGAGTCGTGCGGGCTCACCGACTTGCGGCGCGACAGTTCCCAGGTGCGGGCGCTGTAGCGGAAGGGCTTGCTCGTGAGCGCGCCGACCGGGCAGATGTCGATCATGTTGCCCGACAGCTCGGAGTCGACCGAGTCGCCCACGAAGGTTTCGATTTCGGAGTGCTCGCCGCGTTGCGTCATGCCCAGCTCCATCACGCCGGCCACTTCCTGGCCGAAGCGGACGCAGCGCGTGCAATGGATGCAGCGGCTCATTTCTTCCATGCTGATCAGCGGGCCGACGTCCTTGTGGAACACGACGCGCTTTTCTTCCTCGTAGCGCGAGGAAGAACCGCCATAGCCCACGGCCAGGTCTTGCAGCTGGCATTCGCCGCCCTGGTCGCAGATGGGGCAATCCAGCGGGTGGTTGATCAGGAGGAACTCCATGACCGACTGCTGCGCCTTGATGGCCTTTTCGCTCTTGGTGCGAACAATCATGCCCTGCGTGACGGGCGTGGCGCAGGCCGGCATCGGCTTGGGCGCCTTTTCCACGTCGACCAGGCACATGCGGCAGTTGGCCGCGATGCTGAGTTTCTTGTGATAGCAGAAGTGCGGGATGTACGTGCCCGCCTTGTCGGCCGCATGCATGATCATGCTGCCTTCGGTCACGTCGACCTTCTTGCCGTCGAGTTCGATTTCAACCATATGTGTGTTTCTCGCGCTCAGGCTGGACCGGCGCTTTGGGAACGGAGCCCGGAATCAGGGCTTCGAACTCATGACGGAAGTGCTTGATCATGGCGCGCACCGGCATGGCCGCTGCATCGCCGAGGGCGCAGATCGTGCGGCCCTGGATGTTGTCCGCGACGGAGTTCAGCAGGTCCATGTCGCTCGCCCTGCCCTGCCCGTTGTGGATGCGGTCCACCACGCGGTAGAGCCAGCCCGTGCCTTCGCGGCACGGCGTGCACTGGCCGCAGGACTCGTGCATGTAGAAGTACGAGAGGCGCTTGAGCGACTCGACCATCGAGCGGCTGTCGTCCATGACGATCACCGCGCCCGAACCCAGCATGGAGCCGGCCTTGGCGATGGAGTCGTAGTCCATGGTGCAGGCCATCATGATGTCGGCCGGCAGCACGGGCGACGACGATCCGCCGGGGATCACGGCCTTCAGCGTGCGGCCCTTGCGGACCCCGCCCGCCAGCTCGAGCAGCTTGGAGAACGGCGTGCCCATGGGCACTTCGTAGTTGCCGGGCAGCTCGACGTCACCGCTCACCGAGTAGATCTTGGTGCCGCCGTTGTTCGGCTTGCCGCACTCGAGGTAGGCCGGACCGCCGTTGCGGATGATCCAGGGCACCGCCGCGAAGGTCTCGGTGTTGTTGATGGTGGTCGGCTTGCCGTACAGGCCGAAGCTGGCCGGGAACGGCGGCTTGAAGCGCGGCTGGCCCTTCTTGCCTTCGAGCGATTCGAGCAGCGCGGTTTCTTCGCCGCAGATGTAGGCGCCGAAGCCGTGGGCCGCGTGCAACTGGAAGTTGTACGTGCTGCCCATGATCTTGTCGCCGAGGTAGCCGGCGGCGCGCGCTTCTTCGAGGGCTTCCTCGAAGCGGTCGTAGCTGTCGAAGATTTCGCCGTGGATGTAGTTGTAGCCCACGCTGATGCCCATTGCATACGCTGCAATGGCCATGCCTTCGATCACGATGTGCGGGTTGAACTGCAGGATGTCGCGGTCCTTGCACGTACCCGGCTCGCCTTCGTCCGAATTGCAGACGAGGTACTTCTGGCCCGGGAACTGGCGGGGCATGAAGCTCCACTTCAGGCCGGTCGGGAAACCGGCGCCGCCGCGGCCGCGCAGGCCCGAGGCCTTGACTTCGGCGATCACCTGGTCGGGCGTGAGGCCCTCGGTCAGGATCTTGCGCAGGGCCTGGTAGCCGCCGCGCGCTTCGTAGTCGGCCAGGCGCCAGTTGGTGCCGTCGAGGCCCGCATAGATCTGCGGCTCGATGTGGCGGTCATGGAAACAGGTCTGGACGCCCGTGGCCTGGAACTGCTTGAGCACTTGTTCGGGTGACATCACGAAGCCTCCCCTTTGGTTGCCGGCGTGGCGCCGCGCAGGCCGTCGATGAGCTGGTCGAGCTTTTCGTTGCTCATGAAGCTGCACATGGTGCGGTCGTTGACCAGCATCACGGGCGAGTCGGCGCAAGCACCCAGGCACTCGCTCTGCTGCAGCGTGAACACGCCGTCGGTCGTGGTCTCGCCCATCTTGATGCCCAGCTTCTTCTCGAGATGCACGAGGGCGGTGACGCCGTCGCGCAGCTGGCAAGGCAGGTTGGTGCACACGTTGAGCTTGAACTTGCCCACCGGATGCTGGTTGTACATGTTGTAGAAGGTCGTCACCTCGTGCACGGCGATGGGCGCCATGCCGAGGTAGTCGGCGATCTCGCGCTCGCGCTGCAGGCTGACGTAGCCTTCGTCCTGCTGGACGATGGCCAAGCAGGCCATCACGGCCGATTGCTTGCCTGCTTCAGGGTACTTGGCGACCTCGCGCGCGAAGCGCTCGAGGATTGCAGGTTTCAACGGCGCCGAAGGCGCCGTGTCATGGTGGGTCGAGGAAGTCGTCATTCGCTCTTTCTCACCTGTCGATCTCGCCGAACACGATGTCCATCGTGCCGATCACCGCGACAGCGTCGGCGATCATGTGACCGCGCGACATTTCGTCGAGGGCGGCGAGGTGCGGGAAGCCAGGGGCGCGGATCTTCAGGCGGTACGGCTTGTTGGCGCCGTCGCTCACGAGATAGATGCCGAACTCGCCCTTCGGATGCTCGACGGCGGCATACGCTTCGCCTTCGGGCACATGGAAGCCTTCGGTGAAGAGCTTGAAATGGTGGATCAGCTCCTCCATGTTCGCCTTCATCGATTCGCGCGCGGGCGCGGCGACCTTGTGGTTGCTGGTGATGACCGGGCCAGGGTTGGCACGCAGCCAGGTCGAGCACTGCTGGATGATCTTGTTGGCCTGGCGCATCTCCTCGACGCGAACCAGGTAGCGGTCGTAGCAGTCGCCGGTCTTGCCCAGCGGCACGTCGAACTCCATGCGGTCGTAGACGTCGTAGGGCTGCTTCTTGCGCAGGTCCCACTCGATGCCCGAGCCGCGCAGCATGGGGCCGGTGAAGCCCAGGTTCAGCGCGCGCTCCGGCGTGACCACGCCGATGCCCACGGTGCGCTGCTTCCAGATGCGGTTGTCGGTGAGGAGCGTCTCGTACTCGTCGACCATCTTCGGGAAGCGCTTGCAGAAGGCGTCGACGAAGTCGAGCAGCGAACCCTGGCGGTCTTCGTTCAGGCGCTCGATGGCCTTCGCGTTCTTGATCTTGCTGACCTTGTACTGCGGCATCGCGTCCGGCAGGTCGCGGTAGACGCCGCCCGGACGGAAGTACGCCGCGTGCATGCGCGCGCCGGACACGGCTTCGTACATGTCGAACAGGTCTTCACGCTCGCGGAAGCAGTAGATGAGCATGTTCATCGCGCCGCAGTCCAGACCGTGCGCGCCGAGCCACAGCAGGTGGTTCAGCAGGCGGGTGATCTCGGCGAACATCACGCGGATGTACTGCGCGCGGACCGGCACGTCCAGGCCCATCATCCGCTCGATGGCGAGACAGTAGGCGTGCTCGTTGCTCATCATCGACACGTAGTCGAGACGGTCCATGTACGGCAACGACTGGATGAAGGTGCGCGATTCGGCGAGCTTCTCGGTCGCGCGGTGCAGCAGGCCGATGTGGGGGTCGGCGCGCTGGATCACTTCGCCGTCCAGCTCGAGCACCAGGCGCAGCACGCCGTGTGCCGCAGGGTGCTGGGGACCGAAGTTGAGTGTGTAGTTCTTGATTTCGGCCATATCAGTGCAAACCGCCGCCGTAGTTGTCTTCGCGGATCACGCGCGGGGTGATTTCGCGCGGCTCGATCGATACCGGCTGGTAGACCACGCGCTTCTGTTCTTCGTCGTAACGCATTTCGACATGTCCCGACACGGGGAAGTCCTTGCGGAACGGGTGGCCGATGAAGCCGTAGTCGGTCAGGATGCGGCGCAGGTCGTCGTGACCTTCGAACACGATGCCGTACAGGTCGAAGGCTTCGCGCTCGAACCAGGTGGCGGCGTTCCAGACGGGCTGCAACGAATCGACCACGGGCAGGTCTTCGCTCGGCGCGAACACCTTCAGGCGCACGCGCTGGTTGAGGCTCACGGACAGCAGGTGCGTGACGACGCAATAGCGATCGCCCTGCCACTCGCCTTCGCGGTAGTCGGAGTAGTCCATGCCGCACAGGTCGATCAGCTGCTCGAAACGGCAGCCGGGCGCATCGCGCAGCAGCAGCGCGGCTTCGGTGTAGTCGGTCGAGTCGACCACCACGGTCACCTCGCCGAGCGCGAGCGTCACGCTCTTGGCCTTGTCACCGAGCGCTTCGGCGATGTTGGCGCGCAGCACCTCCGGCGAAATTGCAAAGTCAGTCATCGTCGGCAATCTCTCAGGCGCGGGCAATGGTGTTGGTGCGGCGAATCTTCTGCTGCAACTGGATCACGCCGTAAAGCAGGGCTTCGGCGGTGGGCGGGCAACCCGGCACATAGACGTCGACGGGCACGATGCGGTCGCAGCCGCGCACGACCGAATAGCTGTAGTGGTAGTAACCACCGCCATTGGCGCACGAGCCCATCGACAGCACCCAGCGCGGCTCGGGCATCTGGTCGTAGACCTTGCGCAGCGCCGGCGCCATCTTGTTGCACAGCGTGCCGGCCACGATCATCAAATCAGACTGACGGGGGCTGGGACGAAACAGCATGCCGAAGCGGTCGATGTCGTAGCGGGCGGCGCCCGCGTGCATCATTTCCACCGCACAGCATGCGAGGCCGAACGTCATCGGCCAGAGAGATCCGGTCTTCGCCCAATTCACCACCGAGTCATAGGTGGTCGTGACGAAACCTTCTTTGAGAACGCCTTCAATGGCCATCGTGTGCTTTCCTTGTCATTCCCAGTCGAGCGCGCCTTTTTTCCACTCGTAGGCGAAGCCCACGACGAGGATGGCGAGGAAGATCATCATGCCCAGAAGCCGACAGCACCGATCTCCTTGAGCGCAATGGCCCACGGAAAGAGAAAGGCAATTTCGAGATCGAACAGGATGAAGAGAATGGCGACGAGGTAATAGCGCACGTCGAATTTCATGCGCGCATCCTCGAAGGCTTCAAAGCCACACTCGTAGGGAGCGTTCTTTGCGGCGTCGGGCCGATTGGGGCCGAGAATGTATCCGATGACCTGAGGTGCGACGCCTACGCCGACTCCGACCAAAATGAACAAAAGGACGGGGAGGTAGGAGTCGAGATTCATCGAGAGTTTTTCACCGCTTGCCACCGGCAAGAAGAACCTCTGGATGAGGTTTTCTGCCGATGAGATTTGGTGCGGTCGGCGAGACTCGAACTCGCACAGCTTTCGCCACTACCCCCTCAAGATAGCGTGTCTACCAATTTCACCACGACCGCGGTTTTTACTGTTCGGATGGCATGAGGTACCTGCAACAGGTATTTGGCTTTCCGAACAGATTTAGAGTTTACCCTGAAATCGAGCCGTTTTTAACGGGCGACTCATGAAAACGAGTTGATTACTTGCTGGGGATCTGACCGGGCGGCGTGGCGGGGGCCGCGGGCGCCGATGCAGGGGCTGCAGGAGCCGCTGCGCCAGGGATTTCACCAGCCGCCGGAGCCGCGGGCGCGGCTGGCGCAGCGGGTGCGCCGACAGCAGCACGCTCGAGCAGCGAACCACCGCCCGCGGGACGCGCGTGGCTGAAGTAAGCCAGCAGCAGCGTGCATGCGAAGAACACGGCGGCCAGCACGGCCGTGGTGCGCGACAGGAAGTTGGCACTGCCGCTGGCGCCGAACAGGCTGCCGGCGCTGCCGCTGCCGAAGGCCGCGCCCATGTCGCGCCCTTGCCGTGCTGGATCAGGATCAGGCCGATCATTGCCAGGGCTGCCAGCATTTGCACGCCGACCAGAAGGTTGAGGACCACGTTCATTCGTTCTTACTCCTAATTGATTGCCGCCGTTGCCCGCGTTCAGCGTGCAGCGGCAGAGATGATCTGCAAAAAGTCGGGCGCCTTGAGCGATGCGCCGCCGATGAGGCCGCCGTCGATGTCGGCCTGTGCAAGCAACTCCGCGGCATTCGCCGCGTTCATGCTGCCGCCATAAAGAATCTTGATGCCCGCGGCGTGCTCGCTCGCCGCGTGATGCAACTGCGCGCGCAGCACAGCATGCACCGCCTGCGCCCGCTCGGGCGAAGCGTCTTGCCCGTGCCGATGGCCCAGACAGGCTCGTAGGCCACGACGATCTCGCTGATGCAATGGCCGTTCACGTGAATGACGGCCGCCAGCTGGCGCTTGACGACCTCTTCGGTCTGCCCTGCTTCGCGCTGTGCCAGCGTCTCGCCGACACAGACGATCGGCGTGATGCCGTTGGCCAACGCGGCAGCTGTCTTGGCAGCCACCGCTTCGTCGGTTTCGCCGTGGTACTGCCGACGCTCGGAGTGACCGACGATGGCATAGCGCACACCGAAGTCCTTCAGCATCGCCGCCGATTGCTCGCCGGTGAAAGCACCTTGCGGGTGCGCCGAAATGTCCTGCGCGCCCAGCGCCAGCGCGGGCGATGTCGCCAGCAGCGACTGCAGCTGCGCAAAGTACGGCGCGGGCGCGCACAGCGCCACGTCGCACGCGGCCGGGCTTGCGGCCAGGCCTTGCTGCAAGGCCTTCACCAGCGCCTCGTTGGCAGCCAGGCCGCCATTCATCTTCCAGTTGCCGGCGATCAGTTTCTTGTTCGTTGTCATCGCGTTCTTCTCGTCACCATGCCAGCACGATCTTGCCGATGTGCTGGTTCGATTCCATCAGCGTGTGAGCCTGGGCCGCGCCGCTGGGTTCACCCGCTGCCGCAAAAGTGCTGTGGATCACGGGCTTGATCGCGCCGCTCTCGAGCAGCGGCCACACCTTCTCGCGCAGCGCCTTGGCAATGGCACCCTTGAACACCACCGGCCGCGGACGCAGCGTCGAGCCGGTGATCGTGAGCCGCCTGCGCAGCACGAGGCCCGCGTTGATCTGGCTCTTCACCCCGCCCTGCACCGCAATGATCACGAGCCGGCCGTCTTCGGCCAGGCACTCGATCTCGCGCGCCACGTAGTCGCCGGCGACCATGTCGAGCACCACGTCCACGCCCTTGCCACCGGTGAGCTTCTTCGCCTCTTCGACGAAATCGCTCGTGCGGTAGTTGATGGCGTGGTCGGCGCCGAGCTTCAGGCAGGCTTCGCACTTGTCGTCGCTGCCGGCCGTGACGATCACCGTGGCACCGAGCGCCTTGGCGATCTGGATCGCCGTCACGCCGATGCCGCTCGAGCCGCCCTGAATGAGCAGCGTCTCGCCCTTTTGCAGGCGGCCGCGCTCGAACACGTTGCTCCAGACGGTGAAGAAGGTCTCGGGCAGCGAAGCCGCCTCGATGTCGCTCCACCCCTTGGGCACGGGCAGGCATTGCGCCACGGGCGCCACGCACAGCTGTGCGTAGCCGCCACCGGCGATCAGCGCGCAAACGCGATCGCCGACCTTGAAGCCCGCCTCGGCCAGCGCCGCGGCATCGCCCGACACGATCTCGCCGGCCACTTCGAGGCCCGGCAGATCGGATGCGCCGGGCGGCACCGGATAGTTGCCCATCCGCTGCAGCACGTCCGGACGATTGACGCCACTCGCCGCGACGCGAATCAGCAGCTCGCCCGCGCCGGCCACCGGATCGGGACGCTGCGCCACGCGCAGCACCTCGGGGGCGCCGAACGAAGTGATTTCAATGGCTTTCATGGTCTTTCGGCCTCCACGCCCGCAGATGGGGCGAAGCTTGATGTTCAAAAGATAGCAGCGGCGGCCATGAGCCGCCGCTGCGCCCTTCTTACTCCTGAGGCTCGCGCGGGGCTTGCTGTTGCTGCTCGCCGGCCGGGGCCTGCGATTGCTCGTTGCGCGGCTGTTGCTGCTGGTCGTTGTAGCGCGGTGCGCGCTCGCCACGATCACCACCACGGTCGCCGCCGCGGTCGCCACGGTCCGAACGCTCACGGCGGTCGCCACGGTCACCGCGATCGCCGCGGTCTTCACGCGGCGGGCGCTCGCTGTATTCCATGCCGGCCGGACGCTCGGTCAGGGCCTTCATGGACAGCTTGACGCGGCCCTTTTCGTCGGTTTCCAGGACCTTGACCTTCACGATCTGGCCTTCGCTCAGATAGTCGGTCACCTTCTCGACGCGTTCGTGCGCGATCTGGCTGATGTGCAGCAGGCCGTCCTTGCCGGGCAGCAGGTTGATGAGCGCGCCGAAGTCCAGGATCTTGGTGACCGGACCTTCGTAGACCTTGCCGATTTCGACTTCGGCGGTGATCTGCTCGATGCGCTTCTTGGCCAGCTCGGCCTTTTCCGGATCGGTCGAGGCGATGGTGATGGTGCCGTCTTCGTCGATGTTGATCGTTGTGCCGGTTTCTTCCTGCAGGCCGCGGATGACCGAGCCGCCCTTGCCGATCACGTCGCGGATCTTCTCGGGGTTGATCTTCAGCGTGGTCAGGCGCGGTGCGAAGCTGGAGACTTCGGCCTTGGCCTCGCCCATGGCTTCCTGCATCTTGCCCAGGATGTGCATGCGCGCTTCCTTGGCTTGCGCCAGTGCGACCTGCATGATTTCCTTGGTGATGCCCTGGATCTTGATATCCATCTGCAGCGCGGTGATGCCGTTGGTGGTGCCGGCAACCTTGAAGTCCATGTCGCCCAGGTGATCTTCGTCGCCCAGGATGTCGGTCAGCACCGCGAAGCGGTTGTCTTCCTTGATCAGGCCCATGGCGATACCGGCCACGTGCGCCTTCATGGGCACGCCGGCGTCCATCATCGACAGGCAGCCGCCGCACACCGATGCCATCGACGACGAGCCGTTCGACTCGGTGATTTCCGAGACCACGCGAACCGTGTACGGGAACTCTTCCTTGGTCGGCAGCACGGCGACGAGCGCGCGCTTGGCCAGGCGGCCGTGGCCGATTTCGCGGCGCTTGGTCGAGCCCATGCGGCCCACTTCACCGGTGGCGAAGGGAGGCATGTTGTAGTGGAACAGGAAGCGGTCTTCGTACTCGCCGGCCAGCGCGTCGATGCGCTGTGCGTCGCGTTCGGTGCCCAGCGTGGTGATGACCAGCGCCTGCGTTTCGCCGCGCGTGAACAGGGCCGAACCGTGGGTGCGGGGCAGCACCGAGTTGCGGATTTCGATGGGGCGCACGGTGCGCGTGTCGCGGCCGTCGATGCGGGGTTCGCCCGACAGGATCTGGCTGCGAACGATCTTCGATTCGATCGAGAACAGCAGGTCGTTGACCTTGCCGGCGTCGAAGGGCTCGCCGCTTTCCTTGAGCGTGCTCATGACGCTGGCGTTGGCTTCGCGCAGGGCTTGCGTGCGGGCTTGCTTGCTGCGGATCTGGTAGACGGCGCGCAGCTTTTCTTCGGCCAGGCCCTTGACCTTGGCGACGAAGGCTTCGTCTTCGGCCGGCGCTTGCCAGTCCCACACCGGCTTGCCGGCGTCGCGCACGAGGTCATGGATCGCGTTGATGGCGATGCCGGCCTGTTCGTGGCCGAACACCACGCCGCCGAGCATGATTTCTTCGCTCAGTTGCTGGGCTTCGGACTCGACCATCAGCACGGCGGCTTGGGTGCCGGCGACGACGAGGTCCATCTGCGAATCCTTGCGGGCCGTCTGGCCCGGATTCAGCACGTACTGGCCGTTGATGTAGCCCACGCGCGCAGCGCCGATCGGGCCGCTGAACGGGATGCCGGAGATGGCCAACGCGGCGCTCACGCCGATCATGGCGGCGATGTCGGCGTCGACTTCAGGGTTGAGCGACACGGTGTGGATGACCACGTGCACTTCGTTCAGGAAGCCTTCGGGGAACAGCGGGCGGATCGGGCGGTCGATCAGGCGGCTGGTCAGCGTTTCGTGTTCGCTGGGCTTGGCTTCGCGCTTGAAGAAGCTGCCGGGGATCTTGCCCGCGGCGTAGGTCTTCTCGATGTAGTCGACGGTCAGCGGGAAAAAGTCTTGACCGGGCTTGGCCGACTTGGAGGCGACCACGGTCGCCAGGATCACGGTGCCGTCGATGTCGACCAGCACGGCGCCATTGGCCTGACGGGCGACTTCACCCGTTTCCATGACGACGGTCTTGTCGCCCCATTGGAAGGACTTGGTGACTTTGTTGAAGAGGCTCATTTTTGCTCCTGTTTTAATAGCAGACCACACAGAATCTGCAAGGGGCGGAGGCTTCTCAGAACACGATGCCATTCCAGCGAAGCTCGGGGCGAACTTCATTGGAATGACACAGCTTCGCTCTGTTTGGGCACTCCGAAAGTGGATCGCGAAGTAAAAAACGCCTGAGCTAGCGGACTAACCCAGGCGTTTTTTCATGCGATTCGGTTTACTTGCGCAGACCCAGCTTGGCGATCAGCGCGGTGTAACGTTCGGCATCCTTGGACTTCAGGTAGTCGAGGAGCTTGCGGCGGCGGCTCACCATGCGCAGCAGGCCGCGACGGCCGTGGTGGTCCTTGGCGTGCGTCTTGAAGTGGGGGGTGAGCTCGTTGATACGGGCGGTCAGCAGTGCGACTTGCACTTCGGGGCTGCCAGTGTCGTTGGCGGCGCGGGCGTTGTCCTTGACGACTTCGGCCTTGATGGAGGCTGCGATCATTTGATTTCCTTGTGTTCCGGGATGTTTGACTTGCGGTGAGCACTGGAACTGCCCCCACCGTGCGCCTTGCGGCATGCAAAGCCTCGGGATTATAGCTCGGCGACTTTCAGCGGGCTTTCGCTCCCCCTGGAAGCCCTTCCGTCGAGGGAGGCCAGCCCCATCGCGCCCAGCACGCATGCGGCGCCGACGACCTGCGCCAGGCTGATGCTTTCGCCCAGCCAGAGTGCCGCAAGTACCAGCGCCGACACCGGCAGGACGGCCGTGAACAGCGCCGCCTCGGCCCCGCGCAGCCGCGCCGAGCCGGCAAACCACAGAACGAAGCCCAGCACCGTCGGCACCAGCGCGTAGTAGGCGACGCCGGCCAGCGCCTCCACCGGCACGGGGCGCTCCCAGGCCCGCTCGAACAGCGCCGGCACCAGCGACAGCAGCAGCCCGAAGGCCGTCATGAGCGTCGACAGCGCCAGCGGGCGCACCGGCACGCGCAACCGCTTGTTGAGCAGGATGAACATCGCCTCGCAGACGACCGCGCCAAGCACCAGCAGGTTGCCCAGCATCGCCGCGGGGGATTTCGAGTCGCTCGCCGAAACCGCCCCCGATCCGGGCCAACTGATCGCCAGCACACCCGCCGTCGCCAGCACGATGCTGCCCACCAGGTAGCGCCCCGGCCGCTCGCGCAGCGCGATCACGGCCACCAGCGCCGCCACCGCCGGCAAGGTGCCTGCCACGACGCCCGCGCTGGCGGCCGGCGCCCAGCGCACGCCCATGATCAGCAGCACGGTGTAGCCCACGCTGCCCAGCCCCGCCTGGCACAGCAGCAACGCCAGGTCGCGCCGGTCGGGCCGCGGCCACGGCGTGCGGGTCAGCCGCAGCAGCACCAGGAACACCGGCAGCGCCATCGCGAACCGCAGCGCGGTGGCCGTGAACGGCGGCAACCCGCCCGCGATGACCTTGCTCGCCACCACCGTGCTGCCCACCGTGACCATCGCCAGCGCGCACAGCGCCATGCCCTTCAACCGTTCCGACATGCCAGACCTTTCGTTTCACAGAAAAGTCCGAGCTTCGCGGCCCGCCCGCGCCGCGTATTGAACGAAATTGCAGCCGGCTCAGCCCTTTCGGGACTGCGGCTGCTCCGCCAGCCAGTGGCGCAGGCGCTCCACGCCCTTCACCAGCCGCTGCGGGTCCTTGGAGGCGAAGCACCAGCGCAGCCAGCCTTGCGCCTCGGGCGCAAAGGCGTTGCCCGGCGCGAGCCCCAGGCCCGCCTCGGCCACCAGCCGCTTGGCCACGTCGAGCGAATCGCTGAAGCCTTCGAGCCGGAAGAAGGCGTACATGCCGCCCTTGGCCGGCGCCACCTGCACGCCCGGCACGTCCGCCAGCAGCGGCACCAGCGTGTCGCGGCACAGCTTCAGGTGCGCCACCACGCGCGGCGTGATCTCGGCCGTGTGCGCGATGGCCGTGATGGCCGCGCGCTGCGTGAACACGCTCGCGCACGAGGTGTTGAACTCGATCAGCTTGCCGATGCCGTCCACCATCGACGGCGGCAGCACCAGCCAGCCGAGGCGCCAGCCCGTCATGAGGAAGCTCTTCGAAAAACTGTGCGTCACGACCAGGCGGTCGTCGGGCGTCGAGATGTCGAGAAAGCTCGGCGCGCAGGCGTTGGGCGTGGGCTCGAAGTACAGCCGCTCGTACACCTCGTCGGCCAGGATCCAGGTGCCGGTCTGGCGGCAGTGGTCGAGCACGGCCTGCTGCTCGTCGCGCGTCATGGTCCAGCCCGTCGGGTTGTTGGGTGCGTTGACGATCAGCAGTTTGGTCTTCGAGGTGACCGCGGCGCGCAGCGCGGGCAGGTCGAGCGTCCATTGCCCGTTCACCGGCACCAGCGGCAGCGTGTGCACGCGCGCGCCCATGATCGCGGGCTGCGCCGTGAGGTTGGGCCACACCGGCGTGACGGCCACCACTTCGTCGCCCGCATCGACCAGCGCCTGCACCGCCAGCATCAGCGCGCTCACGCCGCCCGAGGTGACGGCGATGCGCGAGGCGTCGACCTTCGGATGCAGCCCGCTGGTGTAGCGCGCGATGGCCTCGCGCAGCTCGGGCAGGCCGAGGTTGTGCGAGTAGAAGGTTTCGCCGCGCTGCAGCGATTCGATGGCTGACTGGCGGATCACCTCGGGCGTCACCTCGTCGCTCTCGCCGAACCAGAAGGCCAGCACGTCGTCGCGGCCCATGCCGGCATTGGCGACTTCGCGGATCTTCGATGCTTCGAGGTTGTGGATGGCTTCACGCATGTCTGGTTGTCCTGTTCTTCATGATCACGGTCGCTTCATCTTGCACGAGGTCGGCAGCTCGGCGCGTTCGGGGGCGATGGTCTTGACCACGCGAAAGCCGTAGCCCGAACCCTCGACGTCGAACTGCACGCCCGGCCTGCCCTGCCGGTCCATCACGCCGACCACGAGCTGCTGCTGGAACTGATGGTCCGCCGCGCGCATGCGGCCGCGCTGGCCGTACAGGCTCACGTCGGCCTGCTCCAGCGCACGCGCGACCTGCACGGTGTCGACGCTGCCCGCGCGCTCGACGGCCTGCGCCAGCGACTCGACGAGCAGCTGCAGCCGCATGTGCACGTAGTCGTCGGCCGGCTTGGGAAAGCGCGCGCGGAACGCCCGGTAGAAGGCCTCGGACTGCGCCGTCTGCACATTCGGCAGCCAGTCGGCCACCGCGATCACGCGGCCGATGCCCGCATCGCCGATGGCGGCCGGCGCGCCGAGCGCGTTGCCGTAGAAGGTATAGAAGGTGCCGTTGAAGCCGGCCTCGCGCGCGGCCTTCACGAGCAGCGTGAGGTCGTTGCCCCAGTTGCCCGTGAACACGGCCTGCGCGCCGCTCGCAATGATCTTGGTGGCGTAAGGCGCGAAGTCCTTCACCTTGCCCATCGGGTGCAGCTCGTCGCCGACGATCTCCACGTCGGGCCGCTGCGCGCCGAGCTGGCGGCGCGCCTCGCGCAGCACCGACTGGCCGAAGCTGTAGTCCTGCCCGATCAGGTACGCGCGCTTGAGCGCCGCGTCGTCTTTCACCACGTCCATCAGCGCGGCCATGCGCATGTCGGCATGCGCGTCGAAGCGGAAGTGCCAGAAGCTGCAGCGCTCGTTGGTGAGCACCGGATCGACCGCCGCGTAGTTCAGGAAGATCACGCGCCGCGATGCATCGCGTTCGTTGTTCTTCTCGATGGCATCGACCAGCGCCGATGCCGTGGCCGACGAGTTGCCCTGCAGCACGATGCGCGCGCCGTCGTCGATCGCGGCGCGCAATGCGGACAGGGCTTCTTCGTTCTGGCCCTTGCTGTCGTAGCGGTCCAGTTGCAAGGGCCGCGCGCCGCCCGGCAGCTTGACGCCGCCGCGCGCGTTCACACGTTCGACGGCCCACAGCAGGTTGCGGAACACCGCCTCGCCGGTGTTGGCGAACGGGCCGCTCATGCTCTCGATCAGCGCCAGGCGAATGGGGGCGGGCTGCGGTTGCGCCAGCGCGGCGAAGGGTCTCGCGCATAGCGCCAGCGCTGCGAATTTCAAGGCCTCGCGACGCCAAATAAAGGGGGGATTCATTGTCTTGAAACGCGTGCCGCTGCGCCTAGATGAGGTGTCAAGCGGCACTCAACGATGGAACGGCCGCGCAGTGTAAGGGACACACATTCTTGTCCCCATTGTGTTCATTCAGGAGTTCTTCACCATGTTTTTCGCACCCACTCTCCGCACCGCCCGCTTCGCTCCGCGCGCCTACGACCGCGCCTTCGAACGCTTCGCCAGCGAGGCCCTCGCCGGCACCCGCCGTTCGCCCCTCGTGGAACAGGACGACAAGAGCTGGACCCTCTCGCTCGACGTGCCGGGCTTCGCGCGTGAAGACCTCGCGATCAGCATCGAAGGCGCCGTGCTGCGCATCGACAGCAAGGCCGAAGCCAAGCGCCAGTTCAAGGCCGCCTACGAGCTGCCGCAGGACATCGACGTGGCCACCAGCGAAGCGAGGCTCGAGAACGGCGTGCTCACGCTGAAGCTCGGAAAGCTGGTGCCGGTGAGCCAGGCCGCGCAGTTGCAAATCAACTAGTTCGGCCTATGCCCACAAGAAGAAAGTGTCAGTAAAGGCTTCTTTTTGACTTTGAACATGCTCCCTATTCACAATAGGGCCGCATAACGTCACATGATGTGACGTTTTCTTAGTACTTTCTTCTTCGTGGGCGTCTCGTAAACGCATCGAGTTCCATGACGGTGCGGGTCGGGTGCCCCTCATGGCACCATGAAAACACACCTTCAACCTGCAAATCCCACCGAACAATCCGACACGCTCCTGGTCTTTTTGCCGGGTGCGTACCTCAAGCCCGACGAGTTCGAGCGCGAGGGTTTCATCAGCGCCGTGCGGGAGCGCCACCTCGCGGCCGACGCGCTGCTGGTCGACGCCGACGTGTCGTACTACTACGACCAGACGCTCAGCGAACGGCTGCACGCGGACGTCATCGCCCCGCAGCGCGCCAACGGCTACAAGGCCATCTGGCTCGTGGGCATTTCGATCGGCGGCTTCGGCGCGCTGATTCACGAACTGGCGCGTCCGGGCTCGGTGGACGGCATCGTGGCGCTGGCGCCCTACCTCGGGCGCCGCGTGCTCGGCGCGGAAATCAAGAAGGCCGGCGGCCTGCGCGCCTGGCAAGCGCCCACGGGCCCGCAGCCCGACGAGGAACCCGACCGCAAGCTGTGGCCCTTCTTCCAGCAATACCTCGCGGCGCAGCCGTCGAAGAACCTGCCGCCGCTGTACCTGGGGTTCGGCCTCGAAGACCGCTTTGCCAGCAACCACAAGCTGCTGGCCGATGCCCTGCCCCCGGGCCGCGTGTTCACCACCGAAGGCGGCCACGACTGGCCGCAGTGGCGCCAGCTCTGGCGCAATGTGCTGGACGTGCTGCCGCTGCCGGCGCTCGGCCGGGCACGCCAATCTGTTACGCAGTCTCCGGCAGCGGCGCCCCGGCAGACAGCGATGCCATTGGCCATCGCGGTTTGACGTCGAAGGCGTAGCGCTCGCTCGCCTGCGACAGGCCCGACTGCAAACGCATCGCGGCGGCCATGGCGATCATGGCGCCGTTGTCGGTGCACAGGTGCAGCTCGGGGTAGTGCACCCGCACCTTGCGCCTGGCGCACGCGGCATTCAGCTGCTCGCGCAGGTTCTTGTTCGCACCCACCCCGCCGGCCACCACCAGCCGCTTCAGGCCGGTCTGGTCGAGCGCCGAGAGCGACTTCTTCAGCAGCACTTCGACGATGGCCGCCTGCGTGGACGCCGCCAGGTCGGCCTTGTTCGCCTCGAGCTGGTCGCCGAGCTTCTTGGCCTGGGTGAGCACCGCCGTCTTCAGGCCGGCGAATGAAAAGTCGAGGTCACCGCTGTGCAGCAGCGGGCGCGGCAGCTTGAACGCCGTGGCGCTGCCGCCCTCGGCCAGCTTGGCGAGCCACGGGCCGCCGGGGTACGGCAGGCCCATGAGCTTGGCGCTCTTGTCGAAGGCTTCGCCGGCCGCGTCGTCGATGGTCTCGCCGAGCAGTTCGTAGCGCCCCACGCCGTCCACGCGCATCAGCTGCGTATGACCGCCCGACACCAGCAGCGCCACGAACGGAAACTCCGGCGGGTCGGCGCTCAGGAACGGCGACAGCAGATGCCCTTCGAGGTGATGCACGCCCAGCACCGGCTTGCCCAGCGCCACGCCCAGCGCGCAGGCCACGCCGGCGCCCACGAGCAGCGCACCCGCCAGGCCGGGGCCGCGCGTGTAGGCCACCACTCGACCTCGCCGAGCGCGCGCCCGGCCTCGGCCATGACGGCTTCAGTGAGCGGCAGCACGCGGCGGATGTGGTCGCGGCTGGCCAGTTCGGGCACCACGCCGCCGTAGGCCTGGTGCATGGCGATCTGGCTGTGCAGCGCGTGCGAAAGCAGCACCGGCAGCGCGTCGCCGTGCGACTCGACCAGCGCCACGCCGGTTTCATCGCAGGATGATTCGATTCCCAACAAGAGCATGGCGTCGAGTGTAGGTGGCGCCCGCCGGGGTCGCCCGCGAAGGGGCAAACGCACGCCAGAGGCACGGATGTTGCAACACCCCTGCACAGCCCCGCAGGCCCCTCCCACCATGAAGTCCGGACTGAGTTTTCTGATCGCCGCCCGCCGCTGCGAAATCGACGAGCTGGACCAGCTCGCGCGCACCAGCGAACTGGTCGGCGTGATCGGCCGGCTGGTGCATGCGCTGCAGCGCGAGCGCGGCATGTCGAACGTGTTCCTGGCCTCGCAGGGCGGGCGCTTCGGCGAGCAGCGCGCGCCGCAGATCGCCGAATGCCTGGCGCTGGAGCAGGCAGTGCGCGCGGGCTTCGACCAGCTCGAGGCCGAGAACCACCGCGGCGTCGGCCCCGGCAACGGCGCCCGCCTGTTCAGCCGCATCGCCTGGGTGCTGCCCGGCCTGGACGCCCTGCCCGCGCTGCGCCGCCGCATCGACGCGCTCGAGCTCAAGCCCGCGCAATCGACCGCCGCCTTCGCCAAGCTCGTCGCGGGCCTGTTGTCGGTGGTGTTCGAGGCGGCCGACGGCGCCACCGACCCCGAGATCTCGCGCCTGCTGGTCGCGATGTTCAACTTCATGCAGGGCAAGGAGTTCGCGGGCCAGGAGCGTGCCTTCGGCGCCGCCGCGCTGGCAACCGGCCACGGCGACGAAGCGCGGCGCCTGCAGTGGCTGCACCTGATCGAATCGCAGGAGCGCTGCTTCCAGGTGTTCGGCGACTTCTCGGGCAGCGCGGTGCTGGCGCTGTGGCGCGAGCGCCAGTCCGACAGCGTGCTGGCCGAGCTCGAGCGCATGCGCCGCACGGGCGCGGGCCCGGGCGCACCCGATGCCGCGCTGAGCCAGGCCTGGTTCGACTGCTGCACGCGCCGCATCGACGCCATGAAGACGGTCGAAGACCGCCTCGCCGCCGACCTGCGCGCCCTGTGCGACCGCAAGACCGCGCAGGCGCGCAGCGAGCTGCAGGCCTATCAGCAGTTGCTCGACACGCTGGCCCCGCAGACCCACGGCGCCCTGTTCTTCGACGACGCCGACGCACAGGCGGCCGCGCCCGCGCAGTTCGGGCGTCACCTCGAGCGCTCGGTGCTCGACATGGTCCAGGAGCAGTCGCAGCGGCTGCAGGCCATGAGCGACGAGCTCGACACCGTGCGCGCCTCGCTCAACGAACGCAAGCTCGTCGAGCGCGCCAAGGGCCTCCTGATGGCCCACCGCCGCATGACCGAGCAGGAGGCGCACAAGATGCTGCGCCAGACCGCCATGAACCAGGGCCGCCGGCTCATCGAGGTGGCCGAGTCGGTGCTGTCGATGGCCGACTACCTGCCCGCGCCCGACCGCGCGCCGCCGCCCCTGCGCTGAACACGTTCAATTTGGTGCAGCGCACAACAACCGTGCCTGCCGCGCATCTCGGGGCGAAGCCGGCGCACCCCGCGCCACCCGGCCGCCCGCCGCTACTTTCCCGATAGCGGCCACCCCGCCGCGAAGGCTGGCACACCGCTTGCAAGCAACCAACGCACAGGCCTTCACCGGCCTTCAGGCAGGCAGCACCCAACGGCGGGTGCGACCCACCGAATCGGACAAAGGCGTCCCCATCCCGCAAGCTCGTTTTCGAGCAGCCCCTGCGCGGTGCGGACGCCTTTTCGTTTTTGCCTTTCTTGTTTTTGTTCGCCATCAACCGGAGCCCCGACCCATGACCGACCTGCTCACCACCCGCCTCAGCCGACGCCGCGTCCTGCAAGCCGCCGCCATCGGCGCCGTGGGCATCGACCCCGCACTGCGCGCGGCCGTCTGGGCCCAGGGCTCGGACAAGCCCGAGAAGGAAGAAGTGAAGATCGGCTTCATCCCGCTGACCGACTGCGCCAGCGTGGTGATGGCCTCGGTGCTGGGCATCGACAAGAAGTACGGCGTGAAGATCGTCCCCAGCAAGGAGGCCAGCTGGGCCGGCGTGCGCGACAAGCTCGCCAACGGCGACCTCGACATGGCGCACGTGCTCTACGGCCTGGTCTACGGCATGCACCTGGGCCTGAGCGGCCCCAAGAAGGACATGGCCGTGCTCATGACCCTGAACAACAACGGCCAGGCCATCACGCTGTCCAAGAAATTGGCCGACAAGGGCGCGGTCGACGCGGCGTCGCTGGCCAAGCTCATCGCCAGCGAGAAGCGCGAATACACCTTCGCGCAGACCTTCCCCACGGGCACGCACGCCATGTGGCTGTACTACTGGCTGGCCTCGGCAGGCATCGACCCCTTCAAGGACGTGAAGAACATCACCGTGCCGCCGCCGCAGATGGTGGCCAACATGCGCGTGGGCAACATGGACGGCTACTGCGTGGGCGAGCCCTGGGGCCAGCGCGCCATCATGGACGGCATCGGCATCACGGCCATCACCACGCAGGACATCTGGAAGGACCACCCCGAGAAGGTGCTGGGCACCACGTCCGACTTCGTGAAGAAGTACCCCAACACCGCGCGCGCCGTGACCGCGGCCATCCTCGAGGCCAGCAAGTGGATCGACGCCGGCCTGCAGAACAAGAACAAGATGGCCGAGACCATCGCCGACAAGAGCTACGTCAACACCAGCGTGGACGCCATCAACCAGCGCATCCTGGGCCGCTACACCAACGGCCTGGGCAAGAGCTGGGACGACCCGAACTTCATGAAGTTCTACAACGGCGGCGCCGTGAACTTCCCCTACCTGTCGGACGGCATGTGGTTCCTCACGCAGCACAAGCGCTGGGGCCTGCTGAAGGAACACCCCGACTACCTGAAGGTGGCCACCGAGATCAACCGCATCGACATCTACAAGCAGGCCGCCACGGCCACGCAGACGCCGGTGCCCAAGGACGCGATGCGCACCAGCAAGCTGTTCGACGGCTCGGTCTGGGACGGCAAGGACCCGAAGAAGTACGCCGATTCATTCAAGCTTCATGCATAGGGAGAACACCATGGTCAGCGCAGTCTTCCATTCGCCGCTCGACGCGGCTGCCGCCAAGGCGGCGCCCATCGTCGCGGCAAAGCCGATGCCCGCCGTGGCAATCGCCGCGGCAGTTGCAGTTGCACCGGCACCCGCTCCCGAACCCAGGACGCGTACGCCCCTGGACCTGCGCGCATTCTGGATGCGCGTGCTGCCGCCGCTCGCGGGCTTCGGCCTGCTGCTGCTGATCTGGGAAATCGTGGCCATGAAAAGCACCACGGGCTTCCCCACGCCGGCCGCGACCTGGCAGCAGGCCCTGACCGTGTTCAGCGACCCGTTCTACAGCAAGGGCCCGAACGACCAGGGCGTGGGCTGGAACGTGCTGTCGTCGCTGCAGCGCGTGGCGCTGGGCTTCGGCCTCGCGGCGCTGGTGGGCATTCCGGCGGGCTTTGCCATCGGGCGCTTCGAGTTCCTGGCGCGCATGTTCAACCCGCTGATCAGCCTGCTGCGCCCGGTGTCGCCGCTGGCGTGGCTGCCCATCGGCCTGCTGGTGTTCAAGGGCGCCAACCCGGCCGCCATCTGGACCATCTTCATCTGCTCGATCTGGCCGATGGTCATCAACACGGCGGTGGGCGTGCAGCGCGTGCCCAGCGACTACATGAACGTGGCCAAGGTGCTGAACCTCAGCGAATGGAAGATCCTCACCAAGATCCTGTTTCCCGCCGTGCTGCCCTACATGCTCACCGGCGTGCGGCTGGCCGTGGGCACCGCATGGCTGGTGATCGTGGCGGCCGAGATGCTCACGGGCGGCGTCGGCATCGGCTTCTGGGTGTGGGACGAGTGGAACAACCTCAACGTCGCCAACATCATCATCGCGATCTTCGTGATCGGCATCGTCGGCCTGGTGCTGGAGTTCGCGCTCATCAAGCTCGCCACCGCGTTCACGTTCGAAGAGGTGAAGTCATGAGCAGCGACGGCAAGTACATCGAGATCCACGACGTCGAGCAGGCCTTCAAGACGCCCAAGGGCCGCTTCGTCGCGCTGCGCGACGTGAACCTGCACGTGGCCAAGGGTGAGTTCATCACGCTCATCGGGCACTCGGGCTGCGGCAAGTCGACGCTGCTGAACCTGATAGCCGGGCTCACCGCGCCCACGCAGGGCGTGCTGCTGTGCGCCAACAAGGAAATCAAGGGCCCCGGCCCCGAGCGCGCGGTGGTGTTCCAGAACCACTCGCTGCTGCCCTGGCTCACCTGCTTCGAGAATGTGTACCTCGCGGTCGAGCGCGTGTTCGCGGCCACCGAGAGCAAGGCGCAATTGCGCGAGCGCACCGACGCCGCGCTGGCGCTGGTCGGCCTCACGCCGGCCGCGCAGAAGCGCCCCGGCGAAATCTCCGGCGGCATGAAGCAGCGCGTGGGCATTGCGCGCGCGCTGTCGATGGAGCCCAAGGTGCTGCTGATGGACGAGCCCTTCGGCGCGCTCGACGCCCTCACCCGCGCCAAGCTGCAGGACGAGTTGCTGGCCATCGTGCAGAAGACGCACAGCACCGTGGTCATGGTCACGCACGACGTCGACGAGGCCGTGCTGCTGAGCGACCGCATCGTGATGCTGACCAACGGCCCGGCCGCCACCATCGGCGACGTGCTGCGCGTGGACATCGCGCGCCCGCGCAACCGCGTCGAGCTGGCCGAGGACCCGGCCTACGTGCACGCCCGCAAGGCGGTGATCGATTTCCTCTATACGCGCCAGGCGCACGTAGAGAAGACCGCGGCCTGACGCGGCACCAGGCGCGCCAGCAAGACCGGCGTCAGGACATGATCACTTGCAGGCTGTGCTCATACGAAGCCGTGAGGCGCTCGAAGGTGTCGACCAGCGCGTCGCTGGAGCGCACCAGCGTGGCACGGCCGTCGGCGCTGTCCAGCGCGTGCACGCCGCCCACCAGCCGCAGCCATTCGTCGCGCGCGGTCGCCAGCGCGGCGCGGATGTCGGCGGTGCTCAGCGGCGCGCGCTCCAGCTCGAGCAGCGCCGCCTCGAACTCGCCCATGATCGGCGCCCACCGCGTGTTCGCGGCCTTCTCCTTCAGCGCCGCGGCCAGCAGCGCCTCCTTGGCCAGCCGCTGCGCGCGCATGCGCTGCGCCCGCAGATGTTGATGATGCGC